>CALXVD010000004.1 GCA_944391865.1 uncultured Clostridia bacterium
TTTTTCTGCAAAAGGCATGTTTCATACCGTGTTGTGCCTTGAGTAGAGCGAAAGGAATGAATTATATTTATGAAAAAGTTTTTAAGTTTAATGATTATTTTAGCTTTTTGTTTAGTTCGGCTGTAATGATAATAATACTAATGCAGAAAATAACTATAATGTAACTAAAATTTCTACTAATAATGAAACAACTAATACTAATTCCCAAGAAAATGTTATAGAAATAGAAAAAAGTATTAATGATGATAAAAATGCTGAAGAAGTAGATTCTACCCCATCTTCCGAAACTGATATTGCTTCTTTTTCTACTAAAATAGTATACAAAGATAAAAACAGAGATAATAATATGTCTATAACTTGTTCTGCTTTAAATGGTACAGTTGTAAAATCTGGTGAAACTTTTTCATTTTGTAATACTGTTGGCAAAGCTACTCCTGAAAGAGGCTATAAGGAGGCAGAGATTTTTGATAAAGATGGAAATATTCAAAAAGGATATGGCGGTGGTAATTGCCAAGTAAGTAGCACTTTATACAATGCAGTTTTGCAGGTTCCTACTTTAACAGTTGTAGAAAGGCATGAGCATAGCCGAAAAGTAAGCTATGTAGAAGAAGGCAAAGATGCTGCAGTTTCTTATGGAAGTGTTGATTTTAAATTCAGAAATGATAATGATTATGATATAAAGATATACAGTTCTTCTTCTGCAAATACAATAGATATTAGAATTGTAAAAATATAATATTTATTCTAAACAACCTCTTAAACGCATAATATATAGTAATATTTGTTTAGGAGGTTATTTTATGCTTATAAATAAAAAAATAATATATATTATATTATCTGTATTTATACTTTCTTTTATATTTCCAATTTTTAGCCATGCGTTTTCAGATGATAGTGTTTATGTTTGGTCTAATAGCTCTTCTTCTGTTAGTACTTCTAGCACTCCTAGCACAGAAGAAAACTCTAGCATTCAAGAGGATTCTAACCAAAGTGGAAATTTTTTAGGAATTACATCTGGAAGTGCTATACTTATGGATCAAAAAACTGGAACTATACTTTATGAATACAATGCTCATGAACAATTAAGGCCTGCTAGTGTTACTAAAGTAATGACAGTGCTTTTAATTATGGAAGCATTAGATAATGGTGTAATTAGTTTGGAAGATAATGTACCTTGTTCGGAAAAAGCAAGCTCTATGGGAGGATCTCAAATTTGGCTAGATACAACTGAAACGCTTACTGTTCATGAAATGCTAAAAGCAATTTGCGTGGTTTCTGCAAATGACTGTTGTGTTGCTATGGCAGAATATCTTGCAGGGTCTGAAGAACTTTTTGTAGAACAAATGAATAAACGTGCAAAAGAATTAGGTATGAATGATACTGTTTTTAAAAATTGCCATGGAATAGATGAAGATGGTCATGTAACTTCTAGCTATGATATTGCTGTTATGTCTAGAGAACTAATTACTAAGCATCCTAAAATTACAGAATATACTACTATATGGATGGATAGCTTAAGAGATGGTAAATCGGAACTAGTAAATACTAATAAATTAATAAGAAATTATGAGGGAGCAACAGGGCTTAAAACTGGTTCTACTTCTACTGCTTTGTTTAATTTATCAGCCACAGCAACTAGAGATAATCTTTCTTTAATTGCTGTAATTATGAGAGCAGAAACTTCTGCAATTAGGTTTTCTGAAGCTCAAAAGCTTTTAGATTATGGTTTTTCTAATTATCAATATGTAGAATCTTCTAAAAAAGGTGATGTTGTTAAAACTATTAATGTAGATAAGGGTACTTTTTCTACTGTGGATGCAATATTGGAATCTGATAGTGGTTCTCTAGTACCTAAAGGGAAATCTCAAAATATTACTTCTGAAATGATATTACCTGACACAATATCTGCTCCTATTGTTCAAGGTCAAAAGCTTGGTGAAGTAACATATTCTATTGATGGAAATGTTATTTCTACGGTAAATATTATTGCAAAAGAGGATGTAAAAAAACTTAATTTGGTTAATATGGCAAGCAGAGTAATTGAAAGCTGGTTTAAATTGCTTAGATAAATTAGAATTTGTTTTTGTGATGTGAGAGGTGTGAAGTGTGAGGTGTGCTTTTTAGGGTTAGGCATTGTTAGGCTTACCCTAATTTCATACTTCCCACATCCCACTTCCCACTTCTCACTTCTCACTTCTCATTCAAATTACAATTTAATCGTCTAATTCGTCTTCTTCGTTTTCCGTGTATTCAAATTCGTATGTTACATTTTCTTCTGCGTTTGGTTTTTTTGTTTTCTTTTGGTTGCTTACTTTTATTTTACTACCTTCGTCGCTATTTTTATCTTCTTTTGCTTTAATTTTTTTATTCATCATGTCATTTACCTTTTCGAATAAATCTGGGACATAATCAAGAAGCCTATCTACTGCTGATGAATGGTTTACTGGTAATAGTTTTACATTTCCTTCTTGTACAACTATAAATGCAACTGGGTTAATGCTTACACCTGCTCCTGCGCCTCCTCCAAATGGTAATTTGTATTGCATTTGTTCTTCTTTTTCTTTCCTTGTATATTCTTCTATTGTTTCTTCGTTGAATTCACTACCTCCTGCTGCAAATCCAAAACATACTTTTGAAACAGGTATTATTGCTATATTATTGCTTGTTTCTATTGCGTCTCCAATAATAGTGTTTACATCTACCATATCTTTTATGCTATTCATAGCGGCAAGCATAAGCTCTCCTATTGGATGTTCTTTCATCATAATCTACACTCCTTTTCTTTTTTAACATATATATTACATATATAATATGTATCATTTTTATATTAATTATACAGTTTAATTTTATCTTTATTGTAGATTCTGAGTTATAATTAGGAGTAATTATATAGTTGTAATTTTCGAGTTTGTATTTATTCATTTTTTTATATAAAATAAAAGCAAGTAATGTGCTAATTGCTGCAACAGATATTGATGTTACAAAAGCATCTATAAAACCTATTTCTAGATATAAATGTGCTTTGATAATATCTACATCTATTTGCTTTAGGTGTTTTAAATCTTTTTTTATTGTATTAAAATCTTCCGTTTCTAACATTTTCTTTTCCATTTTCAATATTTTATCCATAAATTTAGAATTTTTTATTTTATTAATTTTTGTTTTATCTATTTTAATAGATAACCAAGTAATTTTTTTTAATATTTTTAATCTAATATAAACTAAATAATCTACAAGTTTGCTTCCCTTCATATTTTCAGAATTAAATATTAAATTTTTTACTTCTATTTGTAGACTAGATATAGAGACTATAAATAATAATAAAGATATTATAAAAATAATTGAAAATAAAATCCAAACAACTAACATAAATTTCTCCAAAAATATTTTGTTTATATTATTACCAATTTTTGGAGTATTATACAAAAAAAGTGCAACGAATTAATCACTGCTAATATTAAGCATACAGTAGTTAAAGAATTTTAATATTTATTAATCATAAGAAATAAATGATATTCTTTAAACCGTATAAAACAATGAATTTTTAGTACCTTTTATTAGCTTTTATTGAAAATATAAACTCTACTTTAAAATAAAATCGCCTTAAAATCAATTTTGCATTGCATCAGCTATTTGCTATTGTTTTTACAAAACGCTAGATAAAAAATAAAATTTTTATTATAGAAAGGATGTTTTACATGACAACCAAAAACAGCAAAAGCAACGAGGAAAAGGAAATTTTATTACAAGACGTAGCTAAAAAGCTTCGCAGTGCACGGGATGTAGCAAAAAATGTGCCTTATGAACTGCATGACTTCTGCGACTATCTTGCAGATGTTTCTGGCAACAATGACATTGTTCCTGAGGGAATGATAATGCTTTTGGCATTAGCCTTAGACGATCTTAAGCATGAACGTTGCGGCTTTGCCAATAAAGTAGATTTCCCTGAAAGTCTTAAAGATGAAAATTTCCAGATTATTATTTATTTGAGATTTTTCCCTCTTATCATAGACAAGATCGCAGATAAAAAATTCTCAGAAGAATTAAGGAGAATCTTTGTCGAAACATTTGGCGAGGCAGAGCCTGCAGTTGCCGAACCAAAAGAAAACTTTGGTGTTAAAATTATCAAAGATTATACAGTTGATATTTCCAACAAGGATAAGGCCGAAGTGTTGGCAACTGAAAATGCTATTTCTCAGTGTCATAATATCTAGCAACAAAAATAAATAGTATACTTCAAATGAAGTATACTATTTATTTTTGTTATATGTAAATTCCATTGGTACCGATGGTGGGACTCGAACCCACATGGTTTCCCGCCAGATTTTGAGTCTGGTGCGTCTGCCAGTTCCGCCACATCGGCATATGTTTTATTATACAATATGTTTTTTGTATTTACAAGATTTTTAAATAATAAATTAAAATTTATCTGAGAAATGAGAAGTGGGATGTGAGATGTGGGAAATTAGGGTAAGCCTTACGTAGCCTAGCCCTAAAAAGCACACCTCACACTTCGCACCTCTCACCTCACAAAAACAAATTCCATTTTATCTAATTGACTTCATATTCCTCTACATTTACTGTTTTTATCTCTATATCAGATAATGGATTTTTTTCGTCTAGATATGATACAATATTTATTTTTTCTTTTGATTTTAATTCTAAATTGATTAAATTATTGTTTATTAGTATCTCTTCTGTTACGTTCATTCCTAGTGGTAAAGTTTTATTATAATTATCGTAATATATAATATTTGTAAATGCAACAATTGGAGTATTTTCCTTTAAATTAATTTTATATAGATAAAAGTTATTTTTACTTTCTACCATACAAGATAAAGCTTTACTGCCTTTAATATCAAACTTATTAAAATTATTTTTTGTAATTGCATCTGCACTTGCTTTATAAATTGGCATGTCAACTGTTAATTTTATTTTACTAAAAGCAGATTCTAAATGTTTTAATACTTGCTTTAAGTAATTTGTATAATCTTCTAATGTTATGTCTTTGGTTATGTCTAATACATTATATATTTCTCTTTCTTTTTCTCTATGCTTTTTATTCGCTAATACTTTTAATTTGTTATCATATGAAATTCCACCAAATATATCAAAATTGTCTTTGTCATTTAACCTGTTTTCTTCTAGTGCTTTTTGTTTAATATTTTCTAATCTCTCTTCTGTAATTTCTTCATTTCTTACTATTTTATTTATGTCTTCTAAAATATATGTTGTTGCTAGAAAAACACTATTTAATTCTTCTTTACTAAGTAATTCTCTTTGTGTTTTGTCTAGTTGTGCAGAAAAATCTTCAAAATCCAGTTCAAAATCAAAAACTTTTCTTAAAGGTTTTGCATCTTCTTGGTTTTGCATTCCTTCTGGAAGTTCCGAAACTTTGTCCTTATTTGTAAATTTCCAAAATTCAAATATACTTTTTTTATGCTTATCTATTTCTTCTATGTAAAGAGTTGCATTTCTTACTTTGCTTTCTAAGTTAGTAATTCTTTGTTTTATTGCTTTTATATCATTTTCTAAGTTTTTTACTTTGCTTTCTTCTTTGTCTATTTGTTTAAATAACTCTATTAATTCTTCTAATGTATAATTAGACTTTACATCTGCATATTTATTTAACCTAATTACTTTTATTTCTTGTTCCTTTTCTGCTCCGTCTTGCTTTTTAGTTAAATTAACTTTTTTATACTTAAAAAAATATTTAACTTTGCCAAAGAAAGTTTTTTTACATTCCAAAAAAGTTGAAATTTGTCTTTCTTTTTCTAAATAATCCTTTTCTAATTTTGCTGATTTTTTTTGTAATCTATCTAATTCTTTCTCGTCTTTTGTCTTTTCTTCTATTAAATTTATTTTTTCTTCCTCTGCTTTTAAGTACTCTTCTTTTATTAAACTAGGTAAGATTTCATACATTACCTTTTTATTGTTTACAAGAAATGATAAACTCCCTTTATTATCTATTCTGGTAATGATATTAAAGTGATGTGGCATTTCTGTTTTCATAATAAATAGTGCCTTTAATGTTTTATAAAATTTAATTGCTTCTTCTTTTGTTTGCAACACTATTTTATAATCGCTCTCAATGTCATCATATATAAATGCTTTTCCTGTTATTTGTATGCTTAAATTATTATCTTTATCGTATATTTCATAAACAAGTGGCCATTCTTTTGTAAAAAGCCATAAATAGTTTTCTATATCTGTTATTTGTGTTCTATTTAAATATTTTCTACTATAATCAGTATAACTAATAGGCACAAAAATCTTTTCTTTTTTACCACTTTTAGCATTTGCTATTTGCTTTTTTAATAAATAAAAAAATGCAGTATATTCTAAATCTTCTGTTGGTACCAACATAAAATACTTATTTGTATACTCGGAATAATATATTTGCCACAAATAATCTTTTGGATATTTTACTTTAAATGGAATTTTTTCATTTAATATTTCTTGTTCTTTTCCTATCTCTTCTATTTTATCTATGTTAATATTTGAAACCATTGACAAAAATTTTGTATGTCTTTCAATATTTTCTTCTGTATCTGGTGTTAAATATGCATAAAGAGGAACAGCTTTTCCATATTTTTCACCCATATATGATAATCTATTAGTTGGGGTAAGTAATATTTGAATATCCGCTATATCTATATATTTATATACTTTGTATAAATGTTCATCATTATATTTTGAAGGCCTATAATCTAATTCTTCAAAATCTTTAATAAACTTTGGTATATTATTTAAGTCTAAACCTATGTAATTTAATTTATCAATTATATTTTCATTAGTTTCCAAATTAAAAAAGCCCTCTCTTTCTTATTTTCTTTTGTTTTAACAAAGTATATCATAACACTTTAATTTCTACAATTAGATTTTTAAATTTTTATGGGGAAAAAGGGGTCTGACCCCTTTTTCCCCGAGTTCGACAAAATATCCATTATTATTCTATTTTGCAAATGTTCTTTCTTCTTCTTTTATTTTTGCTATAAATTCTGTTACTTTCATTGCGCCAATATCTCCGTCTTTTCTTGAACGTACACCTACTGCATTTGCTTCTACTTCTTTGTCTCCTATTATTAGCATGTATGGTATTTTTTGAAGTTGTGCTTCCCTTATTTTATATCCTATTTTTTCTTCTCTTTCGTCTATTTCTACACGAATTTCATTTTCTTCAAATTCTTTCTTTAATTTTTCTGCATATTCTTTGTGGCTATCTGCTATTGGCAAAATTCTTACTTGCACTGGTGCAAGCCATGTTGGGAATGCTCCTGCAAAGTGCTCTATTAGTATTCCAATAAATCTTTCTATGCTTCCAAATATAACACGATGAAGCATTACTGGTCTATGTTTTTCCCCATCTTCTCCTATATATGTTAAGTCAAATCTTTCTGGCATTTGGAAATCTAATTGTATTGTTCCACATTGCCATTCTCTTCCTAAACAGTCTTTTATGTGGAAATCTATTTTTGGACCATAAAATGCTCCGTCTCCTTCATTTATTACGTACTCTACATTTTCATGTTCTAGTGCTTTTTTTAGAGCATTCTCTGCCATTTCCCAAGCTTCGTCTGAACCCATTGAATCTTCTGGTCTTGTAGAAAGCTCTACTGTGTAATTAAATCCAAATATGCTATAAACTTCATTTATTAATTTCATTAAACGAACTATTTCAGATTCAATTTGTGATGGCATGCAGAATATATGTGCATCATCTTGTGTAAAGCATCTTACTCTAAATAATCCATTTAATTCACCAGATTTTTCATGTCTATGAACAAGTCCAAGTTCTCCCATACGAATTGGTAAATCTCTATATGAATGCATTTTATTTTTGTATACTAACATTCCTCCTGGACAGTTCATCGGTTTTATTCCAAAATCTACATCATCTATTTTTGTTGTATACATATTTTCTTTGTAATGATCCCAATGTCCTGATGTATGCCATAATTGTTCATTTAAAATTACTGGCGTTTTTATTTCTTGATATCCATTTTTTACATGTATTTTTCTCCAAAAGTCTTCTAACACATTTCTAAGTGCCATTCCCTTTGGTAAAAAGAATGGAAATCCTGGTCCTTCTGGTGCTACCATAAATAATTCTAATTGTTTTCCTAATTTTTTATGGTCTCTTTTCTTAGCTTCTTCTAGCATATTAACATATTCTTCTAATGCACTTGCTTTAGGGAAAGAAATTCCATAAATTCTTTGTAACATTTTGTTTTTTTCGTCTCCACGCCAATATGCTCCTGATGATGAAAGTAGTTTTACTGCTTTTACTTTTCCTGTACTTGTTAAGTGTGGTCCTGCGCAAAGGTCTGTAAATTCTCCTTGTTTATAAAATGATATTGTTTCTCCTTCTGGCAAGTCATTTATAAGTTCTTGCTTATATGGTTCATCTTTCATTAATTCTAATGCTTCTTTTCTAGGTAGTTCAAATCTTTCTATTGGTAAATCTTCTTTTATTACTTTTTTCATTTCTTTTTCTATTGCTTCTAGCATTTCTGGTGTAAAAGGCTTATCTGTGTCAAAATCATAGTAGAATCCATTATCAATTGATGGACCAATTGCAAGTTTTATCTCTGGATATAGTCTTTTTATTGCTTGTGCCATAATATGTGATGTTGTGTGCCAATAGGCTTTTTTTCCATCTAAAGCACTTTCAAAAGTTAATATGTTTAATGTACAGTCTTTATTTACAACTGTTCTTAAATCTACAATTTCTCCATCCATTTCTGCCACAGTTGCCATTCTTGCTAAACCTTCGCTAATTTTTTTTGCTATTTCTAGCACAGTTAAATTTTCTTCAACCTCCATTATTGAATTGTCTTTTAATGTAATTTTTATCATTTCGCTTATTCTCCTTTCTATTATTTAATTAACAATCTAATTATTTTATATATTTCTGATGTGGGAAGTGGGATGTGTGATGTGTGAAATTAGAGTAAGCCTTACGTAGTCTATCTCTAAAAGCACACTTCACACCTCGCACATCTCATTTATCATATACCTCTTTTGCAACAATTTTTGTTAATGCCATAATTACTGCATATTCTTCTAGTTCGTCTCTATATACTCTACCTGCAGTTAGTACTCCTATTGCTCCTTTTCTTCCTTTTGCGGTACTTCCAAATACATCTTCCATATATCCTAATTCTTCGCCTTCCAAAACTCTTTTTACCACAGTTTTAGGATACTCAAATGATGGGCTAAATCCTATATAATAGTTATTTCCATCATATATTGCACATATGCTTGCATCCATATATTTTGTTTCTACTTCTGGTACAGGATACATTCCAGCTTCTATTCCTACTCCATAGTTACATGTGCCTTTTTCTTTTTCTGCATACTCATAAGCATTTTTTGCTCTATTCTTTGCACCTTCTATTGTTTCAGAAAGAGTCATTGGATTACATGATACTCCAGAAAAATTATCTTTTTGTTGTCCTTCATTTTCATCTTTTCTTACTTCTTTTGGCATTATAATATATTTTATTTCATCTTCATTGTTTAACCAAAGTTCTGGATATTTTGAAAAAGCTCTTGTTATTGCAGTTACCTTTGGCACGCTTCTTGTTCCTATTGATATTAGCATGTTTATTTTCTCCTAAAAAAAACACACCACCTAAATAGCTTATGTTAATCTATTTAGGGGTGCTTTTATTGCACGGTTCCACCCTTTATTTTACTTAATTTAAAGATTTTATCGCGTCTTATGCGTCTAACTTTTATTAGAAAACTCCGAGGTAGTTTTTGGGATACGTTTACTTAAATTAGCTTTCAGCGCAAACACTAATTCTCTCTAAAAGCAACCTTTATCTTACTTTGTCTCATCACAGTTTTATATTTAACTGCTTATTATTATACTTTATAAGTTACTTAAATGTCAAATATATTATGCAAATTCGTAATATTTCACATTTCCCACATCCCACTTCACATTTTATTTATATTTAGAAATTTCTACGAAGAGCGGACGACCACAGGTCGCCCCTACATTTCCTCTATACTTTCAAATTTGGATATCTGTTCATTAACTATTTTCATACCCAGGTTTTCCAAGCAATCTAAACATATTTGTTTTGTATGCTTCAACTCCTGGCTGGTCAAATGGATTAACTCCCAATATTTTTCCAGATATACCACAAGCAAGTTCAAAGAAATATATAAGTTCTCCCATAGATTCTTCATTTAATTTCTTAACATTTAAAATTATATTTGGAACTCCCCCAGATACATGAGCTTCTATTGTTCCTTGCATTGCTTGCTTGTTTACATAGTCCATTGTTTTCCCTGCTAAAAAATTTAATCCATCTATATCGTCTTCATCTCTTTTTATTTTTATATCTGTTTTAGTTTCTTCTATGTTTATAACTGTTTCAAATAAATCTCTTCTACCTTCTTGTATATATTGCCCCATTGAGTGTAAATCTGTTGTTAAATCTACACCTGTTGGAAAAATGCCCTTATGTTCTTTTCCTTCACTTTCTCCATATAGTTGTTTCCACCATTCTGTAAAGTAATGTAGCTTTGGTTCATAATTTGCGAGTATTTCAATAGTTTTTTCTTTTTTATATAATATATTTCTTACGATCGCATATTTAAAGCACTGGTTATACTTTACACTCGTATCTGAATAATCATATTGTGCATTTTTTGCGCCTTCCATAAGTTTATCAATGTTTATTCCTGCCACTGCAATTGGAAGAAGTCCAACTGGTGTTAAAACAGAAAATCTTCCTCCTACATTGTCTGGAATTACAAATGTCTCGTATTCTTCTTCATCTGCAAGTTCTTTTAATGCCCCTTTCTTTTTATCTGTTGTAATATATATTCTTTTGCTTGCTTCGTCTGCTCCATATTTGCTTTCCAAATATTCTCTAAATATTCTAAATGCAATTGCGGGTTCTGTAGTTGTTCCAGATTTTGATATAACATTTATCGACACATCTTTATCTCCAATGCAATCAATCAATTCGTTTACATAGTTTGGGCTTATGCTATTTCCTACAAAAAATATTTGAGGTGATTTTCTTATATCATCTGACATTAAATTTGCAAAATTACTTGTTAAGCTTTCTACTACTGCTCTTGCTCCTAAATAAGAGCCTCCAATTCCTATTACAATAAATACTTCTGAATCTTTTCTTATTCTTTTGGCTGCTTTTTTTATTCTATCGAACTCTTTCTTATTGTAATTAGTTGGTAAGTTTAACCATCCAACAAATTCATTTTTATCCTTAGATTTCTCTACTAAGTCATTATAAATTTTTAATACTTTTTGTTCATATCTTAATATTTCTTTTTCCGTAACTCCTGAATATTCTAAATCTAATTTAATATTTGGCATAGTCTTTCCTCCTTTATCTTATGTTTTATTATATCCTATCACATTACCCTTAAATTAGAAACCGTTTTTTTATAAATTGTAAAAAAAATGGAGAATAAATTTCCTCCATTTTATTTAACTTCATAAATATTACATGCGTTCATTTTCTGCATATAAGTTATTTCTTTGCTTTCTAAAATTCCTTTTATTCTTTCTTCATCTACACCTTCATTACAGATTAAAATAAAATCCTCTTGTTGATTTTTTAATACGTCCTCTTGCAATTTATTATAATCTAATATTATTGAAGAATCAACTAATGTAAATAAATATAAGTCATCTAAAAATCTATTTTTACCTGTATTAAAAACATATATTATAGGTAAATTTTTCTCTTCTATATTTTTTGCAATGTTATTATATTTTGTATATGTATATTCTAATTTTGTTCTTGTCATCATAGGACTATATATAATTAATAAAAATAATAATGTTGTAATAAATAAAGTGCTTTTATTGTCCCACGCTTTTTTTAAATATGTTTTGGTTAAATATATTGAAGATATAATTATTACAGAATAAATCGGCATAATATACCTTGCTTCTACATATGGTGCTTTTAATATTACCACAATTAAATAAACCAATATTGGTATTAATAGCAAATAAATTTTTTTATTTAAATTCATTTTCTTTTTATTCTTTTTCAAACATGAAATTATAACTATTATTAAAGCAACTGGTAATAAATAGTTAAATATTTCTTTATTTAGTATCCATATATACCCACCTAAATTGTTTAATATATCTACATTTGTTCCTACTCCTCTATATCCAAATAATATATGTGATATTGCATAAGGAAAAATTAAAAGATATGCACCTGCTGCAATTATTGTTCCTGCTAGATATAAAACTAAATTTCTAAATCTTTTTTCTTTAATACATTTTCCTATATAAATTATTGCTAAGATAAATACATAAATAAAGTA
This sequence comes from uncultured Clostridia bacterium, assembly GCA_944391865.1. GTDB lineage: Bacteria > Bacillota > Clostridia > TANB77 > CAG-508 > CAG-452. The sequence goes on from CALXVD010000004.1 coordinate 12,334, forward strand.
ATAGTAATGCGTTAACCCTCCTAAAATTAGGAAAATTGTAATTAAAATTTCGTATGGTATTTTTAATTTTTCTTTATCATAAATTTTCAAATGCAGGTATGTAATTATTAATATATTTAAGTTACAAAGTTCGTACATCCTTATATACAAACTACTATTTAGGGCAATTAAACTAAATCCATTTATTAAACATGTAAGTAATGCATATATTGGATTTTTAAAAATTATTTTTGCTATTAAATATATAAAAATATTAGATATTGCAAAAATTAATATGTTTAGGATGAGCCCTGACCATTTTGAGAAATTATCTACATTAAAACTCGAAGCTATTCTAAGTAGCAAATAATACAAAGGTGGGTGGACATCATTTTTTTGATTTTCATAAACTGGGTTTAAATCATATAATTCATCTTTATTTACTTCCAAATAATCTTCGAAGTATTCTTTATTATGCCATGTATTTAAAAAATCTGAATTATCAGCAATATTTAATTTATCATAATTCATTAGCCCATACGAATACATCTCGTCCATATGAAAATATTCTTTTTGGAAACAAAAATATACCCTAGTTAAAATTTGTATTAATGTTATTAATATTAATATAATTACTATTTTTTTCTTCATTTTTATTCTCCCAATTCTTTTCTCCATTTATTTCTTTTACTAAATATAGTGGCCTATTTTTTGTTTGGTTAAATACTCTTCCTAAGTATTCTCCAATTATTCCTGTTAGCACCAGCTGAATTTCTGCAAAGAAAAGTATTAGTAGAATAATAATTTGACTTAAATTTATTGCTTGTCCATTTATTATTGATAAGCCTATTAAGCTTGCAGCATATATAAATAGTATTAAAAATATAGGTATTGCAATATATACAGCCCACCTAAGTGGAGATACAGAAAGGGAAGTTATTCCGTCTATTGCTAAATCTATAAGTTTTTTGTAATTCCATTTTGTTTTTCCTGCAATTCTTTTTTCTCTATCAAATAACACTTCTTTTTTATTAAACCCTATCCAGTTAAACAAACTTTTTGAACATCTAGAAGTTTCTCTCAAAGCACAAATAGCTTGTACACATTTTTTATCCAAAAGTCTAAAATCTCCTGTGTCTTTTTGGACTTCAACATTAGTAAACTTTTGAAGTATATTATAATAAAGTTTTGATGTTGTTTTTTTAAGCCAAGTTTCTCCGTCTCTTGTTCTTCTTTTGGCATATACATCATCATATCCGTTTTCCCATTCTTCTATCATTTTAGGTATTAACTCTGGTGGATCCTGCAAATCTGCATCCATTATTATTACAGCATCACTATTTTTAGAATAATCAAGTCCTGCAATAATTGCAGTTTCTTTACCAAAATTTCTAGAAAAAGAAATATATTCAAATCTACTGTCAATTTTTCTGATTTCATTTATTAAATCTATACTGCCATCTTTGCTACCATCATCTATAAACAAAATTTTAAAACTATAATTTTTAATTTTGTTAATTACATTTAAAATTCTATTTTTAAGAAATAATATGCTTTCTTCTTCATTAAATATTGGTATTAGTATTTTAATTTCTTTCATGTTACACCTCTTTAGTTAAATGTTATCCGCTTTAATGCTTAATTCCTATACATTTATTTCTCTTGTTGCTAATTTGTTCGAAAAATACCTATCATGCGAAACAAATAATATTGTACCTTTGTATTCTTCTAATGTTTCCTCAAGTACTTCTCTTGTTAAAATATCCAAATGATTTGTAGGTTCATCTAAAAGTAGTATATTAGGATTTTTCAATAAAATTGCCGCTAAATTTACTATTGTTTTTTCTCCACCACTTAAAGAATTATATTCTTTATTTAAAAAATCTCTATCGAAATTAAACCCAGAACAAATTTTTTTAAAACTTTCTTCTAGTTCATATCCTCCTAATGCAGTATACCTTTCTTGCAGTTTCCCATATTTTGCTAATATTTTGTCTAAATCTTTGTTGTTATCTGCCATTAATAATTCTAATTTTTTTAAGTTATTTTCTATACTTGTAAATTCATCAAAGCTTCTCTTTAAATAACTTTCTACTATTTCGTCTTTTTGCTTTTTATCATAAATTTGTTTTAAAAAACCTATACTAGCTCCTTTTCTTATATTTATTTGCCCAAAATCCTGTTTTTCATCTCCATTTATAATTTTTAAAATAGTAGATTTTCCAGAACCGTTTTCTCCTATTAAAGAAACTCTCTCTCCTGTTTTTACCTCAAAACTTACTCCATCTAAAACATTTTTAAGACCAAAATTTTTCTTAATATTATTTAATCCAATCTCTATCATTTTTTATATCTCCTTATCTTATTAAATTTTATAAGCATAACGAGATATATTTGCTATATTTAACTATTACAACTTTACTATTTTTATAGCAATTATCTCGTTGTAATAGTTTTGCAGCCAAAAGCTCTATATTTAATTTTACTCATGTAATTTTCTTCTCTACTCATGATTGTTCCTCCGCTCTTTACATAATACATTTTATCAAATGTATATATCTTTTTTAAGCAAGTTCTGCTTATCTATTAATAAATTATTATTTTTTTAATCTCTTCTACTACATTTTCAATTTTACACTCTTTTGTTTCTTTCTCTTTTCTTAATTTTATTTCAACAATATTTTCATTAATTTTTTTACCAATTGTTATTCTAATTGGAATTCCAATTAAATCTATATCGTTGAATTTTACACCTGCTCTTTCTGTTCTGTCGTCTATTAAAGTATCTATACCTAATTTATTAAAAGTATTATATAATTTTTCACCTGCTTTATATTGTTGTTCTTCTTTAGGATTTATTACTACAATTGCAATTTTATATGGTGCTACATTTATTGGCCATATTATTCCTTTTTCATCATTATTTTGTTCTACAATTGCAGAAAGGATTCTTTCTATTCCTATTCCATAGCTTCCCATTACAACTGGATGATTTTTATTATCATCTCCTAAATAATTTAATCCTAAGCTTTCAGAATATTTAGTTCCTAATTTAAATGTATTCCCAATTTCAATTCCTTTTTTAAATATTAATTTTCCTCCACAATTCGGACATGTATCTCCCTCTTTTACATTTACTATATCTCCAGTTATGTCATAATTAAAATCTTTAACATTTGCATTTACGTAATGATATCCTTCTTTATTTGCTCCACAACAGAAATTCTTCATATTTAATACTTCTGCATCTATAACTATTTTAGCATTTAATCCAATGGGGCCTGTATATCCTGGCACAGCATTTGAAGTTGCAATAAGTTCATCATTTGCAAATCCTATCTCATTTGCACCTAGCAATTTGAGTACTTTTGTTTCATTTAACTCTCTATCTCCTCTTATAAATAAGACTACTAAATTATCATCAATATTCATTAACATTGCCTTAACAGTTTGTTTTACATTTAAATCTAAATACTCACAAACTTCTTCAATCGTATGTCTATTTGGAGTTTCCACTAATTCTAATTCTTTTTCTTCTACATTATCTTTTTCTGCGGGTATATTTTTGCTAATTTCTAAATTTGATGAATAGTCACAACTATCACAAAGTACAAGTGTGTCTTCACCAATGGCAGTTACAGCATGAAACTCTTCAGAAAGTAATCCTCCCATTGCTCCAGTATCTGCTTTAACTACAGTATAGTTAATTCCTAGCTCTGTAAATATTTTATGATATGCATCAAACATTTTTTTATATGAAATATCTAGGCCTTCATAATCTTTATCAAAACTATACGCATCTTTCATTGTAAACTCTCTAGTTCTTATTAATCCAAGTCTTGGTCTTACTTCATCTCTATATTTTGGTCCAATTTGATATGTTGTAAATGGTAAATCTCTATATGATTTAACTTTACTCATTGATGCTAATGCAAATAATTCCTCATGAGTTGGTCCTAATGCATATTCTCTGTTATATCTATCACATAACTTAAACATACTTGGTCCAAATGCATCTTTTCTACCTGTTTTTTCAAAAACATCCATTGGTAATAATGCAGGCATACTTAATTCATTTGCTCCAGCTTGATTCATATGCTTACGCACAATATTTTCTATATTTTTTATAACCTTTTCACCAATGGGCATTTTTGCATAGATTCCATTACTTATTTTTTTTATCATTCCGCTTTTCACTAAAAGTTTTCCACTAATTGAATCTTCATCTGATATATTTTCTTTTATTGTGTAAAAAAAATCTTTACTTAATCTCATTTTATAAATCACATACCTTCTATTCGTATTATAATATTAAAATCAATAATTTGTTATTATGCCATTATATTAATACTATCTTCCATATTATTAATTTTTAAATATCTTATTCCAAAATCAATTAATTTGTCTTTGTTAAAGGAAAAATAAATATTATTATTATATAAATATATTTCCGGTTCAATTTCTATTTTAGAAAATCTGCCTCAATATATAAGTGTTGGAAAATTCAACATATTTTTAAAATCACTATAATATTTTTTTTCTAGTTTTATAATTTCAGGTCTTCCGTTTTTTATACAAAATTCATAAGCTTTGCTAAAATCCATAATTACCCCCAACACTTTTTGTATTAAAATCTTATAAAAATTATGTTATTTAAGTTTTTTATTATTATTTTGTTATCCATTAACGCCAATTTATTTATTTTATTTAATAGTTCTTTATCTTCTACTTTATTACACACTTTTATTGTTTCTTCGTCTTGGACTTCAAATACAATATCTTTTTCATCTATACTAATTAAAAATTCTATAATGTCTACCAAAATATAAGCTAATATTTTTGCGTTGCAATTTAATAGTTGATATTCATTATTCATGTTAAAATTAAATGTTATATCTTTTACAGTAAAAGTCATTTCAAATAATCTATTTAAAATATTTTTTAAATCTTTTGCTACAATGTTTTCTTCTCCTATTTCTAATGATTTTATTAAATCATTTAATCTTGATATACTGTATTGTATATTTTCTACGCTGTTTACAAATAATTCTCTTTCGTTTTCTGGAATTTTATCTTTCATTTCTTCTAAATGGACTATACTTCCTGCCATTGCCATTCCTCTTTCTGATATTTCACCCATTAATCTATTTAAGAATTTTCCTAGAAAGGCATTTTGGTAATCTTTTGCATCAAGCTGTATTTCTTGTTCTTTTATTTTCTTAGTTAACGCTACCGTTTTTAATGAAGATATCACCATTAAGATTAAATCTTCCATACTCTTATTTTTATCAAAATATCCTTGTATATTTAATTCTTTCATTGTATCTAATGGTGGTAATTTATCTGCATAGCCTGTTTGTAATATTACAACCGTTTCTTTATCAAATTCTCTAAGCTCTTTTACAAATTCATTTCCGTTAAAATTAGGCATAAAATAATCTAGCAATATTACATCAACTCTATTTTCTTTTAAATACTCAATAGCTTTTTCTGGATCTGCAAATCCTATTGTTTCTATATCTTCTGTAGCTAAAGCTGATTTATACCCTTCTATAACGCTTTCAATATCATCAACAACTACTACTTTTGATCCTTCATAACTTTTCATATAATACCTCCACTTTTTACAATTTATTACATTTTATATTATTATCCCTAAAAAATCAACATTATATTTCTATTTTTCAATTTCAAGTGGTATCTCTAATATAAATGTAGTTCCAACACCTTCTTGCGTCTTAAAATTCATATTACCTTTAAATTCTCCTGTTATTATCTGATATGAGAAGAATAAACCAAATCCTGTTCCTTCTTTTCCTTTTGAGCTAACCATTTTATTGAACAAATCAGATGCTATCTTTTCTTCTATACCTCCTGCGAAATCTTCAATCTCTATTATACATTTTTTATTTTCTTTATGTGCTCTTATATTTACTTCTCCAGTTTTATTTTGTGATAAATAAGCATCAACAGAATTTTTTACTATATTTGTTATTACCCTATCTAACTTATTTCCCTCTCCAAAAATTTTAATATTCTCTTCAATATCTATGTTAAGCACACAACTATGTTCCCTAAAATAGTGTCCCATTAACATTTTTATACCTTCTACTAATTCTCGTAGTCCAAATTCCTTTTTAGGTTTATCTCCTGTTGTTCTTATTTGGTCTCTTATACTATTTACAGTTGTCCCTATACTTTGCATATTATTTTCTATGTTATTTACATGATTTATAATTTCTTCTTTATCCTTGATATCTTCTTTTTCAATTTCTTTTTTTATTGTATATAATTCAGCTTTTATTGCAATTAAAGGTGAATTCAAATCATGTGCTATTCCGTCCAGCTAATTCTCCGTAACGTTACAAATTTTTCTTGCCTTAAAATTATATCCTGACTTTGTTTTATTTCTTTCAAATCTTTCATATGTTGTGTAATATCTTTAAATAACAACAATGTTCCTATATAAGATTTTTTAGAAAAAATACTATTTATTTCTATTCTAAAATATTTATCTGCTTTATCAAAATATTTTTCTAATGATATAGTTGCATTATTGTTTTTTGTCCTTTGGATTGCTTCTAATATGTCATTAACATCAATTTCTCCAACATTATTTAGCATTCTTTTAATATCCAATATACTTTTATTTCTCAACTCGTATTCTTCTAATTTTAACATTTTTAATAGTGTTAAATTAAAATCTGTTATTCTCATTTCCCCATTAATTACAATATATCCATCAGATATTCTATCGTTTATTCGCTGCAACCCCACTGGTATTACATTTAAAAATTGAAATTTCAAAATTGCAAAAGCATAAATTACGATTGCAAGTGCAAAGCTGATTGGAGTTGTATATATTGATAAATTAAATATATTAAAAGTAAATAGCATATTTAACACTAGAGGAATTAGCGTTCCTATTACCAAAAGTATTGATTGTTTAGAAAAGAATCCTAAATTTTTTATTGAATAATATAATAAGTAATATATTCCTATTAGTAAGCATGAATATGAATAAATAGTATGTATTGTAAAATATTTACCATATACAGTTCCTTCCCTTGATGTAGAATACGCCTCATAAAACAAATTATGAAAATCATTTGTAAATAAAACGATTATTGATAAAATTGGTATCACTAATAAAAGTAAATATGATTTTTTAAATTTAATTTTAGTCCTTGAAAATATAATACCTGTCATAAGAATTGACACCGGTATAAAGCACGCTCCAAATGATGCTAAATATTCAAAATATACTGGCGGTATTCTGTTTTGATTAAGTATTTGAAGCATTAAACTTACACACCATATTAATATAAAAACCATATCAAAAGTAAACATAGTTTTTATTTGGCTTTTTTCCTTAATTTTTAGTTTTATTAAAACCAACATAATTATAATTAAGGCACATGAAACACTTAATCCAATTAAAGATACTTTGTCCATCTTTTTCCCCCTATATTACAAAAAATTTATATTCTTAAAATAGTCTATATATTTTTTTAGATATTTTTTATTTATATTAGGCCATTCAAAATTTAACTTACGTAAATATTCCATTGTAAAATCGCTATTAATTTTTATATTTGTTTTATATATTAAATCCTTATTAGCATTTAAATCATTTATTATTCCAGATATAAGTTTTTTCTTTTCCTTATTCTTCGATAAACTAATCAATTTCTTCTTGAATTCACTATCTTCTATTTCTTCTATCTTTACACCTAGTTGGTTAATTATTTCGACTAGTTTTTTAACTTTAATGTGCTTCTGATTATCAATATGAAAAACTATAAATTCGGTATTAAAGTGATTCAATATTTTTATAACTGCATCTGCGCAATAATCTACTGGAGCAAAGTCTAATTTCACATTCTCTAGTCCTTTAGGAATACTACCAATATTTGCAAAAGATTTTATTCTGTTAGCAAAAGCATTATCTTGTGCATTCATTTGAAAAATTCCATCCGAATATCTATTGGTTATATTTCCGAATCTCAAAATGTTAGCTTTTAATCCGTTTTCTACTTCTGTTAATATTATTTTTTCAGCCTCAAATTTTGTAGTTGTATATATATTATTTAATTCTTGATTTATATATAAATTCTTTTCAGAAAATTCAGTTATCTCTTTACTTGAATTCTTATCTAAATTAGAATTTCCTGATATACTAAGAGTTGACATATGCAATAATTTTTTATTATATTTCTTACAAAAGTTTACAATATTTTTTGTCCCCTCAATATTTATTTTCTCAAATGTTTCATATCGTCCATAATGTTTAACTATTGCCGCTGAATTAACTACTGTAGTTACATCGCCTAAAAAGCTATCTTGTGTTATTCCAAGATTGTCTTGTACGATATCTCCTTCTATAACAAAAATTCTTCTGTTAATCAAATTATCATATCTTTCACCAAAATAAAAATGTAATGTTTTTTTCAACCTTTCTTCTGGTAAAACTCCATATTTTTTTCGAAGTAAACAAAAGACTTTTCCTTTTTCTTCTTGTAAAAAACTATTTAAAATATGTGCTCCTAAAAATCCTGTCGCTCCCAATAATAAAATATCTTTTACATTAACCCTTTTTATCTTTTTAATATTCTCAATTGTATTTACTGATAATCTTTTATTAATTTGTTCATAAATATTCTCTTCTTTTTGTAATTCTTTTTCGTTTTTCGATGATCTATATGACTTACTTAACAATCTTACTGTAGGGTATGTAAAAATGCTCTGATATGGAATGTCTATATCTAATTCTAATAGCTGAGTCTTAAAAGCTATAGCCATAAGTGAATCAGCTCCAAGATGAAAGAAATTATCATCAATACCAATTTTAGTATTCAACAGTTTAGACCATATTTCGCAAAAAGTTTTTTGCAAGTCATTTTCTGGTGCAATATATTCTACTTGGTTTGTTTCTATTTCTTTAATTAAGTCAAGTAATTTTATATTATCGACTTTGCCTGATACCGTCAAAGGTATTTTGTCAACTTGCACAATAACATTAGGCACCATATATAATGGTAATACTTTTTCTAGCTGTTCTCTAATGCGACTTTTAATTATTTCCTTATCTGATTTTACAAAAGCACATAACTTGTTTTTATTGTATACAGTTACTACCGCTTCCTGTATATCCGGTATATTTAGTGTTTGCTTTTGTATCTCTCCTAGTTCAATTCTTAATCCTCTTATTTTTACTTGGAAATCATTCCTTCCAATATATTCTATATCTCCTGACGTTGTAAATCTTGCTATATCTCCTGTTTTATACACTTTTCCATTGCTAAATTCTAATTTTACAAATTGTTTTTCAGTTAACTCTTCGTTGTTTAAATATCCACTTCCAACTCCTTTTCCTCCAATACATAACTCCCCTGCAATTCCAATTGGACACATCTTATTGTTATTATCAACTATATAAATTTCAGTATTTGCTATTGGTCTTCCAATATTTATATTATTATGGTTTGTTATGTGCTTTATTGTAGAACAAGCTGTTGTTTCAGTTGGTCCATACCCATTATATATATCTGCTTTTAAACTATTAGACATCATATTATATAATTCTTCTGTTACGACTTCGCCACCAAGTAGTATTTTCCTTAAAGTCTTTAAATTTTCCTTATAGTCTGATGTTTCTAATAGTAATTTCATTCTTGATGGAGTAATTACCATGTTTTTTACTTTATGTTTCTTGATTAATTTAGCCATTAATTGCGGAATTTTTTGTTCCTCATCATTTGCTAGAACAACTGTTAATCCTAATGCAAAAGGAATTAATGTTTCAACAATAAACATATCAAAACTAATAGTACTTATACTTAAAAAATTATTATTTTGTGAATACTTAATAACGTTATCCATTCCATATATTAAATTATTTAGTCCGCTTTCTCATTAAAGTAACACATTTTGGTTTTCCTGTTGAACCTGATGTATATATTACAGCAAATAAATCATCTTCATTATTAATATTTGCTATATTTTCAAAATCTCCCTCGTATAGTTTTTTCTCTTGTACATTTATTGTTTTAACTTTATAATTAATTTTGGAATCATTATCTACTAATAAAATCTTACAGCCACTAGTTTCTAACATATATTCTTTCCTATCAAGTGGGAGTGTAGGATCTATAGGTAAATATGCTCCTCCTGCTTTTAATATTGCAAGTAATGATACAATAAGTTCTGTAGACCTTTTTGTAGATATTCCAACTATCGAATTTCTTTTTACTCCATTATTTTTTAAATATACAGCTAGAATATTAGCCTTTTTATTTAGTTCACTATATTTTATTTTTTTGTCTTCAAATATTAAAGCAATTGCATTTGGATTTCTTTTTACATTCTCTTCAAATATTTCTTGTATAGATTTGCTATTGTCCAATTGAAATTTAGTATTGTTAAAATTATATAATATTGTATTTTTTTCTTCATTAGACATCATTTCTACATCTGCTAATTGTATGCTTGGTTTCCTTATTATCTCTTCTAAAACATTAATATAATGTTCTTTTAAAAGCTCAATAGTTTCTTTTTTATATAAATCTGTATTGTACTCTATTCTTACATCAAATTCATTGTTTGTTTCTATAATCTCTAAAGTTAAATCAAATTTTGAAATATTTGTATTAATTATGCTAGTTTTAGTTTTTAAATCATCTAATTGTATAGATAAATTTTCATTGTTCTGATATACAAACATAGTATTAAATAATGAATTCTTTCCATTATCCAAATCTTGCTTTTGTATTAATTTATCTATTGGATAATTTTGATTATCAAAACATTTTAAAGAAATATTTTTTACATTTTCTATAAGCTCTGAAAATTTCTTATTGTTATCTGATTTTATTCTAATTGGAATATTATTTACAAACATCCCAACTATACTATCCAAACCTTTAATTGTTCTATTAATTGTTGGTGTTGCAATAACTATGTCGTTCTGGTTTGTATATTTACTTAAAACTAGATAATATATAGATAAAAGTAATACGTATGGTGTGGTATTAAATTTTTTTGCTAAATCTATTATATTGTTGCTTAAATTTATATTAATCTTTTCAGAAATACTGTTGCCATTATATAAATTTATTTCAGGTCTTTTATAATCTAAAGGCATATTTAATATAGGTATTTCATCATTAAATTGATTAAGCCAAAATTCCTCTTGACTTTTGAAATTACCTTCTTCAATCTTCTCTTTTTCCCAATTTGCATAGTCTTTGTATGTAATATTTATTTCTTGTAATTCTTTATCGTTATATATATCTTGCAATTCTTTTATAATTATTTTTATAGATGTTCCATCACTTATAATGTGGTGCATATCAAATAATAATACAAATTTTTCTGTTTGTAATTGTAATACCTTAGCTCTAAAAAGTGGTGCTTTACTTAAGTCAAATGGTTGAACAAATTCTTTTATTTTATTCTCTAAATTGTTTTTATTACATTTTTGAATTTCAAGCTTAAATTTAATATTTTCTTCTAGCTTTTGCACTATTTCCCCATTTTTTAAAATTTCAAAATAGGTTCTTAATGCTTCATGCCTATCTATTAAAGTTTTTAAAGCATTTTCTAATTTTTTTATGTTTAATTTTCCTTCTATACAAACTTTTCCTGGCATATTATATACGACATTACTACTCATCTGGCTAGCTAAGTATATTCTTTTTTGCGCATAAGATGTGCAATAATAATCTTTTTTTGTAACTGCATTAATAATATTTTCTTCGTTATTATTTTTTGGCTTATTAGTTATAATTTTTGCAAGTTCCTCTAAAGATTTTACTTCCATAAGTTCTTTAATTGTAATGTCTATATCAAATTTCTTACTTATTTCTACAGACAGTGTAATTGCTGTTAAAGAATCTCCCCCTAATGTTAAAAGATTTTCTGAAAAGTCTATATCTTTTATATTTAATATACCTTTTAGTATTTTTTCCAAAGTTTTTTCTATTGGTGTTTCAGCCTGTTTTATTATCGTTCTATTTTCTATATTTATATCCGGCAATCTTTTTTTGTCTATTTTTCCATTTGGAGTATATGGTAAATTTTCTAATTGCATAAAATATTGTGGCACCATATATTGTGGTAATTTTTGTTGTAGATTTTTTCTTAAAATATTTACATCTATCTTTTCTTTTGCTACAAAATATGCATAAATACAATCTTTTTCTGTTCCATCTTTTTTTACAATTACTGTGCAAGAAGAAATACTACTTAATTTTAAAATACTATTCTCTATCTCTTCTAATTCTACTCTATGTCCGTTTATTTTTACTTGGAAATCTGTTCTTCCTAAATATATAATTTCTCCATCTTCTTTTATATAAGCTAAATCATTAGTATTGTATATTTTTCCTAAATTAAATGGAACTTTTACAAATTTTTCTTTTGTTAACTCTTCTCTGTTTAAATATCCTTTTGCGACCCCATCTCCACCAATATATAATTCTCCTGATATATTAGGTGGCAATAAATTTTTGTTTTTATCTAATATATATATCTGTGTGTTTATGATAGGTTTTCCTATTGTGATTTCATCTGTTTTTGTAAGGTCTTTTATAGTAGACCATACTGCTGTTTCTGTAGGTCCATACATATTATATATATTTGCTTTTGTAATAGCTTTAATTTTAGAAAGTAATGTTTGATTTAAAGGTTCTCCACCTATTAAAACGTCTTTCACATTTTCTAGGAAATCACAATCACCACTACTTAATATAATATTATATCGTGAAGGTGTTGTTTGTATCATATCTACATGGTGGTTCTTACATATTTCATTTAACTTTTTAGGAATGTTTTGTTCTTCTTCATTTGCTAACACTACTTTTAGTCCATTTAAAAGAGATGCCCATATCTCTGTAACAAAAATATCAAAGCATATTGTAGTTACTGATACTATCGTTTTAGTATCAGCAAAATCTATACATCTTTTTAAGCCATTAATATAATTGTTAATATTTTTATGTGTTAGCATAACTCCTTTAGGTTTTCCTGTTGAACCAGATGTATAAATAACATATATTAAATCATCTGAAATATTAATATTATCTAGATTATTAAAGCTCTCTTTTAAATAAATTTCAGAATTTAAAGAAATATTAATTTTATCACTATTATTAATAACTATGTTTTCTGTAGAATTATTTACTAAAACTGTTTTTGTCTTACTGTCTTCTAACATATAGGAAATTCTATCTTTAGGATAATCTGGATCAATAGGCAAATATGCTCCTCCCGCTTTTATTATTGCTAAAAGTCCAATAATCATCTCAATAGAGCGATTTACCATAATTCCAACTATATCATTATTTATAATTTTTTTATTGTCTCTTAAGTAATTTGCTAATTGATTTGCTCTTTTATTTAGCTCGCTATATGTTAATTGAGTTTCTTCAAATACAATAGCAATTTTATCTGGTGTCCTCTCTACTTGTTCCTCAAAGAGTTTGTGTATTGTTTTTCCTTTTGGATATTCCATTTTTGTATCGTTAAAATCATATAGTAATTTGTTTTTTTCCTCTGCAGTTACAATTTCTATATTATTTAAAATAATATCTTCATTATTAATAATTTGTTCAATAATATGTAAAATTCTATTATGTATTTTATTAATATCACTTTTAGAAAACTTACATGTTTGATAATCATAAATAATCTTTAATGTTTCAGTATTATCCATATCATATATGTTTACCCAAATACTGTTTAATGAAAAATTGTTAAAAATCCAATTTGTATGATATGGTATTTTACTTTGTCTGCTATTATCTCTAGCATTTTGATATGATAAAACAATATCATATAGTGCTTCTGTTGTCTGATATTTTTTTCTAACCTCTTTTAATATTTCTTCATATCCTAATTGTTGATGTTTAAATACTTCTCTTTGTGTTTTACTCACTTCTATAACAAAGTCATTAAAGCTTAATTTTCTATCTATTGCAATCTTATTCGGTATATTATTTATAAACATACCAGTTGTATTTTTTTCTCTGAAATTCTTCCTATTTAGTATAGGTGTACCTATAATTGGATTATCTATTCCTGACACTCTTGATAAATAAATACTATATACACCCATTAAAAAACTATATAATGAAATTTTTTTTCTTTTACATAATAAATTAATTTTATCTAGAAATTCTTTTTCAAATACATATTCATCTCTTTTAGCTTCAAGATTATTTTTTTCATTATTATAATTAGAAATATAAGGAACTTCTGGCATGACAGCAAAAGTATTTTGCCAATACTCTTTATCTTTTAAATATTTTTCACTTTCTTTGTATTCTTTATTAGAAATAACATATTGTGAGTAAGATGGATATAATTCGTTTGAAATATTTTCATTATTAATTAAAGCTGTATATATGTCTATAATTTCGTTAATTAATAAGCTCATTGTCCAAGCGTCAGAAATAATGTGATGTACTTTCGCATTAAATCCACCTGTTCCATCTTTAAATTTTATAATTGTGAATTTAAATAAATCAGAATTTAACAATTTGAATGGTGTAGAAACTAAACTATTTTCTAAATCTTTTAAATCCTCTGCATTCATAAGATTTTTTTCGTCTATATCGAATTTTAATGTTTCTAATGTATATTGTTTTGGTTCTTTGTTCCTTATAGTTATTCTTGTTCTAAATGAATCATTCTTTTGTACAAAAATATAAATAGCTTTCTTTAATAGTTCAAAATTCACTTTTTGCTCTATAATAAGTGATCCACTAATATTATTAATTGATGTGTTCGGATAGTATTGTTCAATAATCCATATACTTTGTTGTGGATCTGTTAAGTCTAAATATTCTTTTTCCATATAAAGCTCCTTATAAAATAAAGTTTATTTATACTTTTTTTGTTTCATTTTATCATTAAAGATTTACTTTTTCAACAAGTATATTTTGTCGAAAAAAGGGATGTCTATGTGCTTTCTATAATTATCTTTCTATTGTCGGCATTCTTCTTTTTTATTTCATCAGCTCTGTACGAACGAATTATATATTTATTTTTATTGTCAAATCTTATAATTACTGCTTTTGTATAATCATTATCTTTTACTTCATGTTTTTCTTCTATCATAAGACTAGCTTTACATTCACTTAAGGTCTCAAATGTAGTCATAAAACCTATTCCACTTCCACCGACATCTTTATGTGTTGTTATTTGTTCTAATCCCAATTTTAATAATGTATCTATTTCAAACTCTATACCACTATCATATATACAAAGCTCATAATGTCTATTTTTCTTTCCTAATATTGCAAAAATGTTTCTATATTTATTTTCACTAGAATTAACTGCAATTATTGCATCTTTTATGTGGTCACCTATTAATGTTTCTAATTTATTTTTAGGAATTATGTTGTTTATTAAATAATATATGTTACCTTCTATTTTTAATTTAAAGTCTATATTATTATTTGAACACTCTGTCTGCATATATTTAAAGATATCGTCTATTTCTGAAACATTTGTAGCTGGTAATACAACTTTAGTTTTTATTCTTTGTAACGCTTCAGAATACTCTGTCGTAAGACTTTTTATTCTATCTAAAAGTTCTGTTTTTTCTTCTGTTCCGATATTAGCTTCTGATACTTTTAACTCTAACGCCTTCTGTCTATTATAAAATTCATGACTTGCTTTGCTCACATTAAATGCTTCATCTGACAACTCCTTTAATTTATCTTCCTTTTCTTGTAAATCTTTTTTATACTCATTTATTGTATCGTCCAATAATTTTTGTTTGTAATACATAACTAATGTTTTTTGTAAAATTATGAGCATAAAAATTCCTAATATTACAAAATAAAAATATATATGCTCTATTATCTTTTCAAAATTATTTCCTATTAATCCATAAACTAAAATTATTATTGCACTAATGTTAATCATAGCTATTTCTATAAATTCATTATCTTTTTGCAAAAATGATAATCCTTTCTTTAACCTTTTTGCCTTTGAAATTAAAATTAATATTATAAATTCTATAGCTAAAGTTAATACTAAGTTAATTGTTTTGCTATCAATACTGAATAAAGCTTGTAATGCAAATTCAATTGTACCTGCAAGAATAAACAGAAAATAAGAGAATGAAACTGAAATAATAGTAGAAATCAAAACTCTTGATAGCTTTAATTTTGTCAAACTACTCAATAACATTGATTCTAAAAAATATAAGATAATAATAGTACTTAATATGTCAGAAACACTTCTTAATATACAATATAAAAAAGTAAGGAAAACTATTAATAATCCAGTTTTAATTCTTTTTATATTGTCCATTTCTTCATAATTATTAATTTTAAAAAAAATCATAAATAAAAAAATATTTATAAAAAAACTTTTTATAATTATATTAAAAATATCTATACTAATCATATAATAACACCTCATTTTATGGATGTTATTATTATATATATAAAATAAAAAGTAATCAATATATTATTTTTGTTTCAATATAATATTTTGATTACTTTTTTATTTTTATAAACTAGCTATGTACATTATCCACTCCCAGAAGCTCATTTAAAACACCTCCATTGCATTTTTTTGATAGCAAAAAAATATCACTTATACTTGTTTGTATAAGTGATTAATGGAAGTGCAATTGTTTTACTATAAGTTACACTTTGTGACAAAAAATGACTTAAAGTTGCTTCTTTATCTTATCTGCATAATAATATATAAATTCTGTTGGAGTTGGAATTCCAGTTTCATAATTAATTCTCGCAGTATAATATGTACTCAAATCCTCTAATGAAGATATTCTCCATGCGTGTAAAATTGCATTTTGCATTGCTCTACTAATAGTGCTATTTGATTTTTTATATTTACTTACTAAATACTGAATTATTGTAATTTTTTTATTAGTATTTTCATTTTCTATTATATATTGAATTGAATCAAATAAATATTTTCTTCCTTGCAAATGTGTACTAATCCCTATTAAGTCCAATTCTTTGTTAATTTTATCAACTATAATTTCTTTACTATCTCCTATTTCTTCTTTTATTTCTTCATGTATAGTATTACTTTTATATTCTCTAATTAAAAGTATTGTGTTGATTACGTCTTCTTGTGAATAATTACTTTGCTTTTTATAAAAAATAAAGTCAACTACATTTCTATGTAGATATTCATAAACTGAATTGGAATATATATTAGTTGTTACTATTACTTTAGGAATAATAGATAGTTTTACCTTTTTAAGTTTTTCTAGGAAACCGATTCCTGTTCCAGTACCATTTCCTTTATTTAATTCTAAATCTAAAATAATTCCTTCCGGCATATATTTTTTTACGATTCTTAGTCCTTCGGTTTCAGAATTAGTTATTGCTATAAACTCTATATCTTTCCTGTTCTTACTTATTTCTTTGAAAATATAGCATTCGTTTGCGTCATCTTCTATTAATAATAATTTCATCGGCTTATTTTCCATTTTGTTACTCCTTTGAATTTATCATTTTTTATTATATTATCATAAAATTCAATAATTTAGTATTATTTTTTATCACTTTTTATACTTTTTTGTAACATATAATAAATTAAATAATATATTAAAGAGGTATTTGTGTGAAAGAAGAAATTGGAAAAAGAATAAAAGCTATACGTGAAAATCTGAATATGACAAAGGAAGAATTTGCAAGAGTTATTGGTATATCAGGTCAATATTTGGGTATTGTTGAGCGAGGGCAAAGCTGTTTATCAATAGAAAAAATTAAAGTTCTCTGTGATTTTACTAATTTATCTTCTGACTTTATTTTATTTGGTAAAGACGAAAATTTAATAAATAAAACTAAAAAGAATTTAGCTGGACTAACAGATGCTCAATTAGAAGCAGGTTGTAGAGCATTAAACGATTTAGCAATATTTATTAGAGCTAAAAAATAACGTCAATATATTATTTTGTTTTGAAAGTAATATATTGACATTATTTAACTCCTTTGGTAAAATATGTCAAAGGAGTTGTTGATATGTTAAGTAATATTGATAAAACAAATTCTAAAGCACTAAAAAAACTGATGAATGACCCTAAATACCAACAAAATAAAATGCAAATAAATTGTATAACCAAAGTATTGGTAGAACACGCTGATATTCCACAAAAGCTTATAGATTGGTTAATTCAATCTGTACAAGATAATGTCGTTATTGAATATAAATTATTAAATTGCAAAGGTCAAAACATACAAAAAGTACATTAAATGAATGTACTTTTTGTTTTAAATCATATTAACTTTAAACCATTTATTAATTCTAAATAGTTAGTTATTATTAAATCTGGTAAATTTTTATCTTGTAATTGATAATACTCGTATTTACCTCTTTTAAACCATACAGTTTTTAATCCTGCTTTTTTTGCACCTTCTATATCTCTATATGGATTATCTCCTATCATGATTGTTTCTTCTCTGTTAGAGTCTGTTACTTTTAATGCATACTCAAAAATTTCAGGATTTGGCTTTATTAAATTAACTTGCGTCGATGAAATTATATCTTTAAAATTATTTATAACTCCTAAAACTTTCAATTTTTCTTTTTGAATTTCTAGCAATTCATCTGTTACAACATATAGGTTATATTTAGTTTTAAGTTCTGGTAATATTAATTTAAAATCCTCATATAGTTCTATATTTTCTTTTATAATATTCCAATATTTTTCACTTAATTCTTTAGGCTTAATATTAGAACATTTTAATCTGTTTAAAGTTTCTTCATACCATTTTGTCCTGTTATTCCTATTAGGATCGTTTTTATCTCTACTAAATATATCTTTCTTTGATTTTTTGTATGTCTCATAGACATCAAAATATTCCATATTTAATTTATCTGCAATATACTTTATAATTTTTGTTTCTGCTTTTACTTTTGCTGGTTTTTCTTCATATATTGTCCCATCTACATCAAAAAATATATTTTTAATCATTTTAGTTCTCCGTTTTTCTATATTTTATATCTTCTTTTTTACAATATACATTTTACTCTAATTAATATTTTTTTACAACATTTTTTAAAATACCGGGCGAACACAGTTCGCCCCTACAACTTATTAATTATTATTTCCATATCTTTATCACCTCTGCCTGAAAGATTAACAATAATTACATCTATCGGCTTATAGTTTTTTGCAATTTTGCAAGCATATGCTATTGCATGGCTACTTTCTAATGCTGGTATTATTCCCTCTAATTTGCATAACAATTTGAATGCTTTTACCGCTTCCTCATCTGTAATAGTATCATATTTTACTCTTCCAATTGATTTTAAATATGCATGCTCTGGTCCAATTCCTGGATAATCTAATCCCGCTGAAATTGAATATGCATTCATTAATTCTCCGTTATCATTTTGCATAGCATAAGTTTTCATCCCATGAATGATACCAATTTTATTATTGTACATTGCAGATGCGTGTTTTCCTGTGTTTAGTCCTTTTCCAGCGCCCTCAACTCCGTAAATATCAACATTCTTCTCTTTAATAAAATCTGCAAATAGTCCTATACTATTACTTCCTCCACCTATGCAAGCTACTATTGCACTAGGTAATTTATTCTCTTGTTCTAAAATTTGTTTTTTAGCTTCTTCTCCAATTATTTTTTGAAAGAACTTAACCATCTCTGGATAAGGACTTGGTCCAACAGCAGAACCTATTAAATAAAATACATCTTGATGTTTTATTAAATATTCAAATGCCTCATCTACGGCCTCTTTTAATGTTCCTTCTCCACTGCTTACTTCGTGAACATTTGCCCCAAGCATTTTTATTTTTTCTACATTGACTTTCTGTCTTTCTATATCCTCTTTTCCCATAAATATAGTACACTTTATATTAAATAATGCACATACAGTTGCAGTAGCTACTCCATGTTGTCCAGCCCCAGTTTCGGCAATAATATGTGTTTTGTTCATTCTTTTTGCAATTAACACCTGACCTATTGCATTATTAATTTTATGTGCTCCAGTATGATTTAAATCTTCTCTTTTTAAATATATTTTTGCTCCACCCACATACTTACTTAGATTTTTTGCATAATATAACGGTGTTGGTCTTCCTACATATTGTTTTAAATAATATAAATATTCTTCAATAAAATTTTCATCTTTTTTTGCTCTTTCAAATTCACTTTCTATTTCTTGTAATTTTTCTTTTAATTCTTGTGGCACATATTGTCCACCAAATTCTCCATAATTCATAATTTTTCCTTCTTTCTTTAAAATATTATTTCTTAATTGCCAATGCCAGTCATCTTCCATATGCACCACCTCCATATAATAAAAAACACATGTACAAGTAATTTTTTAATCACTCATACATGTGCTTCTATTTACAATTTATTTAAAGCACGACAATTTTGTATGGGTGATTTTTCTCCCATACATTCCACCAACTGTTTAATTTAACATTATTTAAATTAATCATGGTTTTTGTCTCCTTCTTTTAATATTATACTTTTTATATTATTATATGTCAAATTAATTCTTTTGTTCATATTGTACATCTGCCAAATATATATTTCTATTAATTGCACATCTGCCAATTTAGTCCATTGTCTATACTTGCAAATGTGTAATAATTAACTTTATCAGATGACGTGTATGCTGGTGAATACATTTTTACTTTTAATCTATCATTTTCTATATAAGGCACGCCATCTACATAAAAAATTGTGTCTTCTATGTCTAATGGAAATATAAAGTTTGCATTTTTATAGGTTTCTCCTCCATCTACTGTAACTAAAAGTGAATCATTATCCTCGCCTAGCACAAATAGGCTTAAGTTATTTATAAAGCCAACCTCTTCATTAATAAAAACAAATTCTGCTCCTCTATTTACTGTCATAGCCCCATCTGAAGTCTTCAGCTGGTTTCTCCATGTTTTTCCACTATTATCCGTTTTTTTAACACTTATTATCATTTTTCCGCCTAGCACACTTCCTACATTTACAACTTTTATAGTAGTAGTACCATTTCTTATTTCTTTTTCGTATAAAACATCTTCTGGTTCTGTCAACTTTCCCTCTGTTAATTCATCAGTATCTTTTTCTTCTTCAACTTTTATAATATTTTCCTCTAAAAGATTTTGTGTTACTTCCTCTTCTTCTATTTCTGTTGGGTCAAAATCCTCTTCGTAAAATTCACTAAATTCTATTTTTGAATTATATACAAAAGGATTTATGTATTCGTGAAAATAAACATTTGTATCATTATCAAGAAAACCTGCATCAACCACAGCTACATATTTTACATTTTCTCTTTCTACTACATATTCACTATTTGTGTCAATTGCTACACTTAAAAAGAAAAAGCCAATAAGTAAAAATTTCCAAAATATTGCACATAATATTAAGAAAACTACTATTCCAAGCAATATGTCCAATTTTGTTTTTTTATCTATTTGTATAAATTCTTTTATTAAAAATACAACAAATAGTATTGCTGAAATTGAAATAACTACTATATAAACCCACTCTCTTATCTTTAGTCCTGATGCTTTTAAAATAAAATGTAAAGTAACTAGTATAATTATTAATAACACCGAATATGTTAACAAACTTTTTCTAATTTTACTTAATAAATCTTTTACTTTTTCCATTAATATTTCTCCTATTTCTTTATAAATTCATATGTTGCTCCGTTTTCAAAGTTTAATTTTATTGTACTACATTCGTTATATAGTGTCATATTAAATATTAAAATTTGCTTCTCTATTTTTTCTAAAAATTCTCCACCAAAAATTCTTAAAGTGTTTGAAAGTGTATAAGTATTTCCGTTTTCATCTGTAACAGTAATACTATCTTGAGGTGATATGTATTCATCAGAATTTATTGTAACTGCAAATCCACTATTTGTTAATTTTGCATCTTCCACAATTTTACTTTCCTTAATAGTTGTATATTCTATAGTTTTTCTTTCTGAAAGTTGTTTTGATACATCAAACTCTAATTCATAATCTCCATCATATTGTATTGTTATTGGATCTCCTTGGTTTACGTTGTATAAAGTAATTTGGTTAAAACTTACATATATTTTATTACTTCTCGGAAAATTGTTTGAAGTTAAATGAAGAACTTGCCTTAATGTGTTTCCTTGTTTTTCAATTACGCTCCAATCGCTTGCCATTAATGCTATATTTTTTGTCCATATATCTTGGCCTTCTGAATCAAAGTATATTTGATTATCATTTTCATCTGTAATTTTTAACCCAGTTAATGCTATTCCTTCAAAATTATCTACACTATCTTCTGTTACAAAATTAAATACTAAGTCAAAGTTTAGGTCGTCCATCATAAAATAATCTACTTTGAATTTTACTTTTTCCTCTTTTACATAGTCCATATCTATGTTTTGTATATAATTATTTTGAATTGCAGTTTGTATTCCTGCGTCGTCCATTCCTTTTATTTTAAATATCTCTACTATTTTTATTCCGCCATATGTAACTCCACCTACAATTAATATTGCAAGCACAAATGTTGCAACCATTTTTAAAATTTTATTTTTAGGCATAAAATTCTCCTCACTTTCTTGAAAGTTAGATATAGCAAGTTTTGTTTTTACTTTTTTTTGTATTTTTTTATTCATATTTTCATTATTCATAGCTATACCCTCCTTTCTCTAATTCTTTTTTAATTCTTTTTCTTAATCTATATAATTTTGATTTTATCTTTACTTCTGTACATTTCAATTCTTTTGCTATTTCCCTTATCTTTTTGCCATTATAATAAAACATAATAAATATGTTTTTGTCTTCTTCTCTACTATCTTCTAATATTTTTTCTATTACATTTTGCTTTTCTCTTTGTTCTATTAAATAATTTATATCAATATTATCTACAAGTTCTTCCTCGTATTCTTTTAAGTCATATGTAAACTCTACTTGTCTAAATTTTTGCTTAATTAAATTTTTTGCTATTCCTACTAAATATGGAGTTAATCTTCTATTTTTATCAAACTTTTCTTTGTTTTTCCAAAACACAAAAAATATGTCAGATATGATTTCTTCTATATCTTCTTCTGAAAGCTTTTTATTTGTGGTATTCATAATTATTGTGTACAAATATCCTGTGTTTTGGTTTATAATCTCTTCCAAATTTAAGGTTTGTCCTTCAACTATTTCTTCTTTTTCCATTAAAATCTCCTTATTCTAAGATATCTTTAATTATATATTGTAATTTTTAAAAAAAAGGTTGCATATTAATTTTTATTTTCAAGTTCAATTTCTATTATTTCTCCTTGCTTTTCTAATACAAGTTTTAAGGTATCTGTTGCATCATATTTTGTTAAATTAAATGTTTGCCAGTATCTAAGCATTCCGTTAAGCATTTGGTTATATCCTCCATTTCCATCACTACTATTTACTACTGGATAAAATTTTTCACCATTGCTATTTTCTATATATTCATTCTTTACACAAATATTTTGCACTGAATGTGCATTGTTAAAGAATTCTTCAGTTTTTCTTGCTCTTTCTTCTTCACTATCTCCTTCGGTATATACAGGGTCTCCCCATTTTGTAATTAATTCTATTTTTGTTGCTGTATTTGATACTTTGAAACTTGTAATTAAAATATCTTCTGTACTGTTTTTAGCATTATATATTAATGTTTCTCTATTGTACATTTCTTCTGGTAAGTTTACTTCTATATTCCACTCTCCTTCTATTACTGTTTTATCATAAGAATTTTTATTAGAAAGTACAATTTTATCAAAACTTATGTTTAATTTTTGGCTTTTGGGAAATTCTTCTGAAT
Organism: uncultured Clostridia bacterium; assembly: GCA_944391865.1. Taxonomy (GTDB): domain Bacteria; phylum Bacillota; class Clostridia; order TANB77; family CAG-508; genus CAG-452. Next base: position 36,105 of record CALXVD010000004.1, read on the forward strand.
ACGTCATATATTTATATTCTATGGTTCTACCATAATTTGTTATTATTTCTCCATAATATGCACCTTTATTATATGCTATATTTCTATTTCTTTCTTGTATATTATTTTCTTTGTAAAATTCTTCATATCTTTCACTATTTTCCAACGCCAAAACTAAAACATTATTTTGTTCATCTGTTATTACTAAATTAGATAAGTTTACATTATACACTGATTCTACACTTTCTGTTCCTGGAATTTCTATATTAAATAGTATTGATAAATTATAATCATCCATTAATATTTCTGATACTCTTACATTTACTCCATTAGAGTTAATGTATTTCATATTTACTTCTTCTATATATCCATTATCTATTGCTGTTTGTTCTCCCTTACTCGAATTTGTTTTTAATAAATAGCTTATATATGCTAAAATATCTTTTGCAAATATTACAGAGGTTGCAAGTACAATAACTAATATAAAGCACGCCACTTTTTTTATTATATTTATTTTTTTATAATGTGTATTATTGTTTTGATTATTTAATGTATTTTTTATTATGTTTTCATAGTTTTTAGGCTTTTCTATCTCTTCTGATAATGCTTTTTTTATCTCTTTATCAAAGTTTTCTTCGTTCATTATTGTACACCTCCTTTATATTGCTTTTTTATTTTTTCTTTTGCTCTGGAAATTCTGCTCTTTATTGTGTTTTCGTTAATTTTTAGTATATTACTTATTTCTTTAGTGGTATATCCCTCTAAATAATGTAATATTATAACAAGCCTTTCATCATAATTTAATCGTTTCATTATAAATTCAAACGTTAAATTATCATCAAAAATTGTGATGCTATCTACATCATCATATAAGGACACAGAAATTACTTTCCTATTTTTATAAATATCATTACATTTATTTATAAGAATTTTAATAATCCAAGTTTTAAAATACTCTTCATTTCTGATTTTATGTACTGATTTATATGCAGAAATCATTGTTTCTTGCACAGCATCTAATATGTCTTCTTCATTATTTAATCTTGCTCTTGCAATTTTATATAAATCATCTTCTAACTTTAAAACAAGACAAGTAAATGCTTCTTTGTCTCCTTTTTTTGCTTTGGATACTAAATTCTTTAATTCCATATCATTTTCCTTTTTCATATATAAATCTCCTATACTATTTCTGTATATTAGACGTTTAAATTATATAAATAGTTTCATTTATTTTATACTTTACTAATAAATTATATATTATTTTACATTATTTTACAATTATTAATTTATTTGTTCTTATTGTTTTATTTAATTTTCTATATATAAAAAAAGAAAAATATCAAATTAATGATATTTTTCCTACTTATTTTATATAATTTTTATAATAACATAAAATATAAATATTAAAATTATCAATGCAAGCAAAATTTTAATATAATGAAATTTTACTTTACTCCTTTCAGCAAAAGATATTTTTCCTATATTTTCTATATCCCAATATTTCACTGTGGTACCAATACCCATACCAACTGCCATTACTATAAGTAAACCGAATAATATTATGTAAAACTTCAATCTATTTTTTTCAATTTTATTATATTTTTCTATTATATCTAATTCTTTATCCTCATTAATTTTCAAATTAGAATCTACTATATTTTTATCAAATATAACTTCTAAATGCAAGTTTTGTTTCTTTAATCCTGTAAAGTAAAGTTCTTTTCTAGAAGAGTTTATATCTTTAACCATACTTTTATTTTTAAGTTCTATATTATTAAATATATTAAATGTTTCTGTATTGTCTGGCATTATTATATTAATCTTTGTTTCATTTTGAAATACATTAAGACCATATTTTAAATTAAATTGAAAGTAACTAATATCATTATAATTTGCTATATAATCCTTAAGTTCATATACTATCTTTAAATTTGAGTCATTATCAGGTAAAAAAACTTCTATATTATTGTATGGAGAAAATTTTAACTTAACTTTTTCTGATTCTATTATATTATTATTGTATTTATAAATATAATAGCCATTTATATTTTTATTATCTGTATCTAACTCAATATTATTATAATATACTTTTAAATTTTCTATATTTCTATTATAATCTATCTCATCATAAGTATCATCAGTAAAAAAATATGTAGAATAATGATTTGTATCTAATTTTATATTTTCTTCTACTCTTAAAGTTCCATCATTTAATACGTATAAATTTAATATATTCTTATAATATTTTTGTTCTAAATTAGTATTATTTGTAAAAAAATTTTTAGATAATATTATACTAAGTAATATAATACTAATAATTACTAGCACTATTATTCTGCAAATAATTTCTTTATTTAATTGTTTTCTATCTGATTCCATTTATTTCTCCACTTCTTATTTTTTAATTCTTCATTAATTAATTTAGCATAAATATATTTTTTTATCAATATATTATTTATTTTTATATATTATATCTTTAACGTAACATTTTTATAAATTACTTAATAAAAAGCAAGCTTTTTACAGCTCGCGTGCTAATTTACTATTTAGTTTTCCTATTGCTTTTTTCTCTATTCTAGATACATAGCTTCTTGATATTCCCATCATTTGTGCAATTTGATTTTGTGTTTTTGGCTTGTTTCCTCCGAAGTCCAAAACGTAGTTCTATTATTGTTTTTTCTCTTCCTTTTAATATATCTTTCATTCTTTCATACAATTTTTTTGTTTTTATTTTTAAATCAATTTCGTCTTCTATATTTTTTTCATCGTTTTCTAAAATGTCAATTAAAGCTATTTCGTTATCATCTTTGTCTTTTCCAATTGGTTCATTTAAGTACACTTCTGCCCCTAATTTTTTTATACTTCTTAAGTGCATTAAAATTTCATTTTCTATACATCTGGAGGCATATGTAGCAAGTCTTACCCCCTTATTAGTGTTAAATGTATTTATTCCTTTTATTAATCCTATTGTTCCAATAGAAATTAAATCGTCATTATCTACATTAGGTATATTATATTTTTTGCATATATGTGCTACTAATCTTAAATTCCTTTCAATCAATATATTTCTTGCTTCTTCGTCTCCTTCCATATACTTTTGTAAGTATTCTGCCTCTTCTTCTTGAGATAATGGTTCTGGAAATAAGCTGTTGTTTGATATGTAGCCCAAAACAAAAATAGCAGTTTTACAAAACGCTAAAAATCCAGATAAATATATTAGTGGCATAAATGCACCTCCATTTTCCTATAACAAATTATATGTTTAGGAAAAATAAAAGTGCATGACCTCTAAAACATTTCTATTTTAAAATTATGTTTTATATACTTAATCTAATTCTTTTGAACATTCTATTTTTTCTTTGTATCTTATTGTAATATCTAATTTTACAAATTTCTATTTCGTAAAGTATTTCATTATGACCATTCTCCGACTGTGTTCTGTCACACACTCAATATATTTCACTTTTTATTTCCTATTAATTTTTGATTATTATCATATTTTGCTATTCCTGTAATATTTTTATCGTTTATAAGAACTTTTAGCTGTTTATTAGCGGTAAAATTAAGCTTTTCTAATCTTTCTTTTTGATTCATATTATTTTCTATCATACTAGCATTTAAAACTTCTAAATTACTAAGTACAACTAAATGTAATATATCAGTATAATCTCTGATATTTCCATCTAAATTAGGATTATTTTCCCTCCACTCTTTTGCGGTCATACCGAAAAGTGCTACATTTATCACATCTGCCTCATTAGCATAAATAAAATTTTTTTGATGTTCCGTTAATGTAGGTACAATATTTTCTTTTATACTATCTGTATGGATTTTATAATTTGTTTTCGATAAAGTTCTTCTTACAGACCATTCAATTTGGTCTTGATAACTTTCATTATATTTTAATCTTTCAAATTCTTGAATTAGATATAACTTAAAAGCCGGATCAATCCAAGAAGCAAATTCAAGTGCAATATCGGGATGTGCAAAAGTTCCCCCGTCATATTTACCTCTTTTAGTTACAAAACCTTTTGCATTTGTCATACTAATCCATCTTGATGGGCTCATAGTAAAAGACTGATTTGCTGAGTCTTTTTTAAACTCGCGAGATTCCGCTAGTTTAAATTTCTCATTAAATAATTCTTCCCACAAACAATAAAAATCAAAAGAACTTTTATTGCTCATCCACTTAATTATGACATCTCCTGGATTTGACTCATTTTTGTATCTAGCTAAATCTGTTAACGAAATATAATCTTTGTTATTAATTCTCATAATACCTATTAAATTATCCTTTACATTGATTTTGGTTGTAACCTTATTATTCAAATTAATTCCTCCTAAAAATATAAATTTTATTTATAATATGCTATCAAACATTTGTTCTTTTGTCTATTATTTTTTGTCTTATTGGCATTTTTCTTCATTATAGTTGATTTTTTCCAGGAAAAATAAAAGTGCATGACCTCTAAAATATTTCTATTTTGTATATCAGTTTAACTATTGGTAAATAATATTTATATGAATAAGTTATTTTTAATGAAACATCCCGATTTATTTCAGGGAGAAAAAAATCTATCTAACAATAAAAATTATTTTGAGGGTTGGTATTTTAAAAATACAAATAACGAAAATGGAATTTCTTTTATTCCCGGCATAAACATAGATGGTAAAACAAAAGAAAGTTTTATACAAGTAATTACAAATACCTCTTCTTATTTTATAAAATATGATATTAATGATTTTAAGTATAATTTTAACCCTTTTTATATTAAAATTGAGGACAATTATTTTTCTAAAGATTCTATTCATGTAAATATCAAGGATAATTCACAGAATCTTAACATTGTTGGAGATATTTACTATATGAATAATAAAAACATAAACACCAATATGCTAAATCCTAATATAATGGGGCCTTTTTCGTATGTTCCTTTTATGGAGTGTAATCATGCAATTTTAAGTATGCAAAATGAAGCATTTGGTATGATTAATATTAATGATAATAAACTAGATTTTAATAATAGCACTGGATATATAGAAAAAGACTGGGGGTATTCATTTCCCAAGTCTTATATTTGGTGCCAAGGAAATAATTTTAAAAACAAAAGTGCAAGTTTTATGTTCTCCATGGCAGATATTCCTTTTAAACTTTTTAGTTTTAAGGGGCTTATCTCGGTTCTTATTGTAGATAATAAAGAATATAAATTTACTACTTACAATAATTCTAAAATAATCAAGAATAATATAAATGATAATTCACTAGATATAGTCTTAAAAAAAGGCTCATATACTTTAACTATGCACTCGATATTTGGAACAAGCCTTAAACTATCTGCACCTGTTAAAGGAAGAATGGCAAAGGAAATTTTTGAAAGCATCTGTTCTTCAGTTACAGTAACACTCAAAAATAACAATGAGATTATTTTTTCTGATACGAGCTCACATTGTGGTTTAGAAATAGTTCAAAATTAATATTTTTCTATAATTATTCTGTCTCCCTTGCTTTGCGATTTAATATCCTCTGCTCTATATGATAATATTTTATACTCATTTTTGCCATCAAACCTAACTGTTACAGATTTTGTATAATCTGTTTTATTAGGTAAATGTCTTTCTTGTATTATTAAGCTTGCCTTACATTCCTTTAATGTTTCAAATGTTGTAACAAATCCTATTCCGCTTCCTCCATCTTCTTTGTGAGTTGTAGTAGGCTCTAATCCTAATTTTAATAGAGTATCTACTTTAAACTCCACTCCCGTATCATAAATACAAAGTTCATAGCATTTATCTTTTATACCTAAAATTACTAAAATACTTTTATATGTGTTGTTACCTGAATTTATTGCTATAATTGCGTCTTTAATATGATCACCAATTAGAGTTTCTAATTTATTTTTCTTTATTATGTTGTTTATTAAATAGTAGATATTTCCATTAATTTTTAAATTAAAACTAATATTATTTTTTATACATTCACTTTGCATATATTTAAACATATCATCTAATTCGGAAATACCAATTAAAGGTAATTCATCTTTATCTTTTATTTCTTGTAATTTGCTAGAATATTCTTTTTCTAAATCTTTAATTCTATTTAAAACACCTAACTCTTCTCCAAACTCTACACTATTATTACTTGTAAAATCTTTTACCTTTAGCTCTAAAGCACTAATTCTGTTGTGGAATTCATGATTTATCTTACTTGTTTTAAATAGCTCTTCTGACAATTCTTTAATTTTATTATCCTTTTCTTTTATATCAGTTTCATAATCTTCGATAGTTCTCTTTAATAAATTTTGCTTATAATAAAGAACAAGAGCTTTTTGAACTATTATTAACATAAATATACATAAGATTATAAAACTTATTAAAATATGTTTTGTTAAATTCCCATAATAATTTCCTACTAAACAATATGCCATTATTACCAGTGCACTTATATTAAACATAATTATATCTATATAATCATTATCTATTTTATTTTGTTAAAATAGTAATCCCTTTTTAAACCTTTTTATTCTAAATATATTAAAAATTAAAAAACCTTGAATAATAACTATAATGATTAAATTTACAAAATTATTTTTTATATTTAACGCCTTATAAATAATAAAAGATAATATTACTGAAATTCCCCAACACATTAGACATATAGCCATAGAAATAAGCATTATAAGCATTGAAAACCTAATTTCGTTTTTATTTAATATTTTTATAAAAGAACTTAGCAAAATATATAATATAAACAATGCTAATACTTCATTTGTATAATATTTAGCCAATACATATATTATTGTTAGTATTAATACTGTTGGAATGATAATTATAATTTCAGTTATTTCATATCTTTTTTTATTTAATAATTTTATAACTATAAAAATAGCAAATAAAATTATAAAAAATATTTTAGTTGCCGAATTAATTATTTCTATATTCATATTCAAATATTTTCCTTTTTCTTAATATATATATTATATATTATATAATTTTAAAAAATTTCAAGCAATATATTCCTAAAACTGTGATATATATTTTATGAAATAATTACTGTTCAGACCAAATTATAGTTTTTAATGTTAAATGAAAAAAATTATAAATCTGTTAAAACACATCAATTTATGAAGCGACGAATGTGAGAGGAGTGTTTGTGCAATTCTTAAGGAAAATTGAAGGAGGAAGCGGTTACCGAGAGGCTCGTTCAATTTGCCGCTAGAATTGCTAAAACACGTATTGATGCCGAGGAGCGTAATAAATTTATGTTTTTAACAGATTATTATTTATATTTAGAAATTTCTACGAAGAGCGGGTCGCCGAGGACGTCGACCCCTACAATTACTCTACAATTTCAAATTTGTCTCTTAACATTAATACGAAATAACAATATACAATAAAAGCGGATAAATAAATATCCGCTTCTATATATTTTTAATTTTATTATAATCCAAACCAATATCTTATCCATTCCCAGAAGCTCATTTAAAACACCTCCATTTACTTTTTTGATAGCAAAAAAATATCACTTATACTTATTTGTATAAGTGATTAATGAAAGTGCAATTATTTTATATATTATTACATTTTATGACATAAACTGACTTATATACTTTTTCTTATTTTATCTGCATAATAATATATAAATTCAGTTGGAGTTGGAACTCCAGTTTCATAATTTATTTTTGCAGTATAATATGTGCTTAAATCTTCCAACGAAGATATTCTCCAAGCATGTAAAATTGCATTTTGCATAGCCCTGCTAATAGTACTACTCGATTTTTTATATTTTCCTACTAAATATTGTACAGTTGTAATTTTATCATTTTTATCATAATTTTCTATTACGTAATAAATAGAATCAAATAAATATTTCCTACCCTGGAGATGTGTGCTAATTCCTATTAAGTCAAGTTCTTTATTTATTTTTTCTTCAATATTGTTTTTGCTCTCTTCGTTTTCTAATTCTTCTTTTTCAAATTTATTACCTTTGTACTCTCTTATTAATAATAGCGTATTTATCACATTTTCTTGGGAGTAATTAACCTGCTTTTTGTAAAATACAAAATCAACTCCACTTTTATGTAAGTAATTATATACGGAATCAGAGCAAATATTTGTTGTTACTATTATTTTTGGCATATTTCCTAATTCTAAGTCTTTTAATTCCATAAGAAAATCAAAACCCGTTCCTGTTGCATTTCCTTTATTTAATTCTAAATCTAATATAATTCCCTCTGGGCTATACTGTTTTACATATTTTATTCCTGCTTCGTTTGAATCAGTTATTGCAACAAATTTTATATCTGCTCTTGTTTTTTCTATTTTTCTATAAATATTACATTCATTTGCATCATCTTCAATTAGCAACAATTTCATAGGTTTATCCATAATCCTTACCCCTTAATTAAAGCTTTTTCTTTTCATATAATATCATACATTGTAATACTTTTCTATTATTTTTTATCATGTTTTATACTATTAAATCTTTTAAACTAATTTTAATTAACATAGTAGAAGGAGTAATTATAATGAAAAAAGAAATTGGTGCTAGAATTAAAAGTATTAGAGAAAATATGCACTTAAGCAAAAATAAATTTGCAAAATTATTAGGTATTTCTGGTCAATATTTGGGTGTTATTGAGTCCGGAAAGAGTTGTTTATCAATTGAAAAAATTAAAATTCTCTGTGATTTAACTAATTTATCTGCAGATTATATTTTGTTTGGTAAGAATATAACTATAAAGCAAGAAACAAGTAAAATGTTGTCTAAATTTACTGATGATCAAATTGAAAAGGGTTGTGATACTTTAAAGAAATTAGCTTATTTTATTAAAAGTATAGAATAATTTTTTGAATATATTATTTTGTTTTTGAAAATAATATATTGACTTTAAATATTCTTCTTGGTAAAATATGGTATGTTGAATACCATATTTTGTAAAAGGGGATGTTTGTATGTCTAAACCTGTTTTTTATGATAAAAAATATAATACTGAAAATCATTTTAAATCTTTAGAAGATTTTCAAAACTATAAACAAAATCAAATGCAAATAGATTGCATATCTAGAGTGTTAATAGAACATGCAGATGTTCCTAAAGAACTTATAGATTGGTTAATTAAATCTGTTAAAGAAAATACTACTCTCGAGTGTAAAATTATAAAATATAAAGAAGATATTAATTAAAATATCTTCTTTTATTTTATTGCTACAAGCAACTCATTACTTTCTACTTTTTTTTGCTTTCCATCTAAAACATAAGTATCTCCTGTTTTATATATTAGGTATCTATTATTTTCTAGGCGTTGTGCCGCAAGTGCTATTAGCATTTTTGTATCAGCCTCGCTTAAGTTTTCTTTTATTCTGAGTTCATAAAAAGTAAATCTTATAAAATTAGGATTTTCGTCTATTTTTTTATCTATTAAATCACTTACATATTGCATTGTCATTTTTCTTCACCTTATTGTATCTTATCATATTTTTTATGTTTTGCCAATTATTTCAAATATTTTATTCCTTAATTTTTGTATAAAAGTAATAACCTCCTGTTATATTTTTTGTTTTAAATCCGTTTTGATTTAAAATTCTGCATGCTAAATAACTTCTAAGTCCAGTATGGCAGTAGACAAATATTAATTTTTGTCTATCCAATTCATTTATTCTTTCTCTTAACTCATCTAGTGGAATATGTTTTGCTATATTTATATGTGAATAATTGTATTCTTCTTCTGTTCTTACATCTAAAATATAGGCATTTTCAATATTTTCTACTTCATTCCAAGTTATATTATCTACTAGCCCTTTTATATCGTTTTCTATTGCATTTCCTAATATGTTTATTGGACTTTTAGCAGATGAAAATGGTGGTGCATAGCATAATTCTAGTTCTTCCAAATCATATGCTGTAATATTCATTCTTATTGCTGACGCTAATATATCTGTTATTTTATCTACCGCTTCTCTTCCCCAAACTTGTGCTCCTAGTATTTTTGCTGTATCTGGATCAAATATTGCTTTTATTGTTAGTTGTGTTGCTCCTGGGTAGTATGTTGCATGAGAATATGGAGAGATTATAATTGTTTTATATTTTATATTTTTACTAATACATGTTGCTTCGTTTATTCCTGTTATTCCTAAATTATTATCATATATTTTTAGTATACTACTTCCTACTGTTCCTTCGTATTTCGATTTATTACCAATTATATTGTTTGCAACAACTCTTGCTTGCTTATTTGCAGGCCCCGCAAGCGGAATATATGCTGGCTCTTTTGTTACAAAATTTTCTACTTGAACTGCATCTCCTAATGCGTAAATATCTTTATATCTACTTATATTTTCTGCCATTTCTACTCCTATATATCCCCCACCAATTATTGCAATATGTTTTGGATTTTTTTCTTCTATGTATTTTTTTATATTAATAGAATCGTCAACTGTTCTTAAGGTTTTTATTTTGTCTGTTTCTATATTTTTAAATGGATTTATAGGTTCTGCACCTGGAGATAATACTAGTTTATCGTAGTTTTCCTCATAGATTTCTCCTGTTTCAACTCTTTTTACTATTACCTTCTTGTTTTTTCTATCAATTTTTATAACTTCTTCTTTTACTCTTACATCTATGTTAAACCTTTCTTTAAATGAATTTGGTGTTTGTAATATTAAATCTTTTTTGTTTTTTATTACATCCCCTATATAGTATGGTAATCCACAATTTGCAAAAGATATAAAATTTCCTTTTTCAAATATAATTATTTTGCATTTTTCATCTAATCTTCTAAGTCTTGTAGCAGTTGTTGCTCCTCCTGCAACTCCACCTACTATTAATACTTTCATTTAAAAATTCCTCCTTAAGCTTAAATTATTTTTATATTATTTTATCTATATTTTTTTGTCAATACTAATGTATATATTTATTATTAATATAATATATATAATATAAATTTATATTTAGAAAGGAGTTCGTCTTGGTAAAAACTTATTTAAAATCTATATTAATACCTCTACTAATTGGTGGATTTGTTGGTGTTTTAACTTCAAGTAATATGAATTACAGCAACTTAATTAAGCCTTCTTTTTCGCCACCTGCCATATTATTTCCAATAGTTTGGACTATTCTATATATTCTAATGGGAGTTTCTTATGGAGTTCTTAAATCTAATTTACAATTAACTAAAAAGGGAAAAAATATTTATTATCTTCAGCTGTTTGTAAATTATTTATGGCCTATTTTCTTTTTTGTGTTTGATTTTAGATTGTTTTCATTCTTTTGGATTTTATTATTAATTGTTTTAGTTGTTTTAATGATTAAAGAATTTTATGACAAAAACAAATTAGCGGGATTACTTCAAATTTCATATTTATTGTGGCTAATATTTGCATCAGTTTTAAATTTTTCTATATATTTATTAAATTAAAAAAAATGTAGATTTTTCTACATTTCTTTTCACACCAACATAAAAAATATACCTTTAATCATAAGGTATATTTTCTAATTATATATTATTACCCAAATAAACTAATTTGATTACTTTTGCTCATTCCTTCGAAGCATCCTGCTTTTGTAAGCATTTCAATTACTGATTTTCCTGCTTTTGATTTTATTTGGAAATCGTCTATTGACATAAACTTTCCGTTTTCTTCTTGTACTGCTTTGTATATGCTTTCTGCTGCAACTCCTCCGAAGCCCTGGTATGCTAGAAAGTGGTGGTCTTATTGCTCCATCTTCTATTAAAAATTTTGAACTGTGTGATTTATATAAATCTATTGGCAAGAATTTAAATCCTCTTTCATACATTTCTAATACTAGTTCTAATACCGTGTACATTCCTTTTTCTTTTACAGACATATTATTTCCTAGTGCTTCTAGCTCCTTCATCTTTTGTTTTACTTTTTCTTTTCCGTATATCATTATATCACTATCAAAGTCATCTGAGCCTCTTATAGTAAAATATGCACAATAATATGCAAGTGGATAATAAACTTTAAACCAAGCAATTCTAAATGCCATTGTTACATACGCTACTGCATGCGCTTTAGGGAACATATATTTAATCTTCTTACATGATTCTATATACCATTCTGGTACACCATGAGCTCTCATCTCTTCTTGATATTCTTCCCATTTATCTTCTGCACCTTTTGCTACTTTTCCTTTACGAACTGCTTCCATTATTTTAAATGCATGGTCAGGATTTAATCCTTTTTTTATAAGATATGTCATTATATCATCCCTTGTACATATTGCATCACTTAAAGTTGCTGTTCCTTCTTTTATCAAGGTTTCTGCATTATTTAGCCATACATCTGTACCATGTGATAAACCGAGATATACGTATAAGCTCTTCGAAAGTAGTTGGTTTTGTATCCTCTAGCATTCCTCTTACGAATTTAGTTCCAAATTCTGGTATTCCAAATGAACCGGTTTTTGAGTGTATCTGTTCTGGTTCAACTCCTAATGCTTTTGTTGATGTAAATAAGCTCATTGTTTTTTTATCATCTAACGGAATAGTTTGTGGGTCTACTCCTGTTAAATCTTGAAGCATTCTAATTACTGTAGGATCGTCATGTCCGAAGCATATCAAGTTTAAGCAAGTTCTTATCTATTGAGTGATAATCAAAGTGTGTTGTTATAATATCTGAATTTGGATCATCTGCTGGATGTTGTACTGGTGTAAATTCATATATTTCTCTTCCATGTGGCACAACTATAATCCCCCCTGGATGCTGACCGGTTGTTCTTTTTACTCCTGTACATCCTGTAACTAATCTTGAAATTTCTGCATTTGTAACTGGTATATTTCTTTCTTCAAAGTAATTTTTTACATATCCAAATGCTGTCTTTTCTGCTATTGTTCCAACAGTTCCTGCTTTAAAAGTTTTGCCTTGTCCGAAAATAACTTCTGCATATTTATGTATTTTTGATTGATACTCACCTGAAAAGTTTAAGTCTATATCAGGCTCTTTATCTCCTTTAAATCCGAGGAATGTTTCAAAAGGTATATCCATTCCATCTTTGCAAAGTTTTTCTCCACACTTAGGACATATTTTATCTGGCAAGTCAACACCATTCTTAATTCCATAGTCTGTAAAATCTGAATACTTGCATTTTGGGCATCTGTAATGTGGAGGAAGTGAGTTAACTTCTGTAATACCAAGCATATTTGCTACAAATGATGAACCAACAGATCCTCTTGAACCTACCAAATATCCATCTTCATTAGACTTCCATACTAATTTTTGTGCAATTATATATAATGTTGAAAATCCATTTTTTATAATTGAATCTAACTCTCTTTTTAATCTGTCTTGCACTATTTGTGGAAGTGGATCACCATATAATTCTTTTGCTTTATTAGTACAAATTTCTTGTATATCTCTTTCTGCGTTTTCTAGTACTGGTGGACATTTCTCTGGTGATATTGGGCTTATCTCCTCGCACATATCTGAAATAAGGTTAGTATTTGTTACTACTACCTCATATGCTTTTTCTTTTCCTAAATAATCAAATTCTTTAAGCATTTCTTCTGTTGTTCTTAAATACAATGGTGCTTGTTCATCTGCATCTGAAAATCCTTGTCCTGCCATTAATATTCTCCTATATATTTCATCTTCCGGATCCATAAAATGAACATCACATGTTGCAACACAAGGTTTATTTAATTTATCTGCTAAATTTACTATTTTTCTATTTATATCTTTTAGAGCTTCTTTATCAGGTACAGTTCCATTTCTTATCATAAATTCGTCATTGCCTAAAGGCTGTATTTCTAAATAATCATATCTTTTAGCAACTCTTTCTATTTCTTCATCTGATTTTCCTGCAACTATTGACCTGTAAAGCTCCCCTTGTTCACATGCACTACCTAAAATTAAACCTTCTTTGTATTTTTCTAACAAACTTGTTAAAATACGTGGTCTTTTATAAAAATAGTTTAAATGTGAAATTGAAACTAATTCATATAAATTTCTGAGTCCTTTAAGATTTTTTACTAATATTATTGCATGGTAAGATGGAAGTGTTTTATATAGTTCCTTCTTCTCTTCTTTTTTCTTTCCTCTACCTTTTTTAGGTTCTTCTGCTTGTTTTTCGAGCATTTTTTTGAATACTTTTACTAATGTTATTACATCATCTAAAGCCCTATGTGCGTTTTCTACTTTAATTCCTAGCTTTTCTGCAAGTATTCCTAATTTATGTTTTTTAAATTCTGGAAATAGCTGTCTTGATAAAGCTAAGCTATCTATGTATTCGTTGTCCATAGTAAGTCCTAAATTTTCTGCATTATATTTTAAAAATCCAACATCAAAATCTGCATTGTGTGCAACAAGTTTTAAATCTCCTATAAAGTTTAAAAATTTAGGCATAATTTTATCAATTGTTTCTGCATCTTTTACCATATCATCTGTAATTCCAGTAAGTTCTACTATTTTTTGAGGTATTGGTATCTCGGGATTTACAAAGCATTCAAAAGTATCTACTATTTCTCCGTCCTTTATCCTTACTGCACCAATTTCTGTTATTTTTTCCGTTCTAAAAGAAAGTCCTGTTGTTTCTATGTCTAGAACAATGTATTCGTTGTCCATTCCATTTGATAAGTCAACTGCATTATCATCTGGAACTAAATATGCTTCTACTCCATATAAAACTTTTATTCCAAATTTGTCTGCAGCTTTTTTTGCTTCTGGAAAGCTTTGTACAACTCCATGATCTGTAATTGCAATTGCTTTCATTCCCCATGAGCTTGCTCTTTTTATTAAATCTGTTGCTGAGCTCACACCATCCATTTGGCTCATCTGTGTATGCAAATGTAATTCCACTCTTTTTTCTTTTGCATTATCTCTTCTCTTTATTACTTCTATGTCTGGCATTTCAACAATAATATTTGCAATTATTCCGAGTTCTTTTGCAAAGTTATCATACTGAGCATTACCAGATATTTTTAATCTTTTTGCTTCTTTTAATCTTTCTAAAACCGATGGTGACTTTTCTGCTTCAATAAAAGACTTACAAGTAATTGTGCTAGTTCCATCATATATATTAAACATTGCAAGTGTTTTTCCATTTTTCAATTCTCTTGAATCTACACTTATTACTTTTCCTTCTATCGCAACTCTTCCATAATCTGGAGTTAAATCTGCAATTTTTACTATCTGTTCCTTTATTTTTTCTGTTCTACCAAATATTAGTGGAGTTTTTTGTTCTTCTTTTGCTTCTTCTTCGTCTGGTTTATTTTCTATCACTAATTCTTCTTGTGAATTAATTTCATTAATTAAATCCATACATGCTTCTTTTTCTAAATTCTCTAAATATTCCTCTTGTTTTTTTAGTATATCTTCACTTACTTCTTCCTTATAGCTAACTTTACATTTTTCTCCATATAAATTATATATTATTTTCTCAATTTCCTTATCTATTTCATAAGAATGTAAAAATCCTGAATTTTTAGTTGTTAGAACTACTGTAACTTTTTTATCTTCTACATTTACAGTACTTGAACTCAAAATTGCTTTAGTTAAAGGAAATTTTTTAGAAAGATAATTTACAATGCTTATCCAGTCTTTCTCCAAGTCTTGGGGAAAAAGGGGCCAGACCCCTTTTTCCCCCATTTCGACATTTAGTTCTACTTTTTGAATCTGAAATCTTGTTTTTAAATAGTTTTCAAATTCTTCTATTTCTTGGATTGTAAGAGGTTTATTTGTTTTTAAATCCATTTCAAGTTTTTTACTTTTCTTATATAAATTTATATTTGTTATTTCTGAATTTACTATATTTTCTTTTCCATTGTAATCTTTAAATACGTCTTTTACTATGTTTTTCATTTTGTATTTTCATCCTCTCGTAAAATTGGAATTTGTTTTTGTGCGGTGTGAGGTGCGAAGTGTGAGGTGTGCTTTTTAGGGACAGTCTACGTAAGGCTTACCCTAGTTTCACACTTCCCACATCCCACTTCTCACTTCTCATTTAAATTCCAATTTATATCGCTAAAATATCCTCAATATATCATTGTATGCTACAAATATTGACAACCCTATAAGCAAACAAAATCCTGCCATTTGTATACCTACTTCTATACTTTCTTTTAGTGGTTTTTTTCTAATTCCTTCTATTATTAGTAAAACTATCTTTCCTCCATCAAGCGGTGGAAATGGTAAAAGATTTGTTACTCCGAAGTGATAATGAAATTAGTGCAAGTAAATATATAAATTCTACAAATCCATCTGTTTTTGATACAACCTCTGATATTCCAATAGGTCCCATTAGTTGATCTGCACTAACTTGACCAGAGAATAGCATTTTTAAATTATCTATTATTGATACAGAAAAGTCTATTGTATCCCAAAATCCATAATACATATTGTTTAAAAATGTACTTTCTGCTAAGGCAAATGTTACACCCATTTTATATGATTTTTGTGTTTCTGGAGATATTTCAAATGTTTTTATCTCTCCTGCTCTTTCAACTTCTATATTTATTTTTTCATTTTGGCTATTTGAAATAAGTTCTACTATTTTATATGGGTCATTTTTGCATTCTGTTCCATCTACTTTAGTTATTATATCTCCTATCTGCAAGCCTTGAATTTGCGCTGGCCCATTTGCATACAAGCTTTTAATTTCAGAAGTTAAGTTTTCTCCTTCTACTCCTAAATATATACCTATGTTTTTTGTTATTTCTTCTGTTGGAACAAGCTTTATGTTTTTTATTTCATTTTGCCTTTGAACGGTAATTGTAACTTCTTCTCCATTTGAATTTTGCATACTTTCGTCTATATCGCTTCTTAACCTTACTGTTTTATTATTAATTTTTAATATTTTATCTCCTACTTGCAAATCAGATTGCTCTGCTGCATAATTTGGACTTATGCTTTCTATATTTGTTGATATATAATTTCCAATACTTGATACTAGTATAAAATAAACTAATAATCCAAAAACTATATTTACAAGTCCCCCTGCTAAAACTACTGCTATTCTCTTGGGAATGCTTGCCTTACTAAAAGAACCTTCTTCATCAGAACGTTCTTCTTCTCCTATCATATTTACAAATCCACCAAGTGGTATTAGTCTTAAAGCATATTTTGTTTCTTTCCCTTGCTTTCTCCATATTGTTGGTCCAAATCCAATTGCAAATTCTTTAACTTTTATTTTACAAGCTTTTGCAACTAAAAAATGACCACTTTCGTGGATAAATATTAAAAATCCTAATAAGAATAATATTTTTATTACAGTTATTAAAAATGAAATCAAAACTTTGCTTCCTTTCCATAGCGAATTCCGGTAATTTGGGGACGGTTCCAATTTTGCCGGTTAAAACCGGCAAAATTGGAACCGTCCCCAAATTACCGGAATTCGCTAAATTATATTTTATATAATTAAATTCAATAAGAAATATGCAAATGGTGCTATAAATATTATGCTATCTATTCTATCTAACATTCCGCCATGACCCGGAATTAATTTTCCAAAATCTTTTATTCCAACTGTTCTTTTTATACTTGATGCAGCTAAGTCGCCTATTTGACTTAAAACGCTAAGGATTATAGCAATTATTGCTATATATTCATATCGTAATTGCATGCCAGCAAATTTATTTATACAAAAAGTATATATTAATGCTATAATTACTGATCCGAGGGTTCCTCCAATGCAACCTTCTTTTGATTTTTTTGGACTAATCTTTGTAAATTTATGTTTTCCAAATTTAACTCCTACAAAGTATGCACATGTATCTGTTCCCCATGCTGCAATTAATATAAACCATATTAGGAATTTTCCATTTTCCATACCATATAATAATGGTATAAACGACAAGAAAAATACTATATAACATATTCCAAAAAATGTTATTGCTATATCTTGCACTTTTGTTTTCATGCCACTTGCTATTACCTTCATAAAAAGTAACGCTATAATTATAGTTATTAATAATGCTATGCTAAGTAAAAAATATTCTTGTGGAATTATATGTATAAAAGCTATAATAATAGCTGACATGTATCCTATCCATTTTACTGGTTTATAATCTTTCTCAAAACAGTTCATATATTCGTGAATTGATATTAATGCTATTGCTGCGAATAATACATCTATTACATATATATTACCATATATTAATATTAATGCTACTATTGGTAAACCTATTACTCCACTTAATATTCTTTTTAAATTCATATAATTTATCCTTTCATTTTTCATTTTTTAGAATAGATAGAAAGTACTCTTCTATAATTTATTCTTGTGGTCTTCCTCCAAATCTTCTGTTTCTACCTTGATATACTTTTATTGCTTTTAATAAATCTTTTTTTCCAAATTCTGGCCAATGTTTTTTTGGAAAGTAGAATTCTGTATATACTAATTGCCAAGGTAAAAAATTGCTTGTTCTAAGTTCATTACTTGTTCTAATTAATAAATCTGGATCTGGCTGTCCTGCTGTGTATAAATGATTAGATATTAAATCTTCATTTATATCATCTATATCTATTTTGCATTCTTTAACCTCTTTTGCAATTTTTTTCATTGCTCGTACAAGTTCTGCCCTTCCTCCATAATTAAATGCAATATTTAATGTGAGTCCTGTATTATCTTTTGTTTCTTCAATAGCTTTTTGTATAGATTTTTGTAATCCTTTTGATAGTTCTGAAATGTCACCTAATAATTTAATTTTTATATTTTGCTTATTTTTCTCTTTCAAGAATGAATCCAAATACATTCTTAATATTGCCATTAATGCAGATACTTCTTCTTTGCTTCTCTTCCAATTTTCTGTTGAAAAAGCATATACCGTTAAATATTTTATTCCTATTTCGTTACAATATTTAGATATATTTTCTAAAGCATCGGCCCCTGCCTTGTGTCCATCTCTAGTTGCAAGTCCTTTTGATTTTGCCCATCTTCTGTTACCGTCCATAATTATTGCTATATGCTTAGGTAAATTATTTTTATCAATTTCTTCCATAATATATGGTTGCCTTTCTATATAAATTTTTCTGTTACTATTCTATCATAATATATAAAAAAAATGAAAGCTTTTTGAAAATAAATTTCAAAAAGCTTTTTACTTAATCTATATTTCCATTATATTCATTTATTGGTACACTTTTAAAATATAAATTTTCTGGAGCAACGTCTTCTCCGTTTTCCCATTCTACTGTGTCTCCTCTCGGAATAACTCTTTTAAAATAATTCTTATCTTTTAATCTATAAAAATACTTAATTGTATTTATATGTTCCTTCATATTATAAATTTTTTCTTCTCCATTTTTAAATTTTATATATATATCATAATTATTTAGTGCTTTTACTTCTATTACATCCGGTATTAAATCCATAATTTTCCCCCCCTAATTTATAACGGCTTAATTTTAAAAATTCTACCTTCTTCTTCCATTAACTTCCATAAGGTTTCAAGTTCTTCTTTATGTATTATTATCCATGCTTCAATTAACTTAGTTTGTTTTGTTGGTAAAAACCCATTTATTATATTTGCTTCAAAATCATATGCCACTTTATATTCATTGTATCTAACATGTATGTGTGGCAAGTTGTGCTTATCATTATCCTTAAAATATATTGATACAATAATTCCATAAAATTGTGAAATAATTGGCAAAAAGGTTCACCTCCTTTATTATACCATTATTATTTTTTAATTTCAATATTTTGGAAATAATAATTACAAGAACTGCAATTATATTTTAGATTAAATATAATATTTATATATTATATTTAATAGTGAATGTCAACAATTTTTCATCTGCTTTTTTCTACATTATATTATAAAAAATAACAATATTATAATAAATTTTAAGGGAGAACAAAGTTCTCCCCTAGATTATATCTTGTTATTATTTATTACATTATTTATATTGTTTTCTATAGTATTATTTACAACTATATTTTCTATTGTGTTGTTTTCTGTTACATTATTTTCCGTTGTGTTATTTACAGTAGTATTATTTTGTGTTGTATTAGTTGTATTATTAGTTACATTGTTTTGCGTTGTATTAGTTGTTGGCTTTTTATCTTCATCTTTATTGTTGTTTTGTTCTTTGTCTTTATCAGTTTTATTTTGATTTTTATTATATGTACGCCATGGATTTTTACTACTTGGGTCTGTTGGATCCCAATTTCTACACTCTTTATTACCAGAGATTTTTTGTGCCGATGGTTTTCCAAGTGGTCCTGGGTTACTTGATGAATAAAATTCAACTGATGTTCCCCTTGGTATATTATTGTAAATCCATATTGCATCTTTAACGGTTAACCTAATGCAACCAGCAGAACAAGAAGTTCCGCAATTTATCATATTCCCAATATTCTAAAGAATCTTGCGATTTTTCTAAATATGGAACTGAGTGAAATAATATGTTTCCAACAATTTGAGTACTATATTGCCCATATACTCCACCAATTAATCCAAGCCAGCGCCATCTATTTTGTATTTTATACACACCAGATTTAGGGGTTGCAGTTCCTGTTGAACACACCATTGCTTTATATGGTACAGTATAATTTCCATCTGAGTCCTTAGTATAAATTGTAACAGTATTTGCACCATAATTTACTTTTATATAATACTTATACCCACTGTTTGTTGTTGAATTGTTTTTACTATTCTCTTGTTTAATAGCATTTTCTTCTGAATTTTCTTCATTTTCTAAATCTTCTATACTTATTTCGCTGTTATCAATTCCTTCTTGAGTTCCTTGTATTGCCGGAACTTCTACTTGAGCTGTTTCAAGCATTGCTGTTTCTAAAGCTTTTTGCTTTTTAATTGTATTTACTAATCCAAACACTGTAATTCCTAATACAATTATTGCCACACTCATTATTAAAATACTTAAAATTATTTTTTGTTTTTGGGTTAAATTTTTAATATTCATATTTTTACACACTCATTATTTCTTTTTCTTTTTCTTCTAGAATTTTATCTATTTCTGCTACTTTTGCATCTGTTATTTTTTGAATTTGATCTTCTGCCGATTTTAATTCGTCTTCTGTCATTTGGTTATCTTTTTGCATTTTTTTAGCTTCGTCAATTCCTTCTCTTCTTACTGAACGAATTGATATCTTTGCTTCTTCTGCTGTTTTTTTAATTTCTTTTACTAACTCTTTTCTTCTTTCTTCTGTTAGTTCTGGAAAAGCAAGTCTTATAACTTTTCCATCATTATTTGGATTAATTCCAATTTCTGCTTTTATTATTTCTTTTTCTATTTCTTTTAAAAGAGAAGCATCCCAAGGTTGAATAACTATTAGTCTTGCTTCTGGTACTGAAATTCCAGCTACTTGGTTTATTGGTGTTGGTGTTCCATAATAATCTACTTTAACCTTATTTAATATTGCAGGATTTGCTCTACCTGCTCTTACTTCTGCAAAATTTTCTTGTAGAACGCTTATTGTTTTTTCCATTTTTTCTTCAATATGTTTAAAATCCATAATTTATTTCCTCCTTTTATTTTATAGTTTGATTTTTAAAATAAATCAAAAATAGTAGATTGTGCATTTTAAATAATGAGCAAAACCGGAAGTGTACAAGTGTACATTGAGGATTTTGCGATTTATTTAAAATGTGCAAGATGCTGTTTTTCATTTATTTTACTAGTGTTCCTATTTTTTCTCCCTTTATTATTCTTACAATGTTTTCTGGGTCATCTATACCAAACACTACAAGTGGTATTTTATTGTCTCTACATAAAGATGTTGCTGTTGAGTCCATAACTTTTAAGTCTTTATTTAGAATATCTAAATATGTAATTTCATCATATTTTACTGCACTATGATCTTCCTTTGGATCGGCAGAATATACACCATCTATTGTTTTGGCAAGTAATATTACTTCTGAATCTGTTTCTGCAGCTCTTAAAGCTGCTCCTGTATCTGTTGAAAAATATGGATTACCAGTTCCACAAGCAAATATAACTACTCTTCCTCTTTCTAGATGTTTTATTGCTTTTCTTTTTATATATGGTTCTGCAATTTCTCTCATTTCTATTGCTGTTTGAAGCCTTGTAAATATTCCTCTTGATTCTAAAGCATCTTGAAGAGCTAAACCATTAATTGTTGTTGCAAGCATTCCCATGTAGTCTGAAGTTGTTCTTTCCATTTCGTGTCCGTATCTACCTCTCCAGAAATTTCCTCCTCCTACTACTATTGACACTTCTACTCCCATATCTACTATTTCTTTTATTTTGTCACATATTTTTGCAACCGTTTCTGCATCGATTCCATTTTTATTTTTTCCGGCTAATGCTTCTCCACTTAATTTTAGAAGCACCCTTTTATATGCTATATCCATTATAAAACCCCCATTCAAATTCTTAGATATTGTATCATATATATCTACATATTGAAAAGGTTTTTTTTAAGTTTTTCAAAATATATTAGGTTTTTTATTATAATCTAAGTATACTTTTTCTAACTTATCAAAATCACAGCATATACTTTTAAAAAAATCATAATCATATCCTCTTTTATTCTCTAGTACTTCAAAAATATTCTCTGTTTTTGAAATTATCTCATTAATAACATTTTTATTGCTTAAATATATTATTTCATTTTTTAAATAATCTGAATATTTCTCTTTTTCTACATCAACCAAATTAATTTCGCTATCTATTATAGGAATCATATTGTTTAATAATAGTTGTGCTATTACTTTTCTTTTATTTTTAATATTAATAGTTAATTTTGAATTTCTATGTTTTACTTTTGATGTAAACGGAATACAATATTCATACTTATCTTTTTTTATTAATATTCCATAAAATTTCCTATTATCTTTCTGAGACACTTTTGACTCAAATTTTTCTAAATATTTTCTATAATTACCAGAAACTTCATATACTTTTAAATGTCCATTTTTTATTTCTAATTTTATTTCCATAATTTCCTCCTTTAAGAAAAAAATAAGGGTTACTCTTTAAATAGTAACCCCCTATTTTTAATCTTCCACTAAAGCAGGAACTCTCTCATTTTTAATCTTCCACTAAAGCAGGAACTCTCTCATTTTTAATCTTCCACTAAAGCAGGAACTCTCTCATTTTTGATACATTAAGTATCATTATTAGTATATTCATTATACATTATTTTATTTATAATTGTCAAGATTTTACATTTAGATTAATATTAATTAATGTAACTTAACAGATTTAATTAATTCTCCCCCTAATGCTTTTAATTTTATACTCTCTTCATCTATTATTAAATAACTTTTTTTAGTTCCACCTCTTGGCTTAGAAATAGAACCAGGATTTGCAATTATTCTATCACCTATCTTTTCTATCATTCCAACATGTGTATGTCCGGATAAAAATATTTCTCCACAATTTTCTGGTAAATTATTTCTATTATATATATGCCCATGTGTTAATGTAACTTTTAGTCCATTAATCTCAATTGTTTTTAAATATCCCAAACTAAAATTAAAAAGTTCATCTATATGGCTATTATCACAATTACCTTTTACTGCAATAATTGCTCCTGCCATATTATTTAACATTTCTGCTACTTCAAAATCACTTGAAGAATAATAATAACTAGAGTAATCTCCTAATATTAATAGCTTTTCTGCACTTTCTTCATGGAATCTTTCTATTGCTTTTTTAAGATTTTCTATACTGCCATGTATGTCGGATATACACATTATTTTCATTATTTTACCTCCATGTGAATTGGAATTTGGAGAATTCTTTATATACATAAATTAGGTTAGTTTCTTTTTATTTATTTAAATTAATAATTTGATTAAACATTTTATTTACAAACCTCTGCATATACATTTGTTAAACATTGCATACTTAATATGCATTGCTCTAATGTATTCCCAGTTGCTCCTACTTCTATTATGCACGACCCTGTTGTTAAGTGCTGATTATATCTTGAATTTCTTACTATTATTGGTCTAAATAATCCAGGATACATTTCATTTGCTTTTTCTTGTACTTTTATTGCTAATTTTAAGTTTTGATTCCAATTCGGGTGATCTAGTCCGCCCTCCATCTGTTCCTATTACAAACATTAATTGTGCTGCATATTGGTCATTTATTTTTACTGTGGGAGCGTATGTATTTGAGCTTCCTACTGCGTCTCTATGTAGGTCTATTACTATTTGTGCATCGTTATCTACTAACAAGCTTTGTAATGTTTCTAAAGACCTATCATATGACCCGGAATAAGCTGGATAATCATGGTATGTAGTATTATGTATTACATTAAAACCTTTTTTAGTTAGATAATTAGTTAGTTCTGTTCCTACTCTTGCTACACTATAATTTAAATCTGTTGTTCTATAATTTCCAGTCATTGTATATTCATATCCGCTTACTAGCAGTATAACTTTCACATGTGTGAGTATGATATATCAATATATCTTTTTTATTAGTAAAATCTATATCTGGTTTCATCATTTCTTCTGTTAATTCATAATCACTCTGATTATTTATTTTTACACTACCATAAGAAGTCGTATATTTTGCTTTAATATTATTTTCCTCAACACTTTCTACAGTTACATCATCTGGTAATTCCGCTACCTGATTTTCTAATTCTTCTACATCATCAGGCCCCATTTCTTCTTCGTTTATAACTAAATCAGTATTTGCAAGTATTGCATCATCTAGAATTCCTGTTCCCATACTTAATATTTTATTTGTAGTTAAAAATTTTTCTTCGCTTTGCGTTTCCTTTGTATATGACATCAAAGATATTGATAAATCTAAACAACTTAAAAACGAAAAATCATTTATTTCTGAAGCCTTATTTATTATTTCTTGTTTTAGTCTATCTTGTTTTGAAACTTTAAAAATCTGAATACAAATTGTTAGTATAAAAAGTATAACTCCTAATTTTATTAAATATTTAAAAATATCCTTAATGTTTATTACCGCAATATTCATATGTAACTCTCCTGATTTTATCATTATAATACAATATAATTTATGATGTAGTTATTGTTTTTATTAATATTTTATAATATAATTATATAAAATCTTTTGGAAAGGGTGGCTTGCAATGTTTATGCATCAAATAGTTTTGATTGATGTAATCCGAAAAGATAACCGAATAGTTCTTAACTGTTATGAATTAGATGAGAATTTTAATAAGACTTATATTGAAGTTCCTTATTATGGAAATTCTTCAGTGGCAAGTTTATCTGCCTCTAAAGGGCTTCCCATAAGATTCATAAGAGACAATGAACAACGTGTTGTCTCAATCCCTTTGGATCTTGATCATTAACACTCTTTAACCCCGTTTAGATAAAATTTCCAAGCGGGGTTTTTTCTTATTATTTATTTAATTTCTCTATAACCTTTTCTATTGACATTTGTTCTTGCGTACCTTCGTTCATATCTTTTATTGTTAGTAATCCAGATTTTATTTCGTCTTCTCCAATTACTATAACATATGGTATTTTTAATTTATCTGCATATTTAAATTTTGCTTTTATTTTTTTATCATCAAAATAAATTTCTGTATTGATATTAGAAGCCCTCAATTGATTTGCAACTTCTATTGATTTGCTTAGATCCTCCACCATAGAAATTATTAAAACATCTGAAATTGACTTTTTATCGGTTTTTATTAATCCAATATCATTTAATATGAAAAATAGTCTTGTAAGCCCAATTGACATTCCTACTCCTGGTAATTCTTTATCTGTATAGTATCCTGCCAAATCATTGTATCTTCCTCCAGAACATATACTTCCAATTGATTTGTAATCATTTAAAAATGTTTCATATACTGTTCCTGTATAGTAATCTAGCCCTCTTGCTATACTTAAGTCTATCTCAAAAGCATCTTCTGGAACATTAAATAATCGTATATGTTTTACTACTTCTTTTAATTCTTCTACACCTTTAAGGTAAAGCTCATTATCTATATTTAAGCTTTGTAATTTTTCTATTTTTTCATCGGTTGTTCCGCTTATTTCTATAAACTCTACTATTTTGTTTATGCTATTTTCTGTCATTTTGTAGTCATCTTTAAATATTGCAATTACAGTTTCTTTTCCTATTTTTTCTATTTTATCTATTGTTCTCATTATATCTACTGATTTTTCTTTTACATCTGCCGCTTCAAATAATCCATTTAATATTTTTCTGTTATTAATATGTATAGAAAAATTTTCTAATCCTAAACTTTTAAATGTTTCGTACATAACGGCTGGTATTTCTGCATCATTTATTATGTTTAATTTTCCATCTCCAATTATATCTATATCACATTGATAAAACTCTCTAAATCTACCACGTTGTGCCCTTTCCCCTCTATACACCTTTCCTATCTGATATCTTCTAAATGGAAATGTAATTTCGTTATAATACTCTGCAACATACTTTGCAAGTGGAACTGTTAAGTCAAATCTTAATGTTAAATTACTATCTCCTTTTGTAAAATTGTACAATTGTTTTTCTGTTTCTCCACCAGCTTTTGCAAGAAGTACTTCTGAAGCTTCAATTACTGGTGTATCTATGGGTAAAAAGCCAAATTTTTCATATGATGCCCTTATTTTATCTTGCATTTGGTTAAATAATACTTGTTCGTTTGGAAGTAATTCCATAAAACCTGATAATGTTTTTGGCTGTACTTTGTTCATTATACTTATTCTCCCCTCTATATATAAACTTATTTTTATTTAATATTTTAAAATAATATTCGAGGTGAGAGGTGGGATGTGTGAGGTGTGAAATTAGGGTAAGCCTTACTTAGCCTTCCCTAAAAAGCACACTTCACACTTCGCACTTCACACTTCTTTTTAATATCGTTTTGGTTTTAATTCTAAATAAATTGGTTTTTCTTCTCTTATCATTGTTGATTTTCCGGTGTCCGTGGATAAACTATTACATCTTCTGGAAGTTCCATCAATTTGCTTGTTATTGATTCTATTATTTCTTCAAAGCTTCCTGTTGGCAGGTCTGTTCGGCCCCAAGAGCCTCTAAACATTGTGTCTCCTGAAAATAAAATTTTTTCGCTTTCTAAATACAGACTAATTCCACCTTTTGTGTGTCCCGGTGTATGAATCACTTTAAATTCTAAATCTCCTACATGGATTAAATCTTCGTCGTTTAGTCTTGAATCTGCTTGCAATGTTACCATGCCTAGTCCTATATAATCTGCTAAATTAATCATTGGGTCTTTTAATCCTGGTTCATCTTCTATGTGTATTAAAACTTTACCTCCGAACTTTTTCTTTAAGTTCTTGCACTCCTGCAATATGGTCTCCATGGCAATGAGTAAGTAGAATGTATTTTACATTTGCATGTAAAGTGTTTAGCATCTCAATTATTTTATCTACGTCTCCACCTGGGTCAATTACCATTGTTTCTTTTGTTTTTTCATCTTGAACAATGTAGCAATTTGTTTCTCCTACATTACCTACATTCATTTTTATTCTCTTTAATATCATTTGTACCTCTTCCTTTTTATTTTTTACGTTTAACCTCATACACACTATCAACTTTTCTTATAGCCTTAATTACTTTGTTTAATTGATCTATATTTTCTACTTCTAAAGTAATTTCTATTGTTGCAATTTTTTCTCTACTTGTTTTTGTATTAACTCCCATTATATTTATTTTTTGAGATGTTATTTCTTTTACAATATCAGAAAGTAGTCCTGTTCTATCGTTTGATAATACTTCTATATCTACGTTATATGTTCCTTGATTTTTCTCATTATACCATGCTACATCTATTATTCTATTTTCATCTTCCAAAAGGTCTTGCATGTTTTTACAATCAGTTCTATGGATAGAAACTCCTCTTCCTCTTGTAATATATCCAATTATATCATCTCCGGGTACTGGATTGCAGCACCTAGAAAATTTAACCAAGCAGTTGTCAATACCTTTTACAACGACCCCTGATTTTGGTGGTTTTTTTGCTGTAACTTTATTAGTAGTTAATTCTTGTATTTTTGCTTCTATTGTTTCTTCTTCATGTTCCTTTTTATATTCTTCTAGTAATCTTGTAATTATTTTTCCTGGAGATATTGCTCCAAATCCTATGCTTGCATACATATCATCAGTAGTTGAATAGTTGTATCTTTCCAATACTTTGTTTACCCATTCTGTTCTAAACAAATCACTATGTGACATACCAATTCTTTTTATTTCTCTGTCTAAAACTTCTTTTCCTCTTGTTATATTTTCTTCTCTTTCTGCTTTTTTAAACCATTGCTGTATTTTTGTTTTTGCACTTGAGCTTTTTACAAATTTTAGCCAGTCTCTACTTGGTCCTTTAGGTGTATCTGAAGTAATAATCTCAACAATATCTCCGCTTTTAAGTTTTGTAACTATTGGCATCATCTTGCTGTTTATTTTACAGCCTATCATTCTATGTCCAACTTCTGCATGTATAGCATATGCAAAGTCAATTGGAGTTGCATCTCTTGGCAAAACTTTTATTTCTCCTTTAGGAGTAAATACATAAACTTCGTCTTCAAACAATTCTGTTTTTAAAGTTTTTAAAAATTCATTAGGATCTTGCATATCTTTTTGCCACTCTAAAGTTTCTCTAAGCCAAGCAAGTTTATCATCTGATACTATTACATTAGATTTTTTACCAGTTTTATTGTTTGCTTCTTTATATGCCCAGTGTGCGGCTATACCAAATTCTGCTACTTGGTGCATATCCCATGTACGAACCTGCACTTCAAAAGGTGTTCCGTTTGGTCCTATAAGAGTAGTATGTATAGACTGATACATATTTGGTTTTGGTACAGATATATAATCTTTAAACCTTCCTGGCATTGGTGTATATAGGTCATGCACTACACCAAGTGCTGCATAGCAGTCCTTAACAGAATTCACTATTATACGAAGCGCAAATAAATCATATACTTGATCTAAAGTTATATTGTCTCTCTTCATTTTTCTATAGATACTGTATAAGTGTTTTGCTCTTCCTGTAATTTCTGCTTCTATATGTTCTTTTTTTAATGCTATTCTTATTTCTTCCATTATTTTGTCTATAAATTCTAGTCTTTCTTCTCTCTTTTTTTCAATTCCTAGTACTAATTCTCTATATTCTTCTGGATATAAATATCTAAAACCTAAATCTTCTAATTCCCATTTTAGTGAGTAAATACCTAGCCTATTTGCAAGTGGTGCATATAAATCCATTGTTTCTTTTGCATTAGCAATTTGTCTATCTCTTGATAAGTAACTTAATGTTCTCATATTGTGAAGTCTATCTGCAAGTTTTATTAAAATTACTCTTATGTCTTTACCCATTGCCAAAAACATTTTTCTATAATTTTCTACTTGTTGTTCCTCAATAGTGCTATACTGTATTTTTCCGAAGCTTTGTTACCCCTTCTACCATTTCTGCAATTTCCTCACCAAATTCACGAACTATATCTTCATGAGTAACCCTTGTATCTTCTACAACATCATGAAGTAATGCAGCAGCGATTGTACTATCATCTAATTTTAAATCCGCTAATATATATGCTACTTCTAATGGGTGAGAAATATATTTTTCTCCTGAGACTCTATTTTGTTCCTTATGATTTTCCTCTGCATAATCATATGCTTTTCTTATTAAGTCTGAATTAGAGTTTGGATTATTATTTTTCATTTTTTCTATTATTTTTTCTATTGTAACTGGCTCTTTATTTTGCATATATACATCCTTTCTTAAATTGATTTCATTACATCTTTTATATTTATTTGCATTATTTCTTCTCCGTCCAAAATTGTTTATTTCTATATTTCCAACAACATCAATTTTGTCTCCAATATGATATTCTTCTGATAAATACCCTAGGTTAAATCCTATTGCATTAATTAAAAGATTATCATCTTTTAGAATAAGCTTTAAATGTTTACCTTCTGAAAGTGCTCTTATTGAATCTATTTTTAGGTTCTTATATACTAACAAAGGATTTTTGTTTTGCTCTCCAAATGGTTCTAATTTATATATATCTTTTACCATATCTTTGTTAAAATCTTTAGATGTAATTTGACTATCTATTTTTAATACAGGTATAATTTGTTTTACATTGTGTTCTATTGCAATTTTTTCTAAATTTTCTTTAAACTTTTCGTAATTTTCTTTTTTTAGTGATAAGCCTACAGCCATTTCATGTCCGCCATATTTTTCGAGATATTTACTTGACTGCACTAGAGCTTCATGTAAATCAAATCCTTGGATGCTTCTTCCTGATCCTTTTCCTGAGTTTCCTTCAAAGCAGATTAATATTGTAGGTTTAAAATACTTCTCTGTAAGTTTAGATGCTACTATTCCAATTACTCCATGGTGCCAGTTGTTTCCACCTAAAACTATACTGCTTAGTTTGTTTATATCTTCTTTTTCTAATTTTTCTGTTGCCTGTTTAAAAATCTC
Organism: uncultured Clostridia bacterium; assembly: GCA_944391865.1. Taxonomy (GTDB): domain Bacteria; phylum Bacillota; class Clostridia; order TANB77; family CAG-508; genus CAG-452. The sequence continues at coordinate 66,430 of CALXVD010000004.1, forward strand.
TTTTTCTGTTGCTTGTCTTTGCACATTATATTCGTTTAATTTTGCTGTTATCTTTCTTGCTTCTTCTATACTATTTGTTAAAAATAGTTGCAAGGCATCGTTTTGATATCCCATTCTCCCACAAGCATTAATTCTTGGTGCAACTCCAAATGAAATTGTGTTTGAGTCTATTTTTTTATATCCCGATTCTTGTATTAATGTTTTTAAGCCTATATTCCTTGTTTGTTCTACTAATTTCAATCCTAATTTTGCAATAACTCTATTCTCATCTATTAATGGAACTATATCTGATATTGTACCTACACAAATTATATCTAAATATTTTAAATATTCTTTTGCGTCTAAATTTAATTCCATTGATATTGCTTGTATTAATTTAAAAACCACTCCGACATCCTGCAAGTCCTCTAAATGGATATGTATTGTCTCTTCTCTTTGCGTCTATTATTGCATATGCTTTTGGAAGTTCCTCTAATTGTTCATGGTGATCTGTTATTATTGTGTCTATTCCTAAGTTGTTACACATATCAATTTCTTCTATTCCAGATATTCCACAATCCACAGTTATCATTAATGTGTAGTTTTTGTTTGTTATCTCTTTAATTGCTTCCTTATTTAATCCATAGCCTTCTTCTAATCGATTTGGTATATAATATCCGGTTTCTAGACCTCTTTCAGCTAGAAATTTCTTTAAAACTGTAATACTTGTAATACCATCTACATCGTAGTCTCCATATATAATTACTTTTTCATTTGTTTGTATTGCTTTAATAATTCTTTTTACTGCTTTTTCCATGTCTGGCATTAAAAATGGATTATAAAAATCATTTCTTGTTGGATTTAAAAATATTTCTATTGACTTATCATCTACTACATCTCTATTTACAAGTGTTTTTGCAAGAAGCTTAGATATATTGAATTTTTCTGATATTTTGCTTATTAATTCTTTGTTTTCTTCATAATATTCCCACTTTTTATTCATAAATTCTCCTATTTAATATAAACATTTGTAATATTATATATCTTTTTTGTGTATTTTAAAAGGGGTTTTCGCATTTTTAACAAGGAAAATACAAAAACATCTCATGTGCTACATTAGCAATGAGATGTTTTGCTTTGCTATTCTAATTATTATTTTCTTGTATTTTATATTCGTTAATATTTGGTTCTTTCAAAATGCTGTCATCTATACTGTTGAAATCATAATAATACTCAATTTCTTGAACTGTTTCGTTTCCGTTTTCATCAACTACTATACCTTCGTTTGCCTTTAATGCAAGTCCTGTTTCCTTTTCTATATAAGTTTCTGATGTTTTATCTAAAGATAGAACATAACATTCTTTTCCTTCATATTCTTCGCTTTTTATAGAAGTTGCAAGTGATATTAAAAATAAATCCCACAAATTGTTACCAATATCAACTTGTCTTATCATTATTCTACTTGGCAAACCGTTTGAATCTAATAAAGCTATTTTATTTCCATCTGCTTCTATGTATGTATTAGTCTTTTCTCCTTTATAATAATTTGTTAATCTTCTTGTTTCTCCTGTATCTTTTACTGTAGTATTTAAAAATAATACAGCATTATCTCCTTTGCAATAATATTCTGTAATAGTTTTTGTATCTTTTGTATCATTTATTATCTTCTCATAATAACTATCACTACTTAAGTATTTTGCAACATTTTGATTTAATTTTTTAAGTATCATCATTTTGCAAATAGTAAATGCTAAAAATATAACTATTAAAATTATAACAATGAATAATGATATTTTTAAAATTTTTTTCTTATTCATATACCATCACCCCTTATCATTTGTGGCAGCCAAGCAATCATGAGCTTTTAGCTTTTAGCTTTTAGACCTTTGGCTTTGCGTCATAAACTTTCGTTTATTTTGCCTTTTACAACTTACTTAAATTATACCATATTTTCCTTTATTTGTAAAATTAGTCCTCTGTTTTGATTTCTACAAAGTCTTCTTCTTCCATTGTATTCATATTAGTTGATTTTATAAGGCTTTTTGATAATGTGTATAGAGAATCATTGATATAGATTATTCTTTCAACTTCTTTTGTATAATCGTAATCCTCATATCCGTTTTTTACTTGCATATGCGCTATTTTTCCTTTTAAATTAAAGCCTTTATCTAAGCTAAGTTCATAAACTATAGTACCTTGAAATCTTAGTTTTGAATGGTAGCTTTCTCCATCTTCTGATATAGAAATTGGAAATGCTATTAAGTTTTTCTCTTTTGAAAATAGCAATGCTTTGTGGTTATATAAGATTTCTGAATATGTTCCGCTTCCACCTATGTTAACAGAATATAATTCTTGCGGATTATTTGGGTCGCTAACATCAAATAATGCCATTTTCATTCCATCTGATATAGTGTTACCATATTCATCCACTTTGGTATTTTCTCCAAAGCCAATTATATGTGTATCATCATATGGATGTAAATAATTGCTATAACCTGGTATTTTTAGTTCTCCTAATACTTTTGGGGTTGTTACATTGCTTAAGTCTATTACAAATAATGGATCTGTTTCCTTAAATGTTACCATGTATGCTCTATTTCCCATAAATCTAACTGAATAAATTTTTTCTCCCTTTGCTAAATTTTCTATTTCTCCTACCTTTTCTAAATTTTCATTTAAGATATATAAATTATTTTTGCTTGTTTCATCATTCCAATTATCTCTATCTGTTGTTGCTATTCTAAAACATCCATCTTTTTCATCCATAGAAAATTGGTTTAAAACTTCTCCTGGAACGCTTCCTACATTTTTATATATAACATTAGTTTTATCTAAAGCAAATTTATATATATATGTGTTTACATCATAATTATCATAATAACCTGATGTTTTACTATCTTTATATTCATATTTGGTTTTAGTAATGTATAGGTTGTTTTGAGATGAATAAACTTGCTCTCCTGCACCTAAATAACTCTCAATATTTGCAGGTTCATTATTATTTACACTAAACACAGCAATGTTTAAATACGATGTGTCATCACTTTCTGGAAAATAGTAAATGTCTTGGTAATCTATGCTTTTCATTTCTTCTCCTACTGCAGTGTCTTTATATTTAGGTTTATATTCTTCTTCATTTAGATTTTCTAATTTATTATTTCTAAATAAATATGTATACAAATATTTATTAGAAATTACATATATATTATCTTGTATCATTCTTGATGATATATAACTACCTTCTATTTGTATTTCTCTTTCTAATTTTGGAATATTTTTATTTTCTATGTTATAAACTTTAGCAATTGTAAATTCTTGAGTATCTGTTGGATATGCCATGTCTACTGTAAAGTATTTATTATAAATGCCTGTTGTTCCTATAACTATTAATTTATTCTCAGCTATAAACAATTCATTTGGGTAAAAATTTTTTTCCTCAAATTTAATTTCTGATGTTACTTTTAAGTTTTTACTATCACTTGAATTAACTATAACTACCTTGTTTAAACTTAAATAATATATATATTCTCCATCTGTTTTTACTATATCTGCTTCATCAACTCCTTGCACTTGAACATTTGTATTAGAATAGTCGTTATATTGTTCTTCCTTTGAATTATTGCTTTGAATAGATTCATTTTGTGTACTATCAATAGAATCTTCCAAAATTAACTCTTCTTGTTTTGCTTTATAATTTTCATCAGTATTTTTATTTAGAATATTATATAAATTCTCAAAACTTTCTATCTTAGGAAGTCCATTATTTTCTTCTACTATTTCTATTGGTGTTACTTTGTTTTTATTATAATTTATTGGTATTGCAATTGATATTGCAAGTACTAATATAATCATAGCTGTAGATATTGCATAAATTCTTTTATATTTTCTTTTTTCTTTTATCTTTTCTAATGTTTTGTTTTTTAACTCATTGCTTACTTCTATTTCATTTATTGCATCAATATAGTCTTTTTTATTCATTAATAACACCTCTTTAATAATCTTCTTGAATTATTAATTTTAATTTCTCTCGTGCTCGCATAAGCCAAGATTTAATTGTATTTTCTTTTACTTTTAATATCTTGCTTATTTCACTAATTTTATAATTCTCATAATAATATAAATGGATAACTGTCCTATCTTTTAAAGGCAGTTCCTGTACGGCATAGTATACATCATGCCTTTCTTTTGTTTCAAAAGTCATTTCTTCTTTTAATTCCAAGGTATTCCTTAAAAATTTAGAATTTAGTAAGTTTTTACTGCAATTTATTGTAACTTTTATAAGCCACGCTTTTTCATGTTCTTCATTTTTAAATACAGGCATCTTTTTTGCTAATCTTAAAAAAACTTCTTGATATACATCTTCACTATTTTCCTTAGTTTTTGTTCTTACAAAAGCAAGTCTATATACCATATTTGAATATTTATTTATCATTTTTTCTAGGTATTGATTTTTGTTTGTATAATCCATTTATATCACCTTACAATTATAATACCATATAAAGACAAAAAAAGTTGCATTTTATATAAAAATAAGAAAAGTGTGCGTTAGCGAAAGCAAAGCTTTCGACGCACACATGTGCATTTCGCTTTGCGAATATGCACAGCCCAAGGTAACTTAACCTTGTTGTATAGTCAAAATCTTCGATTTTTCCTATACAATAAAAAAAGAA
>CALXVD010000005.1 GCA_944391865.1 uncultured Clostridia bacterium
AGATTGTACATATGGTGAAATATTCGCTAATAAAATAAAGTTATTTTTTAGTGAAATATTCAAAAATTATTGACATATTTTGCGTCGGGATCGTTGATAGCTCTGACTCCTGCAACGTTTGCAATTAATTTGTTTCGGGCGGACATGGTCGTCCTCCCCTATAGATTTTAAAATATATTTTCTCATTAAAATTACACAAATTGCAATTTATATAACTAATCATTTTTCACAGTTTCAATAATGTCTTCTGCTGTTAGTTTAAAATATTTCAATAATTCTTTTGCAGGTCCAGACTTACCATATTTATCTTTTATTCCCATTTTAATAAGCTTACATGGGTATTTTTCTGCTAACACATCAGATATTGCACTTCCTAACCCATTGATTACACTGTGGTCTTCTATAGATATTAATTTTTTTGTTTCTTTTGCACATTTTATAATTAATTCTTCATCTATTGGTTTTATTGTGTGCATATCTACTACCCTTATATTTATTCCTTGCTTTTCCAATTCATCTTTTGCTTTTATTGCCTCTGGAACTACAACACCTGTTGCAAATACAGTTGCATCAGTTCCAACTCCAATTTGAACTCCTTTCCCTATTTCGAATTTTTGATTTTCATCATATATTTGTGGCGTTGCGTATCTGCATAGCCTTAAATAGACTGGTTCTTTTATTTTAGAAATTGCCTCTACTGCCCATTTTGTTTCTAAATCATCAGATGTACACATAACATACATGTTAGCAAGTCCTCTCATCATTCCTATATCTTCTAGCATTTGATGAGACGCTCCGGTCTTCTCCTACAGTAACTCCTGCATGTGATGCGCATATTTTTACATTAAGGTGTGGATATGCTATGCTGTTTCTTATTTGATCATATGCTCTTCCACATGCAAACATTGCAAATGAACTTGCAAACGGTATTTTTCCAAAAGTAGCAAGCCCCGCTGCAGTAGACATCATATCTTGCTCTGAAATTCCCATGTCAAAAAATCTTTCTGGAAATTTTTTTGCAAAAATTGAAGTCTTTGTTGCCCCTGATAAATCTGCATCTAAAACTACAATATCTTTATTTTTTTCTCCTAACTCTGCTAACTTTTCTCCATAGCTTTGTCTTGTTGCTTTTAAGTTCTCTAAATCCATATATATTCTCCTTTTTTAATATTTACAAGGTTTGAGGAACGACCTCGCTTACCGGCATTTCTCATAAATCGAGGAATGTCCCTCATTTTATGTACCAGTTTTTTATTATTGTATCTGGAATATTTAAATTTCCTTTTCCTACTCCTACCTCTACACTTGGTCTTTTCGTTCCGTGGTAATCTGTTCCTCCACTTACATATAAATTATTGTTTTTGCAATAATTTAATAAACCTTCTGTTTGTTCTTCTGTAAAATTACTATAATAGCATTCTATTCCATCTAAATTACTATCTTTTAATAGCTGAGTTATATACTCTATTTTATCTTCTACCCATTTGTATTCATAAACATGAGCTAAGAATGCAACTCCACCAGCCAAATGTACTTGTTCTACTGTCTGTTTTGGCGATGGATAATCATCTTTCTTATCTAAGAAAAACATGTTGTTTCTATTGTAGACATAATCTTTTTTAAAATTAGCAAAGCTTTCCCATAAATCTTTTGGTACTTTTGCTTCATTTTCTGGATGTTTTTTTACTTCATTATAGAAAACTACACTCCCCCAGTCTGAATCTGGATTCCACTGCAAGCTATCTATTGGATCTAGTACTAAATTATATCCTTTTGATTGTTTATAAAGGCAAGTTAAATTTTTAGTTTCTAATATTCTATGGGTTTTTTGTTTATAATTTTTGTCTAGATAATTATTAAATTTATCTATATCTATGTTATAAGCCAAAATATCTATTACTCTATCTTTGTAATAATTTTTTAATTCAACACCAGGTATAATTTTCCCAGAATAATAATCTTTTATGTTTATATTCCTTAACTCGCTATAACCGTTTACACTTTCATGATCTGTTATTGATATGTAAGATAATTTTTGTTTTTCTGCTTTTTTTAATACTTCTATTACATTATCTGAACCATCTGAGTTGTTAGTATGAATATGTAAATCTATCATTTCTCTAACTCCTTTAATTACGGGCGCAGTTTGGTATTTCTCATTGGTATTCCTAACCGACAACGCCCCTACATTCATTATTTAAATTATTTTTGTAGTTCTTCCATTGCTATTTTATATTCTTCTTCGTTTGGAGCTTTTCCGTGCCAATCTGCTACATTTTCCATAAAAGAAACTCCTTTTCCTTTTATGGTTTTTGCTATTATTACAGTTGGCTTTCCTTTTACTGTTTTTGCTTTATTAAATGCATTAATTATTTGTTTAATATCATGTCCATCAATGCTAATTACTTCAAATCCAAAACTTTTAAATTTTTTATCTAACGGATAAATATTCATTACTTTATCTACTTGTCCATCAATTTGTAAATTGTTGTTATCTACAACTACGCATAAATTATCTAATTTGTAATGACTAGCACTCATTGCAGCTTCCCAAATTTGCCCTTCTTCTAGTTCTCCATCTCCACATATGCAATATACTCTTACTCCTTCATGATCTAGTTTAGATGCAAGTGCCATACCGTTTGCAGCAGATAATCCTTGTCCGAAGTGAGCCAGTTGACATATCTATTCCTGGAGTTCTTTTCATATCTGGATGCCCTTGAAGCATTCCATCAACCTTTCTCAATTTTTTTAATTCATCTTTACTAAAATATCCTTTTTCTGCAAGCACGCTATATAGTGCTGGCGCGACATGCCCTTTTGATAACACTAGCCTATCTCTTGATCTAGCTTTTGGTTCATTCTCGTCTATATTCATCTGATTGAAATATAAAACTGTTAGAATATCTGCAATTGACAGTGATCCTCCTGGATGACCTGATTTTGCATTATAAACACCTTCAATTATTCCTATTCTAACTCTTCTTGCTATTTCTTCTAGCTCTTCTATATCAGTGATTTTCAACAAACTCACTCCTTTAATTTATTTTCCTTAATCATTCTATATCATAAAAAAATAAAATTCTATATTTTTTTAATTTTTTATTAAATTGTGATTTAGCGGTGAGATGTGTGAGGTGAGAGGTGAGATTTTAGGGATACGCTTCGCAGGCTCCGCCCTAATTTCACACTTCTCACATCCCACTTATCACTTCTCATACAAAAAAGGAACAGAATAAAATCTGTTCCTTAAACATTAGTTTTGTGTGTATGGTAAAATAGCTATATGTCTTGCTCTTTTTATAGCTTGTGTAATATCTCTTTGATGTTTTGCGCAAGCACCTGTTGCTCTTCTTGGTAATATTTTACCTTTTTCATTTATAAATTTCTTTAATTGATCTGCATTTTTATAATCTAAAACAAAATCTTTATTGCTACACATTACACATACTTTTTTTCTAGCTTTTCTGAATTTTGGATTGAAGTCATCATCGCTTCCGTTTCTTCTTCTATTGTTTTTTGAGTTTTGTTTTTTGTCTGCCATTATATTTTCCCCCTTTCCAAAATTTGCTCTGCAAATTTTGTATTTTTAACTATCTACTTTAACTCTTTTTTGAAACAATTCTTAAAATGGTAATTCATCATCTGAAGATGTAGTAAATTCTGAATTCTCTGATATTGTACTTCCAAATGTATTCTCAAAATTTGAAGTATCTCCTTCTCTTTTACTATCTGCAAAATATGCTTCTTCTGCTACTACTTCTGTAACATAATGCTTTTGCCCTTTATCATCTTCCCAATTTCTTGTTTGAAGTCTTCCTATTACTCCAACTTGTTGTCCTTTTTTAAAATATTTGCTACAAAATTCTCCTGTTTTGCTCCAAGCAACAACATTTATAAAATCAGCTTGTCTTTCCTCACCTTGTCTTACAAATCTTCTATTTACTGCAAGTGAAAAAGATGCAACTAATGTATTATTAGTTTGAGTATATCTAACTTCTGGATCCCTTGTTAATCTGCCCATTAAAACAACTTTGTTCATATTTTATTTCTCCTCTTTTACAACGATAAATTTTATTACTTCGTCTGTAATTCTATATATTCTTTCTAATTCAGCGATTAACTCTGGTTTAGCTTCGAATTTAAATACAATATAGTATCCTTCTTTGTTCTTTTTTACTTCATAAGCTAATTTCTTTTTACCAATTTCTTCTACTGAATCAAGTTTACCATCAGTATTAATTAAATTTGAGAATTTTTCTATTAAACCTTTAATAGCTTCACCCTCTAAATTTGGATTAATAATGATAACACTTTCGTATTTATTCATTATTTCTTCACCTCCTCTTGGCTTATAACCCATACATATATATGAGTAAGGAAAAATAGCAATGCTATTTTCAAACATTGCTATTTTATCACATATTTATTACATTTGCAAGCTTTTTTAAAAATTCTAACCTTATAAATTTTTACTTATTAATCTTATGATAAACCTCTCCATTTCTTTCTATACCCTTTAGATAATAAACTTCTAAAGCATTATTAACGACATAAATATCAGAATTACTATTTAAATCTTTTCCAAACTCACTTCCATAAAATAGTGTTACATTTTCTAATTTTGATAAATCTATTTCATAATAATCTTGTGCTTCTATAGTTACTTTTCTTTCTGTTATAGGTAATTCTCCATACTCATTATAATAAACTAATATTGCATCTTCCAATTGCCCTATATCTGAAATCATATTATTATAATATGTTGGATTATTCGAAGAATTTATGCTATACGCAACAGCAGTTGCTAATATAAGTAATATTACAATTGTAAAAACTAATGCAATTAGAGTTATTCCTTTTTCTCCTTTATTATGTTTTCTTATCATTTGTTTCCTCCATTAAAGGTATAAATTTATAATTTTATTTTTACATTTAATCATTTAAATGTCAATACATTTCTCTCTTTTTTGTATTGTATCATAAATTTTTTTCTTCATGCTATATTTTTTATTTTCTTTTATTACGATAAACCAAAGATATATTATTATAAATAATATTGCTATGTTTTTAAAATATAAAATTCCTATACTAGACATTGCTGTAAGAATAATTACAATTGCATTTGAGATTTTATTCACTATGTAGTTTGATTTCATTTCAGGATATTTTAACTTTATTATTCCTTTTAAAACTCTGCCTCCATCCAAAGGATAAAGTGGAATCAAATTAAAAATTCCTATTAATATGTTAGAATATATTATAATTTGTTTTATTTCTATGTTGATATTTAAAAAGTACACTAATAATATTATTATAAAATTAGTAATAGGACCTGCTAAAGCTAAAAATATTTTTTTTAATTCTAATAACTTCTTGTATCCATAAGCTTCAAATACTATGCTTATTCCAAATGGCATAAATTCTAATGATTTTGGTTTTAGCTTAAGCAAAATTCCAGCTATCATATGTCCTAACTCATGAATTAAAGCAAAAAACATTATACAACCATAAATTTTAATTTGATGTGTAAACACAAATATAATTATAAACAAAAAGATTTGTAAATTTATTTTTATTCGCAAGTAAATCACTTCCTTAGTTTTTTAGTCAAACTTTAGTATCAAATCTGGATCCACATATCTATTATTTTTTCTTATTTCGAAATGTAAATGTGGTCCTGTTACATTTCCTGTTGCTCCCACTTCTCCTATTTCTTGTCCTTGGGCTATTTCATCTCCTTCTTTTACATATATAGTTTTGCAATGAGCGTACACAGTTTTTACATCATCACTTACAATTGTAAAATGATTGCCTAAATCTCCGCTCACTAGATACCTTTTCGACCCTACCTGCCATAGAAGCAATAAATACTGTGCCTTCATTTACCGCAATATCAATTCCTGTATGATTTTTTGGTACAGTTGGTGTTTCTGGGTTTCTTAGTCCATATCTTGATGTAATAGTTCCTTTTAGCGGAATAATTAGTGATTTGCTTGCAAGGATATCTTTTGCATCTTGCTCCATTTGAGTAAGATCTCCTGTCTCATTTTCACTTAAAACTACATTTTCACCCCCTATATTTTCACTTAATGATTCGTTTGTGGGTTCACTATTTAGGCTTTCAGTATTTGTGTTTATGCTACTTTCACTATTATTACTATTACTGTTATTGTCATCTTGCGGATGGCTAATAGCCGCCCCTACATTGTTTGTAAATTTATTTAAGTACAACATAACTTGTTCATATAAATTTTTTATGTTTAAATCATATGATAATATTTCATTTGTTTTTTTAATTACATCATCAGAAAATACGTAATTTGTATTTTTTATCATATAAAAAATACTGTATATAACTGCACAAATAAGTAATTGTAATAACATTTTTTTAAGCATTCCAAAATCTTTTTCTTCTGAAACATTCACTCTTGCAGAATTTCTATTGCTGGCTTGTATCTTTTTTCTATAATAAATTTCTTCTGCTCTTTTTATTCTTTCATCTGGGGTTAAAGTTCTTTCCATAAAAAAACACCTCTTCCTTTGTAATATACTTTTTCTAATGTATATTCAAAAGAAGAAATGTTAGAACTTTATGTATTAATTTAATTGGATTTTATGTAAGTAAATTTATTTTTTAGGTTCGCTCCCAGAGATTTATTTATATTTTTTCTCACGCGCCCCAACTGCGCAGATTATGTAATAAAATTTTAGCTGACGCTAAATTTTCTGAACATAATCTAAGCTTGTCGGTCCCCACCCGTAACCCGCTCGAAAAATATAAATGGAAATCTCTTCGCGCTACTCTACAATTTAAAATCATCAATTTAATGAAAATTTTAATTTTCATTAAAGGGTTAAAATATAAAAATATTAATTTTAATAATTAAAAATGTTTGCAATTAATTTAATCATGCAAATTCCAATTTATTTCACAAAAAAAGTTCCTAAAAATAAAATTCCTAAAATTATTGAAATTCCCCTTAATCTTTTGTATTTTGTTTCCATTTTTTTATTTATTTTATTAACACTTGTTTTATCTTTCTCCAATTTAGATAGGTAATTGCTAACTACCATTTCGGCTTCATTTATTATATATTTTTTAGGATTTTTACATACTACTTCCTTATTTTGTTTGTTTTTACAACCTTTTTCTGATGTGTTTAAACTTTTTAATTTAACATTAGGTTTTAATATTACTATTGCCTCATCCACTATATTAGATGGTAAATTTTTAAGAACTATCATATTTTTCATGTTTTCTGAATCCATTTGTATCCCCCTGAAAAAAATCTATATATAAATTTTTTCCATTTTTTCTAGGTTTATACATTGATAACGTTATATATTCCATATGCTGTACATTCCGCCATATTCATAATAAGTCCTAGAGGAGTATTTTGTAATAGCTTAAAGTTGTATTGTGGTCTTTTTAAATCCTTTGCAACTATTCCTTTTATGCTAACATCTCCTACATACATATCTTTTTTATTTAACCCGCTTCCGACATTCATTTTGTGTTCAGATACTATAATCTTTCCAATATTATTTTTTTTTGATATTGCAGCATCAATTGCAATAATAAACGATGTTTCATATGTATTATTTATATTATAAATAATTTTTTCAATATTGTTTGCAGTAACTATATTATCTAAATCTCCAATTACTTTTATATTTTCTTCATTTTTAAATAAATGTTTTAATTTATATCCAACAAGTGGTCCATAGCTGTCTCCTGTTATCCTATCTGTTCCAATACATAAAAAAATTAATTTTGAAATCTCTATATCTTGAATTTTTCCCCTTAAAATCTTACTAAAATCATATATGAAGTTATTATATATTTCTTCTTTAAGTATCACTTTTTGCTCCTCATTTTGTTTTTATAAAGTATATGTTTTTTAATCAACAAAATGATTATTTAAATCAATAAATTGGAATTTGTTTTTGTGATGTGTGAGGTGCGAAGTGCGAGGTGTGCTTTTTAGGGTTAGGCTACGTAAGGCTTACCTTAATTTCACACTTCCCACATCCCACTTCTCACTTCTCAGATAAATTACAATTTACTTATTTAATTTTCTTGGAGCAATAACTATATTTATATTCTCTTTTTTATTATATTTATTTATAATATCTCCAGAAAAGCTTGCCACTTCATTAGACAACACTATTGTTGTATATTTTTGATTTACTAATTCTTTTATTTTTTCGTCAGTTTTGTCTAAATCGTTTATCTCAAAAACATCAAATCCTAAATTTTTAAAAATTCTAAAACTCTTATTGTCATTTGAAGACTTAAGCCATGAAATGCTCATAATTTACCACCATTATTATTTTGGCTTATTTTACGCAATCTTATTCTTGTTTTTTTAGCAAAACAAATACTTTTTGACAAATTTCATATATTATTTTACCACTTATATATTGAATCTATGTGAACAAATCTTATATTTTTAAATGTATATGAAGAAACCCTTCTATTATATGAATCATACGTATGTGAGGCTGTATAAATATTATTCAAGTCTAATTTATCACCAACATTTACAACCATTAATGTATGTGAAAATTTTATTCCATCAAAACTTAGTTGAATTATATCTCCTATTTCTATTTTATCTAATCCTACTTCATTTCCTCTAGGTCCTACACTTTTATTATTTATTAAAAAATTATACAAAAATTCTACTCCAGACCAAGAAGGACTTCTATCATTTACCGAGTTATAGTACCAACCTGTATTTTTAGTATAATTCATTATTCCTGATCCTGCATATATACATTGAGATATAAAGCTAGTACAATCTCCTCCAATAATATCAAAATTATAATAACTTGGATTTCTGCTATATGCCCATTTCTTTGCATATTCTTTTGCTTTTGCCCTATTATATTTTTCTTTTTTCATCATATCACCTAATATATGATATGAATTTAGATTTTTTGCGCTACAATTTGTCATTTTGTATTGACATTTATTTTCCATATTTTGTATAATGTACATGAAATAGGAATAAGCAGAAATGTGGCTCTGTCATCTCTTTATACAAATGATAAGGAGGTGATGCTTATGGTAGAACAAATTTTGCTACATATAATAATTTTACTTTTTTCTGCACTTGTTGCAGTTACCATAATTGCTGTTGCCTTAATTATAGCTTTGGTTATAATTACTAGCAAATAAAGCAAAACACATCTCTGCTGGTCATTAGAGATGTGTTTTAAACACCAATGATGGCAACCACGTTTTTGTGGCTTCCTATTTCTTTTTTTATTATACCATATATTTACAATTTGTAAATAGTTTTTTCACAAATTATATCTCCCTATTCAGATTTCCATTAGTGTAATTTTCTCCTTCTAATCTCTCTCCTTTTTTATGAATATTTATTATTTGTTGTATTTCTTCTTCAGTTTCATCTAAAATATCAATTCTTATAGAATCTACATTTAAATCTTTCCATGATATTGATGTTATCTTTGAATTATAAATTAAGTTATTACAATTTACCCTATCTGTATATATTGGAAATTCAAATCCCTTTCTATCTTTTAGTTTATACGTTCCTTTTTCGCAAATTCCAGGGCAATTATTTACTCTTCCAATTGTACAATATTCTGTTGTCATTAAAAGAGTTCGACCATAAACTATAGCTTCTTTTTTAATATTTCTGTCTAAACTTTGAATACTTTCTTTATCTAGTTCTGGTGGTAAAGTAACCTTAGATACACCTAATTTTTCTAATTCTTGGGCGGTGTAGCTATTAGATACATTTAATGTATAATTTGCTATTAAATCTAATTTCTCAATTTCATATTTTTTTAGTAATTCTAAATGAGAAAGATTAGATAATACTATTCCTTTTACATTATTTCTTAATATCTCTTTTAAATTATTTTCTATCAAGATTTCATAATTACCCTTTGTAATTGCTGGAAGTAGTACATATGTATTAAACTTTTTACTAATTTTATTTATTTTTTCCTTATTTCTTAAAAATAATCTAAATGGAATATATATATTATCTACTCCTGTTAAATTGCTATAATTTGTATTTTCATTAAAAGTATTTAATGCTAAAGAAACTTTAGGTTCTGATGTATTATTTTTAACAGTATTTTTTGGTTTGCATTCTATACTTATGCTCTTTTTTCTTTTAAAACTTTTTAATATCTCATCTTGCAATTCTTCTATTGCATTTCTTCTTATACTATTTATTGCACTTATTGGAAGTATTATATTATCATCTGCTACTACTTGAATTTCCTCAATTTCAAAAGGAGTGTTTCCAGTTTTAGAAAGTTGCTCTTTTATTCTCTCTTTGCTTATTCCATTTTTTTCTGCCTTTTTTACAATTGTTTCTTCTGTTTTTATTAATCTCGTTTTACTCAAAATATCTTCTATTCCCAATTTTATAGGTTCATTTTCTTTTAAATAAATTTTTACATTTATTGGTCTTTTTATATTTTCTTTGCTAGAAATTTCAATTATTTCTTTATTTAGTTTTTGAGATACTGTCCTATAAACTTTATTACCTCGCAAAATCTTTCCTTTTATTCTTCCTACTGTTACAACTTGTCCAATATTTGCAAATTTAATATTGTTATTACCATTCATAAGCTCAGAAATTTTGCATGATGAATCATTAATTGAAATACTATCTCCTAAATTTAACTCTTTTGATAGCTTAATTTTTACATGGCCTTTACTTGGATTATAACTAATCACTTCTCCTGCTTGAACACCCATATGATTTGGTCTTTTAATATACATCATATCTTTTCCTAGTTTTCCCTTTAAATATCCAGTGCTAAATCCACCTCTATTAAAAATCTGCATTAATTTTTCTCTATCATCTTCATCTACTATATATTTTTTTCCACTTTCAGCAAGGTCAATATATTTTCTATAAATACTAGTTACTATGCCTACATATTCTTTTGATTTCATTCTTCCTTCTATTTTGAATGATTTTACTCCGGCATTAATTAAATCCGGAATAATATCTAATGTACAAACATCTTTAGAGCTTAAAAGATAGCCGTGTTCTTGAACTTTTCCGTTATTTATTAAACTGTATGGAAGCCTACAAGTTCCAGCGCACTTACCTCTATTTCCGCTTCTTCCGCCTATCATACTACTCATTAAACATTGTCCAGAATAGCTTATACATAGTGCCCCATGGATAAATACTTCTATATCAATTTTAGTATTTTTACAAATATGCTCTATTTCTTCTATTGATAACTCTCTTGCAAGAACACATCTTGAAAATCCTAAACTTTCTATTTCTCTTGCTCCATCTAAATTGTATATTGTCATTTGTGTGCTACTGTGGACTTCTAAATCTGGGAAAAATTCTATTATTCTTTTAGCAAGCCCCAAATCTTGAACAATTACTGCATCTATTCCGGCATTATATGCAAATTCTACAAGCTCAATTGCATCTTCAAACTCATCGTTTTTTATTAATATGTTTATTGTTAAATGTGTTTTTACTCCTCTTAGCTTTGCATATTCTATTGCTTGCACTAATTCTTCTTTATTAAAATTTTCGGCATTTGCTCTTGCATTAAACTCTGATGCTCCAAAATACACAGCATCTGCTCCTGTTTGAACTGCTGTTTTTAAACATTCTAAATCTCCTGCTGGAGATAATAACTCTACCATAATATTTGCTCCTTTGTTGGTATTATATAATATATTTTTGCTATTTACTATATCAAATTGTAATTTATCTGAGAAGTGAGAAGTGGGATGTGGGAAGTGTGAAATTGTGGTAAGACTTGCGTAGCCTTGCCATAAAAAGCACACCTCACACTTCGCACATCGCACTTCACAAAAACAAATTACAATTTATTTTTATTTGAATTTTTAAAAAATTTGTGATATATTTCCATTTATAGAAAGAGGGAATCCAAATGAAAATATGTACAAAAAAATTTGATATTAGTTTTTGTGATGTTGGTGAAAATAATCACTTAACAAATAAAGGAATTTTAAGAATGATGCAAGAAATTGCTGGCATTCATAGTGGTATTGCAGGGTATGGCTTAAATGACATTCCCAAAACTGGTCTTGCATGGCTTCTTTTAAATTGGAAATTAAGAGTTTTTCTTCGCCCTAAATGGGGAGAAACTTTAACTATAAATACTTGGAGCAGATCTCAAAATGCACTTTTCTCATATAGAGATTTAGAAGTTTATGACAGTAAAAATAATTTAGTTGCAATAGCTACATCAAAATGGCTTTTATTTGATGTTAACAAGCAAGCTATCGCTAAAACTACCCCTGAAATGAGAGAAAAATTTGAGAGCACTGATAAGGCAGTTTTTGAAGAAAAATTTAATGAAAAATTAAAAGAACCAGAAAATTCTGAGTTCGTTTTAGAATATAAAATTGAAAGAAGAGATATAGATACAAACCACCATGTAAACAACTTAAATTACCTAGATTTTGCATATGAGGCTTTGCCAGAAGATATATATAAAAATGGGGAATTCAATAATGTTGAAATTATGTATAAGCACGAGGCAAAATTGGGTGATACACTTTTTGTTTATTATGCACAAACTGAACAAAATGAGCATATTATTACTATTAAAGATAAAGAAACAGGTAATCTTCATAGCATAATAAAACTATATTAAAATTTTAAAACGCAGATTTATAATATTTATAAATCTGCGTTATTTTTATCCTATTTTTTCTATATCTATTCTTGCATTTGGATAGGTAATGTCTTCAATAGAAACTCCACCTAAATTCAAAACATCACCTGCATTTAGTCTTAAAATAACTGTGCTAGTTAAAGTCATTCTGTTGGGAATATTTTCTCTTAAAATTGGACTTTCGTTAAATGTAGAATCTATTCCTTCATTATTTACTATTAATACCGCATTAAAATTAAATGTTGCTATTGCATCTTGGGTTCCAAATAATTGATATGATATTTGGTAAATTCCATCTTCATTTATTATTATATCTTGGCTTCCTTCTTCATGGCTAATTGCATTTCCTACTACTATATCATTTTGGCTAAATCTTATTCTTGCAACTCCTACTTCAGTATTGTCACCTTGAACAGCTATCGCTGTTAGAATATCTTTTTGTTCCATATTGTTTTGGGAAAAAATTGCTAAAAAAATTAAAAACACTACAAATATTGCAATAACCGTACCACATAAAACTTTGCATAATAATTCTTTATTACATTTGCATTCTATATTCATTATAATTCCCCCTAGTTTATTATATGGGAAATTAATTTTTATGTGAGTTAGTATAGTTAAAAAAAACAGAGTAGTTTATAACTTCTACTCTGTTTTGACTATGTTAGTTCCAATTATTAAGCACTCTTTAATTCTAGTCTTAGTTTATCAGCTATCATTGCTATAAATTCACTATTTGTAGGCTTTCCTTTAGCAGCAGAAATTGTATAACCAAATATTCTTTCTACTACTGCCTGTTCTCCTCTAGACCATGCTACTTCTATTGCATGGCGTATTGCTCTTTCTACTCTACTTGGGGTAGTTTTAAATTTTTTTGCTATCTCTGGATATAACTGTTTTGTTATTTGATTTATCATATCTATATCATTAATAACCATAACTATTGCTTCTCTTAAATATTGATAACCTTTTATATGTGCTGGGACTCCCAATTCATGAATTATATTTGTAACTAATGCCTCCAAATTATCTTCGTCTTTTTTACTTTCTTCAGAAATTTCTATGTAAGGAACTTTTATCTCTCTATTAATAAAATTCTTTTGATTAGGTGCAGGTTGAAAATATTTTATGTCTTTTATTCTTTTTATTAGTAACTCTATATCAAAAGGTTTAACCACATAATATTCTGCCCCTAAATTTATTGCTTGTTGTGTAATTTTTGCTTGTCCCACTGCCGAAAGCATTATACAAATTGGTTTTTTGTTCATCTTGGCTACTGAAATTCTTTCTAATACACCTAGCCCATCTAAATATGGCATTATAACATCTAATAAAGCAATATCTGGTTCTGTATTAATTATCATATCACATGCTTCTTTACCATCTTTAGCAATGCCAATAACCTCCATATCTTCTTCTTTTTCCAAATAACTAGCTAAAGTCATTGCAAAGTCAGGATTATCGTCTGCAATTAAGACTGTAATTTTTTCTTTCAAGTTTATACCCCCTAAAAATAAATTTGTAAATTTTTTACAATTCGAATTATAATATGATTTTACGAATATTGCAATAGTTTTTTGGAAATTTTTTCTAATTTTTCGTAAAAGTATCTATATTTCAATTAATTTTTCTTCCAAAATATCATATTTTAAAATTTTTATAGGTATTTTACTGTTGCAATTTGTAATTTCATTTAAAACTTCTTTTGTAATCTCTATAATACTTTCTATATTTTCTAAATATTCTAATTTTATAATTTTAAATTTATTTTTATTGGCATAATATTTTAATTGTTCTAAATTATCATATTCTATATATAATTTTACTTGATAACCTAATATTTTATTTATATATTCTGTTTTGTTCAGCGCATTTATTGTAGCATCAGAGTATGCTCTTACTAGTCCTCCTGTTCCTAAAAGTATTCCTCCAAAATATCTTGTTACTACTACTAAAACATTTGACAATCCCTGTTCTAATATTATTTTTAATATTGGGCTTCCTGCTGTTCCTTGTGGCTCTCCATCGTCATTGTATTTTACAGCAATTCCTCCGATCTAAAGTTTCTACTGCATACGCAAAAACATTATGTTTTGCATCGTGATATTCTTTTTTTATTTCTTTTATATATTTTTCCGCTTCTTCTATTGTTTCTACATAAAATATATGTGCTATAAATTTAGACTTTTTTTCTGTAATTTCAGCTGTTGCATTATTACTAATTGTTTTAATTTTTTCCATTTTTATTTATCCTTTATTAAATATCTTATAAATTGTAATTTGTATGGTTAA
Source organism: uncultured Clostridia bacterium (assembly GCA_944391865.1). Taxonomy (GTDB): domain Bacteria; phylum Bacillota; class Clostridia; order TANB77; family CAG-508; genus CAG-452. The sequence goes on from CALXVD010000005.1 coordinate 14,968, forward strand.
TTAATTGCAAATGTTGTAGGGGTCGCCGCCCACGGCGACCCGCATATCAATATTTAAGGGTCGCCCTGGGGTGCGACCCCTACAGATTTAAAATTAATTTTCTCACATAAATTACCATTTAGTTCATTCCTGCAGTGTAACCTGTAGACCACGCTATCTGTAAATTAAAACCTCCTGTTAAGCTATCTACATCTATTATTTCCCCTGCAAAATATAAACCTTTTACTATTTTTGATTCCATTGTTTTAGGGTTTATTTCTTTTATATTTATTCCACCTGAAGTTATTATTGCTTCTTCTATTGGTCTTACACCATTTATATTAATCTCTAAACATTTAAGAACTTTTACTATTTTAGCTCTTTCGTCTTTTGTTATTTCATTTACTTTTTTGTATGGATTAATGCCTGTTTTTTCTATTACAATAGGTATTAATTTTTGTGGGAGCAATTTATTTAAACTGTTTTTAAATTCTTTATTTTTTTCATTTTCAAAATCTCTTAATATTCTTAAATCTAATTTTTCATCTGATAGTGCAGGCTTTAAATCAATTTCTAATTTAATGCTATTATTTTTAAATAATTCTTCTATATTTTTATATCTAATTAAATACGCAGAAGCACTTAATATTATTGGTCCAGATACCCCAAAATGTGTAAATAGCATTTCTCCGAAATCTTGATATATAATTTTATCATTATTTTTTAATTTTATCGAAACGTTTTTAAGTGATAAACCTTGTAGTTTAGAACATATGCTATCTTTTGAGATTAGTGGCACTAGTGATGGCTTTATTTTTGTAACTGTGTGACCTAATTCTTTTGCTATTTTATATCCATCTCCAGTAGAACCTGTTACTGGATAACTTTTTCCTCCTGTTGCTAAAATTATTTTATCAGCTTTTAATTCATTACTTATTTTGTTGCCGTGAGCACCTACATCATTTATTTTTACTCCTTCTGCTTTTCCATCTTTTACAACTATTTTTTCTACTTTTGTATTTGTTAAAATTTTAACATTTAATTTTTTTAGAATTTTTAGTAATGCTTCTAGCACATCTATTGATTTATCTGATACAGGAAATATTCTTCCTCCTCTTTCTACCTTTGTTTTAACTCCTTCTTTTTCTAATAAATTAACAATGTCATTGTTATTAAAATTGTTTAAAGCTCCATATAAAAATTTTCCATTATTTGGTGTATTTTCAATAAAACCATTTAAGTCTGTACTGTTTGTTATGTTACATCTTCCTTTTCCTGTAATAAGTAGCTTCTTGCCACAAGAACTCATCTTTTCTATTATTGTTACTTTGTTTCCACATTCTGCTGCTGATATTCCAGCAATTATTCCTGCCGGTCCGCCGCCTATTATAATAACATTCATTTAATCTCCTTTTCTTATTTTTTTGTATTTTACTTTTCAAATATGTTTATTTCTTTTATTAAATCTTTTATAACTTCATATGTAAACTTTTGACATTTTAGTGCTGATAATTCATCATATTCTTCCTCTAATATTGTATTATTTGATATAACTCTTACGCCTACTACTGGAATATTATAATTATTTGAAACAGTATATACTGAAATTCCTTCCATTTCTTCACATAGTACATCGTGTTTTTTATTTAAATACTCAATTTTATCTTTTTCACCATTCCATATATCTCCGCTTCCAATTACACCTATATATATGTTTCCATTTAAATATATATTTTTTCTCTTATATATAAAATTGACCAATCTTTTGTCAGCTTTAATTGTCCTTTTCTTATCTATTCCTCCATTTGTAAAACTTACATATTGCCACTCTAATGAATTACTTCCTTCGTTTTCTCCTTTATTTGGTGTTTTGGCAGACATGATATTAAAACATTCTGAACCTATTACAATGTCGCCTTTATGGATATTTCTTGTATATCCTCCTGCTGTCCCTTGATTTATAATTAGTAATGGATTATATTTTTCTATAGATAATGCTGTTATAACAGACGAATTTATTACTCCTACTTCTGATTGTGATATAATAATTGGATACCCATCTATTTCACCTTTATATACATTATATATATTTAGATTATTTGTTTCTAAGTTTTCTAATCTATCTATTAAAAAATTTATTTCTACATCCATTGCCCCTATAATTAAAATTGGTCTTTTCATACTTTTAATCACCTAACTTACTAATTGCTTTCATAACTCCGCAACTTTCCATATTCATATGTAAGTCCACCCTGCAAAAAAGCCGTATATGGAGGTCTTATTGGTGCGTCACATGATAATTCAATAGATGAACCTTGTGTAAATGCTCCTGCTGCCATTATTACTTTATCTGTATATCCTGGCATATCCCATGGTTCTGGAATAGAAGATGAATCTATTGGTGATGCAGCTTGTATTCCTTGGCAAAATTTTATTAATTTATTTGGATCTCCAAATTGTATAGTTTGTACTATATCTGCTCTCTTGTCATTATATTTTGGTTCTACATTATATCCTAATTTTTCTAACATTCTGCTTGTAAATATTGCTGTTTTAATACTGTTTGCCACAACTTGCGGAGCAAAAAATAACCCTTGCAGAATTTGCTTATTAATACCTAAACTTGGGCCTACTTCTTTTCCAAGCCCTGGTGCCGTTAATCTTTCACTTGCAAGTTCAACTAAGTCTTTTCTTCCTACTATATAAGCACCATTTGGAGCTATTCCTCCTCCTAAATTTTTTATTAATGAACCAACTGCTATATCTGCTCCTACTTCAATTGGTTCTTTTTTTCCTACAAACTCGCAATAGCAATTGTCTATCATTACAATTACATCTTTATCTATCTCTTTTATAAGTTTAATTACTTTTTCTACTTTTTCTATATCTATTGACTTTCTAGAAGAGTATCCTCTTGAACGTTGTATTTCAATTAATTTTATATTTCCTTTTTTTAATCTCTCTTCTATACTCTTATAGTCGAAATCATCGTTTACTAAATCTATTTCTTCATAATTTATTCCAAAGCTTTTTAAAGAACTATTATTTTCTTTAATTCCTATTACTTCATCTAAAGTATCATATGGCTTTCCAGAAATGCTTACTAATGTGTCTCCTGGTCTTAAAACCCCAAATAAAGCTGTAGATAATGCATGCGTACCAGATATAAATTGAGTTCTTACTAGTGCATCTTCACTTTTAAATATTTCTGCATATATATTTTCTATTGTATCTCTTCCTATATCTCCATAACCATATCCAGTTGTTCCATTAAAATGCATTTCTGATAAATTATATTTTTGAAATGCCATTAATACTTTTAAACTGTTATATTCTGCAATTTCATCAACTTTTTTAAAACATAAATTAATGTCATTTTCTATATTTTTAGATAAATCTATAACTTCTTTTTTTATTCCAAATGTTTCATACATTTATATTACTCCTTTTTTTAGGCGGACAATTTGCCCGCCTATGTTTTTATTTTTTATCTTCTTCTGTTTCTTCTTTGTCTACTTTTTTATTTTCCTCTTCATCTTCTTCATCTTCAATGCTTTCTTCTATATTATTTCTACAAGCTTTAACCCATAATATTCTTTTTTCTTCATATTCTTCAATTTTATATGTTACTCTTTTTGTTTCTATTACAGGTTTTTCATCATCTGATGGAATTCTTCCAAGCAATTCTATTAAATATCCCGATAATGTATCGTACTCACCTTCTGGAATCTCTACATTTAGTATCTTTCTTAGTTCATGTATAGAAACTCCTCCGCTTATCATAAAAGTATTGTCGTCAATTTTTTCATATTCTTTTTCTTCTTCGTCATATTCGTCAAAAATGTTACCTACTAATTCTTCTATAATGTCTTCCATTGTAACTAAGCCTGCTGTTCCACCGTATTCATCTAATACTATTGCTAATTGGTGTTTGTTTCTCTGTAAGTCTCTAAATAGTTCATTTATAGGTTTATTTTCTGAAACAAAATACGCTTCCCTTAATAAACTTGAAATTTTTACTTTTCCTTTTTTATTTATGCTTGCCAATAAATCTTTTACAAATAACATACCAACTATATTATCTATGCTATCTTCATATACTGGTATTCTGCTGTATTTATACTCATCCAATTCTTTCAAGATATTATCTATGTCTGAATCTATATCTATTGCATAAATATCCATTCTGTGTGTCATTATTTCTGATGCTACTTTATCATTAAATTCAAACACATTATTAATAAGTTCTTTTTCTTCTTCTTCGATTGAACCTTTTTCTTCTCCAACATCAACCATCATTCTTATTTCTTCTTCTGTTACAGTTTCTTCATCTGTACCAGTAATTCCAAATAATTTTGATATACCATTTGTAGATGCTGTAAGTAATTTTACGAATGGGGCTGTAATAATAGCTATAGTTCTAACTACCCCTATTGTACCAAAAGCTATTTTTTCAGAATTTCTCATTGCAAGTCTTTTTGGAACTAATTCTCCAAAAACTAAAGAAAAATATGAAAGTATAATTGTTATCAATACAATTGATATGTTTCTCCAAACGGTTATACCTAATGGTATTAGGTTTTCTAATGCTGGAGCTAAATCATCTGCAAATGCATCTGCTGCAAATGCACTTGATAAAAATCCTGCAAGTGTAATTCCTATTTGTATTGTAGCCAAAAATTTGCTAGGTTCCTTTAACATCTTTCTAATTTGTTTTGCTTTTTTGTTTCCTTCTTTTGCTTGTTTTTCAATTTTTGCATCGTTTATTGAAATAAATGCTATTTCTGTAGCTGCAAAAAATGCGTTTACTAAGATTAATATAGCCAAAACTATCACTTGTGTGATCATTTGTGTATTTCACGTTCCCTTCTTGTTTATATAGTGTTACATGAAATATTATATATGGTATGTAAAAAAATGTCAAGGAACAAGGATTAATTACATTCCAGTTTTAGGTAACTTAACTACTTTTTCAGTATTACTTTGTTTTACAGTATTTTCTGTTTCTTTCTTTTCTGTTTTAATATTAGGTTCTTCTTCAGAATTAATAACGTTTATAGTTGCTGTTTCATTTAATTCGAGTTCAACTTTTATTAATTTATCATAAATTTCGTACCCTTCTAATGTTTTTGTTTCTTTTATGTAATATGTTCCTGGAAGCAAATTATCTATTATAATTTGTCCATTTTCATTTGTTTTTAATTCAGTGTACAAAGCATTTTTATTTTCGTCTAATAGCTCAAATTCAACTCCTTGTAAATTATTTTTACCAGATTCATCTTTTTTATTAATTATTAATTTTGTGTCGTTTCTGGTGTAATATACTTTTTTACTACCTACTCCATCTTCGTATGTATACCCAGTTATTGCATAGCTTTGAAGAGATGCATCTCTAGTTTTACCATAAAAGACTGGTTTTGTTGCAACTTTTCCTGATACATTAATTGTAAAGTTTCCATCTTTTGTTATATTTGTTACTGGTATTAATATTTTAAATATTTCGTTCGAATTAAATTCTTGTTTTTCTTTGTTGTTTTTATCTACTATTTTTGCTCCTTCTATAGCTAAATTTTTAATTTCAACTTTATAACTATCAAATCCCGCATTTGCAGATACCGAAAATGTTTGAGATACATAGTTTTTATCTATACTATCTATTTTCCATAAGCTGTTTTCTTGGTTTATTGTAAGATCTGCTGATACTTTGTTAACATTTGAACTTCTTGCTTTGTTTACTATTTGTTTTAAAGCTTTTAATGTTCTTTTACCAGATTCTCCAATTGCTGTATATTCGTCTACATCTCTATTTGTTAGCATACAATACACTGCCTGTTTTGTTGCTAAGTATGCTTCTTCTACTGAATTACAACCCAATTCAGAAACTGTTTTGTATGGATATCCATTTATAATTGCTCTCCAAACTTTTACATTACTAATTACATCTGATATATCTACTGTTTGCGAAAAGCCTATTTCAACTCCTGGTAAATCTCTATCTAAACAATACGCAGGATATTCTTTTCCATCTTTTTTATATACTGCCATATGGGTGTGAATTTTCATTCCATCCCACATTAATAACCCATCTGTTTTTTTATTTGCGTAAATATATGCACTATCTATTGGTACTACTGCATTACTTTTTATTGGTATAATACCTGCTAAAATTACTAATATTATTGTTATAATTGTTATTTTCTTTTTCAAATTTATTCCTCCTTTAATTCTATTGCTTGAACACATAATCTTTTACTTGGCTCGTTTTCTACACAAGTAATTAATGTTATTCTATTATCTTTTGTTTCTTTTAAATATGACCAATCTGTATCTTTTATAATTTTTATACTTTTAACTTTATATGTTTTTTTACCATATTTAGATGTGTATATTATTTTGTCGCCGACTTTCAATTCTTTAATTCTGGAAAAATAGTTGATCGGAAAGCCTCTATTGTGTGCCGCAAGCCCAACATTACCTTCAAAATATTCTGTGTTTTCAAAATGTCCAACATAATCTAGAAGCACGTCTTGACTTGTTCCTTCTGAAATTGGAGCTACGAGTTTTATTTTAGGAATTTCAATTTGCCATATATCTTCTAAATTGGTTTCTTTTGTTTCTTTATATTCTTTTGCCTTTATTTCTTCTGTTTTTACAACTTCTTGTACTATATTCTTTTCTATATTTGTTTGTTCTTTATTTTGTTGTAAATAAAAACTATACAACTCATTAAAGCAAAAATTTATTATAAAAAATATAATAACTGACAAAATAAAAGAAATTGTAAAAATGCTTCTTTCTGTATAATTAATCAGATAGGCATCACCTCTTAAATATGAAATTTTAAATTTGGATTTTTAAAAAGATTTAAACTTTTTAAGAATTAAAATTATTTTAAAATTGCTAGAATGCAATTTCGATACATTTATATTAATACATTTATTTACATTTGTAAAGAATTTTCCATCGACAAATTATTACAAAAAACTGCTAACAAATTGTTAGCAGTTTTTTTATTTGTATTATTTTCCTTCTAATTCTTTTTTGGCTTCATTTTCCCTTATAACACCTAGTCTTGCTCCTAATATTCTTTTATCAGCATAACTAATATCTTCTCTTTCTAGTAAACTCTCTATTTGTTCAGCTTCACTAACTGTGCGTGCATCATGAAATAATGTCCTTAGTTCGCAAAATCTACTATAAGACTCTTTATCAGTAAATTTTGCTGCCCTTGCTTTTCCCACAGCTCTTTGTAATTCTGTAGATTCCCTAAGGAAGCTAAAATTATTTGTAAATGATCTTGTTTGTTCATAATATAAGTTATCTTTTTCATCTGAAATCCTCTTGTCTATCATTGAAAAAATTTGCTCTTCAATTCCTTTATTAAGTCTTATTTCACTCCTTTTACTCACTAATTCCCTTACAGCTTCCCAACACTCAGGTCTAGTTTTGTCTTTTTTTAAGCTTAATCCTTCAACTATTTTTTCTATGTCTTTCCAGGCATCTTTAACTTTTCTTTCTTTTACAAATTTGTTTGTCATATATTTTTTTCCTTTCCATTAAAATTTGTTAATCATTACCAATTAATATTATAACACGTTTACATAAGTTTTGCAAGTTTTGTATATATCTCTATTTTGCTTATAGTTATTTATTGTTTTTTGATATTATTTGTGTTATACTTTTATTCGAAACAAATAATAAGGGTGTAGTTTTATGAAATTAACACAAAATAGTGAAATATTAGCAGAAAAAAAAGCTTTAATATTATATATTTTAAATAAAGTATCAAAGCCAATAAGCAATGATGCCCTTTTAAACTTGGTTATTTCAATAGATAATATGAATTATTTTTATTTTCAACAATTTTTATTAGATTTATTAGAAAATAAATATATTATAAATTATGAAAAAGATGGAGAAATGTTATATGAATTAACTTCTGAAGGAAAGCAGGCTTTAAACTTAGTAAAAGATATAATACCTGGTATTACTAAATTCAGAGTAGATAATAGTTTTAAAGAAACTTTAGGTGAATTTCAAAATGAAGTTTCAGTAACAAGTGATTTTATTCCACATAGTGAACACGATTATAGTGTTAAATGCAAAATAGTAGAAAACAATCAAATTCTATTTGAACTACAAATTTATGCTGGTTCAAGAGAACAAGCAAAAGCAATTTCAGATAACTGGAATAATAACGCAGAAGAGCTATACCCTAAAATTTTAGAAATTTTAACTAAATAGAAACAAAAAGGGACAGACCCCAATCGTTTCAAAATGAAACGATTGGGGTCTGTCCCTTTTTATTTCTATTTTAATTTTTGCCTTACATATTCATATAATACAACTCCTGTTGCAACTGCAGCATTTAAGCTTTCTGTTTTGCCAAGCATAGGTATTTTTATTTTTTTATCTGCCATTTCCAAAACTTCTTTTGATACTCCATTTGCTTCATTTCCGATTACTATCGCCATTTTCTTAAATTCTACATCGTAAATACTTTCTTGTGTTTCAAGTGATGTTGCCACTACTTTGAATTTATGTTTTTTTAATTCTTTTAAAGTTGTTTCTAAATTTTCACTTTCTATTACATTTACTCTAAATATTGCTCCCATTGTAGAACGCACAACTTTGGGATTAAATACATCCCCACTTCTTTTAGATACAATTACTTGCGTAAGTCCGAACGCTATCTATAGTTCTTAGTATTGTTCCTAAATTTCCAGGATCTTGTATATCATCTAGTACTACTATTATATCTTCATCAAATTTAATATCTTTGTCTGTATTTTTTTTGTCAATTACAGCTAAAAGCCCTTGAGGATTTTGTACATCTGTAATATTACTAAATACTTTTTCATCAACATATACACAATTGTATTTTGCAATTTCATATAAAATATTTTGATTAATCTCACCAGTTTTTACACAATTATCACACACCACAATAGTGTTTATGTCTGCTTTTTCTTCTATTGCTTCTTTTATTAGTTTAACTCCTTCTATAATGTATTTTCCACTAATATCTCTTTGCTTTTTCTCTTTTAATTTTCTAATTTTTTTAATTGTTTCATTATCTTTACTTGTAATAATCATGGCTTTCCTTTCTTAAATAAATTGGAATTTGAATGTGAAGTGAGAAGTGGGATGTGGGAAGTGTGAAACTAGGGTAAGCCTTACGTAGCCTATCCCTAAAAAGCACACCTCACACTTCGCACCTCACACATCACAACAACAAATTACAATTTATATATTTAAAAATTCATTAATTTCCTTTAATACATCATTCTTTTCTAATTTGTATGTAATATATGGTTCTTTTGCTGGTGAAAATTTAATTCTATTATTAAATAAGTTTATTAATTTATCAATATCTATTGCAAGATTTTCTGGTTCAAATGTGAATATGATATTATTTTGTTTCTGCAAAACTTTTATTATTCCTTTTTCCTTGCATTTCTCTTTTATTTTTGCAATTTCTAATAAATTATATACTTCTTTTGGAAATTTTCCAAATCTGTCTGTTATGTCTTCTTCTATATTTTTTATATCTTCTTCATTTCTGCATAAAGCAATATTTTGATATACCTCAATTTTTTGACTACTGTTTTCTATATAGTCATCTGGTATATAGCTTGATACATTTATATCAATACTTATATCAGGTTCTTCTTTTTCTTCTATTCCTTTCATTTCTTTTACAACTTCATCCAATAATTTGCAATAAGTTTCATATCCTACTTGATCCATATGACCATGTTGCATTTCTCCAATTAAGCTTCCTGCTCCTCTAATCTCTAAATCTCTCATTGCTATTTTAAATCCTGATCCAAATTCGGTAAATTCTTTTATTGCTTTTAGCCTCTTTTCGGCTACTTCGTTAATTAGCTTATCTCTTTTATATGTGATATACGCATATGCTTGTTTATTGCTTCTTCCTACTCTTCCTCTAATTTGATAAAGCTGTGCTAAACCTAGCCTATCTGCATCTTCTACTATTATTGTGTTTGCATTTGGAATATCAATTCCTGATTCTAATATGGTTGTGCATATTAAAACATTTATTTCTTTATTTACGAAATCTAGCATTATATCTTCTAGTTCTTTACCAGACATTTTTCCATGTGCAAAACCTATTTTTGCTTCTGGAACTAATTCTGATATTTCTCTTGCTTTTCTTTCTATTGTTTCTACTTTATTATATAGATAAAATACTTGACCTTTTCTCTCGAGTTCTTTAGTTATTGCTTCTTTTATTACTTCTTTATCATATTCTAATACATATGTTTGAACTGGCAATCTGTTTTGTGGAGGTTCATAAAGACATGACATATCTCTAATTCCTACTATTGACATATGGAGTGTTCTAGGTATTGGCGTAGCAGTCATACTTAATACATCTACATTTGTTTTTAACTTCTTTATTTTTTCTTTATCTTTTACCCCAAACCTATGCTCTTCATCTATTATTAAAAATCCTAAATTTTTGAATTCTACGTCTTTACTAAGTAATCTATGGGTTCCTATTATAATATCTATTTCTCCTAGTTTTAATTTCTTTACAATTTGTTCTTGTTCTTTTTTAGTTCTAAATCTATTTAAAAGTTCTATCCTTATAGGATAATTTTTCATTCTTTCTTTAAAAGCTTCATATTGTTGGTTTGCAAGTATTGTTGTTGGAACCAAATAACAAACCTGTTTTTGATCCATACAAGCTTTAAATGCACCTCTTATTGCAACTTCTGTTTTTCCGGTATCCTACGTCTCCACAAAGTAATCTATCCATTGGTTTTGGTTTTTCCATATCTTTTTTTAGCTCATCAATTGCTCGCATCTGATCATCTGTTTCTTGGAATTCAAAGCTATTATCAAATTCTTTTTGCCATTCCGTATCTTTAGAAAAAGCATATCCTTTTATTTTTTCTCTTTTTGCATACAATTCTATTAAATCACGGGCAACTTCTCTTAAGTTTGATTTTACTTTTTGTTTTGTATTTGCCCATTCTTTGCTACCTAATCTATTTATTTTTGGTGCTCTATCTCCAACACCTATATATTTTCTAATGTTGTCTAAATTAGTAGTTGGAATATAAAGAATGTCGTCATCTCTATATTTTATTTTTATATAATCTTTTGTTACTCCATCTGCTTTTATAGTATTTACACCAACAAATTGTCCTATACCATTGGTTTTGTGAACTACATAATCTCCGTATTTTTAAATCAGAAAATATTACTGTTTCTCCTTGTTTAAATTCTCCGCTTAATTTTCTTCTTCTTTTTGGAGCTGTAAACAATTCGTGTGCTGATATTACTAATAAATTAAAATCATACGACTCAAATCCAGAAGATAACTCTCCTTGTTCTAAAATAATATTTTTTAAACTTGTTCCTAACTTTTCTTCTAATAGCTGTCTTAACTGTTTTTCGTTATTTTTATTTCCAGTTAAAATTACAACTGTTTTTTCTTTTTCTCTAGCTTTTTGTATTTCCTCAATACATAAATCCATTGAACTACGAAAAAAGTTTACCTCCCTATAGCTAAAGCTATATCCGTTTCTTTTTGCATGCATACTTTGTTTATCTACAAAACCTATATCTTGTTTTTCTAAATATATTGTTTGTAATTCTTTTATAACTTCTACAAATTTTATATAGTCTCTTAAATTTGTAATTGCCTCAGGTACTTCTCTTCCGTTTTTCAATTAATGTTTTTACTATATTTGCATTATCTTTTACAATATTTTCTGACCTTGCTTTTATTTTTTCTATCTCATCTAAAAATATTATAAAATTATCTTTCAAATAATCTAATATTGTTTGCTTATTATTATAGAAGCTATTAAAATACTTGTCTATTTTATTTATATAATTACCTTGTTTTATCTCCTCTATATCTTCAGTAAGTCTCGTACTATCTGCACAATTTTTTTCTATTTTGCTAGCAACGCTTTCTAAACTATTTTCCAATACAAACTCTGTTGCAGGATATATTATAGCTTTTTTTATTTTGTCTGTTGACCTTTGAGATTCTACATCAAACTCACGAATTGAATCTATTTCGTCGCCCCAAAGTTCAACTCTTATACCTTTTTTTGAAGAAACTGCTATATCAATTATGCCCCCTCTTATGCTGTATTCTGCAACTTCTTCTACTAAATCTTTTCTTTCGTAGCCTAATTCAGTAAGTTTTCTCTTTATATCATCTAAATTTATACTTGTATCCTGCTTTAATTCAAATATATTTTTATATAAAGTTTCTTTAGAAACTATTTCTTGAGATGCTGCTTCAATAGTAGTTACAATAACCTTTGCTTTTTTATTATAAATACTATTTAAGCATCTTATTCTATCTAAAGATATATCTTTACTTTCAGCAAGATAGTCATATGCCAAAATCTCTCTTCTTGGAAAATATGCTACATCATCGCAAAAGTATTGTAAATCTTTTATAATTTTTCTTGCTTGAAGTTCATTATATGTAATTATGCATATAGGTTTTTCTGCGTAAAAGTATGTTGAATAAGCAAAGTGAACCTTTGCAACATCAGTAAGACCTGATAACATTATAGGGTTAGTACCAGATTTTACATTTTTTATATAATCATTAAATTTTTTAAAATTAGGCAATACCTTTACAATCTCACTCATAAAATATCCTTCCTGATTTTGGGGACGGTTCCATTTTTCCTGTTATTTAGGGACACCCCATATTATGATTTTAAAGTTTCCATTTTCCACTTAGAAATATTTAATTTTTTCATTATATCTACATATGTAATTTTATATCCTTGCTTTAAGTATTTTACTAGTTCTCTAGCTTCACTTTTATCGCATAATATTTCTTCTGTTTTTTTGTTTGAAACCTCTTCATACTCTCTAATTCTTGATTCTAAAATTATTTCTTTGTTAATATCTATATCCATAAAAATATCTGTATTTTTGTCTTCTTCTAAAATTAAGTTATAATCGTTTTTGTCTAATATATCCTTCAAACAATCTATTGAAATTTTATCTTTTTTATTAAAGTAATCATTATAGCTAGAATACTTATACTCTCCACTTTTGCTAACTATGTTTGCTTTTACTGGATTTAGGTGTATGTATTGTATACATTTAATTAAGTATCTTTTATCATAAATAGGCTCACTTAAATATCTATCTCTAAATACATATCCTACTCTATTATTTTCCATAAAATTATAATATTGTGCATATGACATATTTACAATGTGCATAAAACCTGACATCTCTTCTATTTTATCTGTAAAGATTAACATATGCGCATGGTTGTTCATAATACAAAAAGCAACAATTTCAATTTTATATTTTTTTCTATAGATATTTAGTAATTCTAAATACCTTTTTATATAAATTTCCTTTTTAAAAATATGTTCTTTTTTTATTCCTTGAATCATTACATGAAAAAATGATGTATTTAATGATTTTCTTGCTATGCGAGGCATATAATCATCTCTCTTTCCTTTTTTTATTATGTGCCCCCATATGTATAAATCTTATACATCCTTTTCATTTTAACATATTTTTCTAATTCTTTCAACCTGAAAATTGGGGACGGTTCCAAAAATCCAGGCTTTTTGGAACCGTCCCCAATTTTCAGGTTTCTTTAAATCCTTCTCCAAATACTTCTCTTGCGTTTGATATTATTATAAATGCGTTAGGATCCATGTCACTTATTATTTGCATTATTTCTCTTACTTCTCCCCTTGATACTACACACATAAGAATATTCTTTTCTTCTCCTTTATACATTCCTGTTCCTTTCAAGGAAGTACTTCCTCTTCTTACTGTTATGCTAATTTCTTTTGCTATTTCTTTATATTTAGGTGATATTACAAGTATCATTTTTGCAAAATCGATACCTTCAAAAAATATGTCAAGCATTTTTCCCATTATATATATAGCAATTGCTGAATATAAACCAATTTCTAGCTCTTTAAAAAATACTACGTTCAAAGCTACAATAATTGTATCTAATAAAGCAAGTAAGTTACTTATTCTAACATTTGGTTTAAATGCTTTTATTATTTGTGTTAGAAGGTCTGTGCCACCAGTAGATGCATTTGCTTTTAGTACAATAGCTGTACCTATTCCAGCTATTATTCCTCCATATATACACCCCAAAACTCTATCTGTTGTAAGAGGCTCAAATTTATCAAAGAAGTTTAGAAAAAAAGATAAGGATATTGTTCCTAGCAGTGCATTTAAGAAGAATTTTTTCCCATTTTTTATTGCTGATATTATAAATAAAGGAATGTTTAAAGCAAAAACGGTAGTACCTAGTGGTATTTCAAACAAATAATATGTAATTGTTGCAATTCCTGAAAATCCACCAGCTGACAATTGGTTTGGAAGTAAAAGTAAGCTGGTTGCAATAGCAATAAAAGCAGTTCCAATTATAATTTGTACTGCTTGCTTAATAAGATGTTTAATTTTAACTATTTCTCTTATAGTTTTAAATTTCATATAAAAACACCCATATATATTATGGATGTTTTTGGTAATAACTATTCATCTAAAAAATCTTTATATGTTTTTAAAATATTTATTTCAAATTTACCGGGTCTAATTGTTTTTACTTGTTTTATTTTTACGTCTAAATCATATAATTCTTTTAACTTTTTAATATTTTCTTTTTTGTGTCCAACTACATTGTTTACATTTTCTGGATTTGTTTTTATTTCTATTTCTTTTACTTTTACATTAAATTTTTTTATTTTTTCTACTATGCTATCATACCATATGCTATCTTCTACTAGCTGTCCAAAGGCTTCGTGATATGGTCCGAGCAACTACTTCACTCTTTTCATTTTCTGGACTACATATTAAATCTGTGCTTTGAAGTCCCATTCTAATTACTGTTATTTTTTTATGGGTAAAATAATAATAAATTTCTTTGCATCTTTCTACCGCTTGAAGCACAGTAAGTGGTTCATACTCTCCGTTTTTATATTCTTTTTCTAGTTCTGTATTTTTTATTACTAAAACTGGGTAAAGCCTTACTATTTTTGGCTTAAGTTTTGCCAAATCTCTTGCTGTGTTTAATTCATCTAATTTAGTACTTTCTGGAAGTCCTATCATCATTTGATGACCTAAATCAAAACCATATCTTCTAATTAACTTAGAAGCCTTCTTAACATCTTGGAACGTATGACCTCTTTTACACTTTTTTAATATATAATCATTAGTAGATTGTACGCCTAATTCTATTGTTTTTACTCCATATTTTTTTAATAATTTTAATTTTTCTACATCTATATAGTCTGGTCTTGTTGATACTCTTATAGAATTTACTTTTTTATTTTTTACATACTCGTATGCCACTTGCAATAGTTCTTCTTGTTTTTCTTTTTCTATACCTGTAAAACTTCCTCCAAAAAAAGCAATTTCTCTATATGTATTTTCTTTAAAAATTTTTAAATATTCTTCTATAGTATTTTTTACATCTTCTTTTGTAACTCTTTTAGTTTGTCCACTTATGCTCTTTTGGTTACAAAATGTGCAATCGTTTGGGCAACCTAAGTGTGGTACAAATATTGGAATTATATATTGATGTTTCATTACTTCCTCCTTTTTTCTAATGCTATTCTTGCTGCTTCCATTTCTGCTGCTTTTTTGGTTTTTCCTTCCCCCTTAGCCAAAACTTCTCCATCACATTTTACTTCTACAATAAATGTTTTGTCATGGTCTGGTCCTTTTGTATCTAATAAGATGTATTCTATTTTTACATTTCCTTTTACTTGCAATTTTTCTTGAAGCACTGTTTTATAATCTTTCATTCCCACGTGTTTACTTGCAATTTCTATTGGCTCACTTAAATTATCTATTATAAATTTTTTTGCTTCTTCTAAATTTGAATCTTTGTATATTGCTGCAATAACAGCTTCTACGCTATCAGCTAAAATTGCGGGTTTTTTATTTCCGTTTGCATCTTATTTCGCTTTTCCCTAAATATAGAAAATCACTAAAATTATGCTTAATTGCAACTTTATATAGACTATCTTCACAAACAACTGTTGCTCTAACTTTAGTCATTTCCCCTTCTTTTAATTTTTGATAATTTTTATATAGATAATCGCTAACTACAAATTCTAATATACTGTCTCCTAAGAATTCCAACTTCTCATTGCTCTCTACTTTATGGTCATGCGCATAAGAAGTATGCGTTAGTGCTGTTTTTAATAGATTTATATCATTAAATTTATGTCCTATATCTTCTTCAAATTTTTCTATATTCATTCCTTCATCTCCTTTTATATAAATTGGAATTTGAATGGGAAGTGAGAAGTGGGATGTGGGAAGTGTGAAATTAGGGTAAGCCTTACGTAGCCTAGCCATAAAAAGCACACCTCACACTTCACACCTCTCACCTCACAAAAATAAATTACAATTTGATTAATTCTTTTATTTCCTCATAAATTTTATCTTCCACGTTATCAATTGAAACTTTTTGAGCTTTTTGTCCCATTTTAATCAATTTGTTTTTGTCTTTTAACATACTTTCTAATTCTTTTGTTAAAGTACTTTCATTTAAATCTTTATCTAATATAATTTTAGCAGCTCCAACATTTTCTAATACCTTTGCGTTATATTCTTGATGATTTTCTGTTGCAAATGGAAATGGTATAAAAATTGCAGGCTTTCCTGTTTTTGCAACTTCTGTTATTGTCATTGCTCCACTTCTTGATATTATTATATCAGCTAAATTCATCATCTCTTCCATATTGTATATGTATGGCATAATTTTAACATTTTCTATTTTATTAATATTAATATTTTTTTCTTCCAATTGTTCTTTTATTATGTCATATTGTTTTGGTCCTGCTGCCCATATAATTTGATAATTTTTGTTAGATTTGTTTTCTATAATACTAGTTAGTGTAGTATTAATTGATTTAGCTCCTTGACTTCCCCCAAAAACTAATACTATAGGTAAATCACTATTTAATCCAAGAGAGCTAATTATTTTATTTTTTTGACTTTCTGATAAATTTACCTTTTTAATTTTAGTTGGTGTACCTGTTACTACAATTTTTTTTGCTTTTGGCAATCTTTTTATTGCATCTGAAAATCCTACTAATACTGTGTTTACTTTATTTGATAGTAGCTTTGTTGCAACACCGGGGAATGCATTACTTTCATGTAAAATTGTTGGAATTTTATATTTTGTTGCAGCAAGTATTGTTGGCCCACAAATAAATCCACCTGTTCCTATTACTATATCAGGCTTGAATTGTTTTACAATTTTTTTTGCTTCGCTAAAACCTTTTATTGTTTTAATCATATTCTTAATGTTATCTATACTTATTTTTCTATTTATACCATATGCATCAATTGTTTTTAATTCGTATCCTGCTCTTGGAACTAAATCATTTTCTAGCCCTCTTGTTGTACCAATAAACATTATTTCTGCTCTAGGATTTTCTTTTTTTATTTTATTTGCAATCGCTATTCCTGGGTTAATATGTCCTCCAGTTTGTGCTGCTGCAATTATAACTTTCATTTTTAATTTCCCTCCGTGGATTATAATTATTTTATATCTTTTGGCTTTGTCTTGATATATTCAGCAATACCCCCACTGCACAAAGCAAAATAATTAGCGATGTTCCTCCATAGCTAAAGAAAGGTAGTGCCATTCCTGTTACTGGCATTGATGATGTAACTACTGCAATGTTTATAATTGCTTGTAATCCTATTAATGCTGTAATTCCTGTTGCAAGCAAACTTCCGAACATATCAGGTGCTTTCATAGCAATTAAAATTCCTCTCCAAATAAATACAGCAAACAGTAATATTACCGCAAGACATCCAATAAAACCTAGCTCTTCTGCAAGAACTGCAAATATAAAGTCATTATGTGGTTCTGATATGTATAAATATTTTTGTTTACTGTTTCCAAGTCCTACACCAAAAAGTCCTCCTGAACCAATTGCATATAAGCTTTGTATTATTTGCCAGCCTGAGTCTTGTGCATCTGCCCATGGATTTAAAAATGATGTTATTCTTTCTAATCTATATGAACCTATATTAAAGAATTTTGCAAGTATATACATTGCACCAATTCCTAAACTTGCTCCTACAGCTCCAAAAGAAACAAAATGTACTAATCTACTTCCTGCAACAAGCATCATTACAGCAACAACTGCAATAATAATTACAGAAGCACTAAAGTGAGATTGTACACCAAGTAAAATTAAAATAACTGGTGACAAAATTAAAAATGGCTTTAGGAAACCCTTCCATACATTTCTTAAATCATCTTTATGTTTTGTAAGATAGTAAGCAAAAAATACTATAACTCCTATCTTTGTGAGCTCAGATGGTTGGAATGATGAAACAATAGGTAAATTAATCCATCTTCTTGCTCCATTTACACTTCTTCCGAAGTCCTGGCACTAAAACTAGTAATAGTGCACCAATTGATATAATATAAGCTATCTTATAAAATTTGCTGTATATTCTATAATCTATTTTTGATAATATAAGCATTGCTACAATTCCTATTACAGCACTTATTAGTTGTTTAATAACATATGTATAACTGCTTCCAGTAGTTGCAAGTGACGATGGTGAACTTGCCGACAATACCATAGTTATACCTAAAGCTAGCAAAAGCATTACGGTTATAAATAATATAAAGTCAAATGACTTATTTGTTTCTACTTTCTTAGTGTTTTTTACCATAAACCTCTAACCTCTAATTTATAATCTCTAAATAGCAAACAATGCTATAACACATAACAATAGTGTTATAACACAGAAAACTGATACTACTTTATTTTCTTTCCACCCTGATAATTCAAAGTGATGATGTAGTGGTGCCATTTTTAAAAGTCTTTTTCCTCCTGTTTTTTTAAAATATGCCACCTGTAATACTACAGATAAAGTTTCTAGTACTGGTATTAAGGCTATAATTAATAATATTAATGGCATTTTTAAATATAATGCTATTGCTGATATTATTCCTCCGAAGAAGTAGTGAGCCTGTATCACCCATAAAAACTTTTGCTGTGTTTAAATTAAATATTAAAAATCCTAAACAAGCACCAACTATTATGCTTCCAAATATAATAACTTCTTTTACATCTAATATTATTGCTATAACTGTAAGACAAGTAGTAATAATTGCTGAAATACTTGTACTTAATCCATCTATACCATCAGTTAAATTAATTGCATTTGTTGTTCCTAGCATTACAAATATAACAAATGGTATATATAAAATCATTGGTAGGGTAATATAATTTTTTGCAAAAGGTATGAATGTTTCTGTTCCCAAATGTATACCCTTTGTTAAATATAATGTATATGCAACAGATATTATAAGTAACCCTAACATTTTATATGCTGGTTTTAAACCTGTTGTATCTTTAAGTACTAATTTTTTAAAGTCATCTATAAATCCTATTATTCCAAATCCAATAGTTATAAATAGTAATGGAAGAATATTTTTTGCTACTTCTGGTTCTCTTGGTGCATAATAAATATACCCTCCAATAGTTCCTATAATAATTCCTATTGCAATTATTATTCCTCCCATTGTTGGTGTTCCTTGTTTTTTAAAATGAGACTCTGGTCCGTCATCTCTTTCTATTTGACCAACTTTTAATCTTCTTAATATGGGTATTACAAATATTGAAATAATTACTGTCGCTATGAAAGATACAAATAATATCTTCGTTTGGAAATACAAGTCCGGTTCCTCCTTAAAAATTCGTGTGTATAGGCATATATTCAGCCCATCTACATATATACATAGTGTTTTTTATACAGGTCGCTCTTGGCAAAGCGCCCCATACGTGTATTATTATTTTATTATCTTTTTTATTATCTCTCTTTCATCAAATGGATATTTTTTCCCATTTATTTCTTGATAAGTTTCATGTCCTTTTCCTGCAAGAACTATTATATCATTTTTATTTGCCATATCAATTGCGTATTTTATTGCTTCTATCCTGTCTGTTATTGTTATATATTTTCCTTTATTTTTTTTAGTTCCTTCTTCTATTTGTTTAACTATTTTTTCAGGATCTTCTGTTCTAGGATTGTCTGATGTAATTATTGTAAAGTCAGCAATATTTCCTGATATTTCTCCCATTTGAGGTCTTTTGCCTGGGTCTCTATCTCCTCCGCATCCAAATACAGATATTACTCTTCCCCTTGTATAACTTTTTACTGCCAATAATATGTTTTGAAGGCTTTCTGGTGAATGTGCATAATCAATCATAATTGTAAGTTCTTTCTTATTGGGAATGAGTTCGCTTCTTCCAGGCACCCTTACATCTATAAGTGCTTCTTTAATTTCCTCTGCTGTAACACCAAATTTTGTTGCAACACTTATTGCTGCTAATGAATTATATACACTAAATCTTCCTGGTATTCCTGTTTTTACTCTTTCATTTCTTGTTCCTATTTTTACTTTAAAATCCACGCTTGAATTTGTAACGGTAATATCTTTTGCAAGTAAATCGCAAGCATTATCTATGCCATATGTTTTTATCTCGCAAGGTAAATTCATTTTCTTTATTTTTGCTACATGAAAATCATCTGCATTTATAAATCCTATTCTGCACATTTCAAAAAGTTTTAGTTTAGAATTAAAATAATCTTCCATATTTGGATGTTCTTTTTCGCTTATATGGTCTTCTGAAAAATTTGTAAATACTCCTATATTAAAATCACACCCATACACTCTTTTTAACTTTAAACTTTGTGATGAAACTTCCATAATAACTGTATCTACCTTTTCTTCTACCATTTTGCTAAATAATTCTTGCAATTCCAAGCTTTCTGGAGTTGTTCTATCACTATCTCCTAAATTTTTGTTTCCAATATAATTTGCAATTGTTCCAATTAGTCCTACTTTTTGCCCATGTTTTTCTAATATTGATTTAAGCATAAAAGTTGTAGTTGTTTTTCCTTTAGTTCCTGTTATTCCTATTAAGTTAAATTTAGAAGATGGGTTGTTATAAAAATTACATGCAATTTTAGCAAGTGCGAGTCTTGTATCTGGAGCAACTATAATTGTTATATCGTCTTTTATATCGTCTTTTTTTAATACAGATATATCTTCAATTACAATTGCTATTGCACCTTTTTTAATTGCTTCTTTTATGTATTTATGTCCGTCTGTTTCATATCCTCTTATTGCAACAAACAACGAATTATTTATTACTTTTCTTGAATCGTGAGAAATACTTTCAATATCTAATTCTAAATCTCCTTTTGCCTTCAACCCTTCTATTCCATTTAATACCACTTTTAATTTCATAGTTAACCTCCGATTCTAAATTTTAATTAACCTTATTTATTATATAATTAAATTCTTATTTTGTATAGTAAAATTCGTTATTTTTTGATATATAATATTTTTTATTGAGCATAAATTACTACTTTTGTTCCAGAATTTACTTGTATACCCTTTTTAGGAAGCTGATCTGTAACAATTACGCTATCATCTACCTTATTTTCTTCTGTTTCTCCGTTTACTTCAACATCTAATCCTAATTCTTTTAAAGCATTTTTTGCGTCTTTAATACTTAAACCTGTTACTTCTGGCATATCTACTACTTCTTTTATATCTTCTGCATTTTCTTGTTTAGAAATTTCTAAATATGGAAGAACTTCTCCGCAATACTTGAGATGCTATTGGAGAAGCTATTCCTCCTCCTTGGTGTCCTCCTTCTCCAGTTGGGTTATATAATATAATCATTATAACAACTTCTGGGTCAGATATATCTGCAACTCCAACAAATGATGCTACATACTTTCCTGTATTTACGCCGTCTTCTGATGTACCTGTTTTTCCTCCTATCGAATATCCTTTTACTTGAGCTCCTTTTCCTGTACCTTCTGCCACAACTGATTCCATCATACTAAGTACTTTTTTTGCCGTTTCTTCTGAAATTACTTGTTCTCCTTCTTTTACTTCTATATCTTTTCTTTCACCAG
Source organism: uncultured Clostridia bacterium (assembly GCA_944391865.1). Classification (GTDB taxonomy): domain Bacteria; phylum Bacillota; class Clostridia; order TANB77; family CAG-508; genus CAG-452. The sequence goes on from CALXVD010000005.1 coordinate 36,919, forward strand.
TTTTGCTATCAATAGTAGCTTTTAAAATTCTTGGAGTGAATTTCTTACCATTGTTTGCAATAGTTGAAACAACCGAAAGCATCTGAATTGGTGTTATTTCAAATCTTTGCCCAAACGATATTGTTGCAAGCTCAACTGGTCCTACTTTATCTTCTTTTAAAAATATACTTCCCGCTTCTCCTGGCAAATCTATTCCAGTTTTTGATAGCAAGCCAAATTTTTCTAAGTAATCATAATACTTTTCGACACCTAACTTTTGCCCGGAGTCCTATAAAAACTGGGTTGCAAGAATTCATTAATGCTTGCCTTAAACTTTGAGCGCCATGTGGTCTATAATATCTCCAACATTTTATTCTTGTTCCTGCAATATTTATAGACCCTGTGCAAGAAAATTCTCCACTATTATCTGTATCTGTAATTCCTTCTTCTAATGCAACTGACGCCGTAACAAGTTTAAAAACAGAACCTGGTTCGTAAGTATCCGAAATTGCTTTATTTCTCCACATTTGTTGCAAAGCAGTATTTTTTTCTTCGGAAGATAATGAATCCCAAACTGATTTTAAATCTTCGTTATTAATCTCATAAGGATTATTTAAATCATAATTTGGATAACTTGCTATCGCCAAAATATCTCCTGTTTTAGGATTTGCAATTAAAATGTTGCCACCATCTGTGCACTCATTATCAATGCAAGCTTGAGTCAAGTATTTTTCTGCAATTGATTGTATTGTCATATCTATTGATAGAACTAAACTATCTCCATCAACAGCTTCAATATAATCCTCTCCTTCAGTTCCCAGGTCCGTTCCTGTTGCATCTGTTATTTTTAAAATTTTTCCTGTTTCACCTTTTAAAATATCATCATATACACTTTCTATTCCATCTAATCCTTGATTATCGCTCCCTGTAAATCCAATTACATTTGATGCAAGTGTAGAATATGGATAATATCTTTTAGAATCTTCATCTATATTAATTCCTGTGGTTATATTATTCTCCTCCATCCAAATCCTTAACTTATCTGTTTCCTCTTTATCTACTTTTTTTACTATAGTTTCAATAGAGCTATTTTTACTAACTTTTTTCAATACTGTTTCATAATCTAAATCAAATATATCTGTTAATGCTCTTGCTACTTTTTCTTTATCTTCTTTCTTTATATTGCCCGGATTTACAGATACAGTTTCTACACTAGCACTTACTGCTAAAACATTTTTTCCCGTACTATCATAAATGGTTCCTCTTTTAGGATTTATTTTTCTATTTAATGTTTGCTGAGTATATGCCATAGCTTGCAATTCAGAGCCCTGCACAAATTGAATAAAACCAATTCTAACAATAAGCAAAAAGCAAATTATAAAGCTTACAAATAGCATATTTCTCAATTTTCTTTTTCTTTTAATATTTGTAGGTTTCATAAAACACCTCTGTAAAATTGGAATTTATCTGGGAAGTGAGAAGTGGGATGTGGGAAGTGGGAAACTAGGGTAAGCCTAACAAAGCCTAGCCCTAAAAAGCACACCTCACACTTCGCACCTCACACCGCACAAAATATTTCTTAAATAAAAAGATTAGTATTTATTTAATACTAATCTTATTTAAATATATTCGAAATTGCATTTATTATACCTTTAATACCGGTTTCTTTTTCTTCTATAACTACTTCTTCTGTTGCTGGTTCAATATAGTCCGTTTTTGGTAATGTTATATATGTTATTTGTTTAGAATTAAGTTTTTGCATTCCTAGTTTTTCTTTTGCTTCTTGTTCTAGATTATTTAAATTGAGTCCATTTTCTATTGAAATTTCTAATTGTGCATTTTCTTTTTCTACTGCTGCTAATTCTTCTTTTAGGTTTTGTACTTTTGCAAAATTTTCATCAATTTGTGAATTTCTGTAACTAATTCCAAAAAGTATTAAAAAACCTATTGCTAAATATTTAATTGCTCTTCTTTTCTGTTTTCTTAATTGTGCCTCTTTAGAGTATTTTTTCTTGGGCTGTGTATTTAATTTTCTTGCAGTAGACTTTTTTGTTTTATACGGTGTTTTAATGGGTGTATATTCTGGCTCAAGTTTTCTTGGGCTTGTTTCATATTGATATTTATTAAAGTTTCTTGGCACTTTATACACCTCCTTATATTTTTTCAAATACTCTTAATTTAGCACTTCTACTTCTTGAGTTCTGTTTTAATTCCTCATCACTTGGCAAGATTGGTTTTTTAGTTATTATTTCTCCTAAATTCTTTTTTCCACACACACAATATGGAAGCCCAGGAGGACAAGTACATTTTCCTTTAGCATCTTTAAAAGCATTTTTTACTGCTCTATCTTCTAAAGAATGAAATGTTATTACACACAACCTACCTTTACTATTTAGTGTTTCTATTGAATTTATAATTGTATCATATAGCGGTTTTATTTCATTGTTAACTTCTATTCTTATTGCCTGAAATGTTCTTTTTGCAGGATGACCTTTTTTTTCTCTATTTGCTTTTGGAATACTCTTTTCTATTATTTCAACTAATTGATTTGTTGTTTTTATTTCTTCTGCTTTTCTATATTCACATATATTTTTTGCAATTCTTCTAGAAAACTTTTCTTCTCCATATTCAAATATTATTTTTGAAAGTTCTTCTTCTTTATAATTGTTTACAATGTACTCTGCTGTAAGTTTTTGAGTTTTATCCATTCTCATGTCTAAAGGTCCATCTTGCATATATGTAAATCCTCTTGTTTTTTCATCTATTTGATATGATGAAACTCCTAAATCTAATAAAATTCCATCAACATTGTTTATTCCCAATTCATTAATTATTTGCTTTATATTGTCGTGGTTATCATGCACATACTTCACATTATTAAATGCTTTCAATCTTTCTTTTGCTGCATTTAAGGCTTCATTATCCCTATCTATTCCTATTAAGAGCCCACTTTTAGATAATCTTTTTGCAATTTCAAAGCTATGACCAGCTCCGCCGCATTGTTCCATCTACATATATACCGTCTGGCTTAATATTTAAGCTTTCAATACATTCATTTAGCATTACTGGAGTATGGTTAAATTCTATTTTCATAATCTAACCTCTAATTTCTAATTTCTAATAAGTATAAACAGTTGGTATTAATTATGTACCAACTGTCATTCCCTGTTTGTTCTATTATTTTATCTTTTGTGTTTTACCAGGCTTTATTTTACCTGCTTGTCCTTTGTTTTTTATACAACCCCTCTTAAAAGTCGTATTAAATCATTTGTTTCCTTAATATTTTATCTTTAGTAAATATATAATTATACTTTTGTAAATTATATTCTTTTTTCATTTGTACATCTTTTGTATACATTTCTTTTTGTTTTTTCTTTTGTATTTTTTGATTTTCTTTTGTGTATTTTTATTTTATCTTTTGTGTAATTTATATAAACTTTTGCAAGTTATATACCTAGGTTTTCCATTCTTTCAGCAATTTCATCTGCTGCTAAATTTTCTTCTTCGCTATATGCAAGCCATTTATCTTTGCTCCAAATTTCTATTTTGTCAAGTACTCCTATAATTACTACTTCTTTTTCTAGTCCTGCAAATTCTCTTAAGTTGCTACTTATTAAAAATCTACCTTGTTTATCTATTTCACATTCTGTAGCTTTTGCTAAGAAAAATCTTTTCAAAGCTCTTGCATCTTTATTTGTAAGTGGGAAAGTTCTTAATTTTTCTTCAAAGTTTTTCCATTCGTTCTGCGAATATACAAACAAACACCCATCAAGTCCTTGTGTTATAACAAACTTTTCTCCGATATCGTCTTTTAGCTTTGCTGGCATTATTAGTCTTCCTTTTGCATCTATATTGTGTTCATATTCGCCTATTAACAAATGTTTCACCTCTTTTTCTGTTTGCTACTTTTTGTTCCACTTTCCTCCACTTCGTTCCACTTTGACCATATTTTATATGATAAATTACCAAAATGCAATACTTTTTTATAATTTTTTTAAAGTTTTTTGCGCAAAAAAAGAACAGGTTTTGTTCCTGTTCTAAACAAATTTTATTTTACATTATCGTGAACTTCTTGTCTTCCTGTATTTGTTTGCTCAAATTCACCATTTCCCGCTCTTTCTTGTACTTGTTTAGTTCCTTCTTCAAACTCTTTTTTCTGTTTAGGAGTCCAATCATAAAATGGATCGTCTTTTCCATTTGTTTCCTCTTTGCTTGACCTTAACCCTAATTGCTCATCAACTTCTGATACTTCATAATTATTTCTAGAATCTCTAACAACAAGATTTTTATCTATCAAGCCAAGTTTTCCTATTCCAGTAAAATTATAATTTATTATAAAATTCTCTGGTTTTTCTTTAAGATCTAAACACATTAAATATTCTTCTAAATTTTCAGTATTATTTTCTAGTAAATAATTAGAAATATTAGGGTCAGCTTTAATTAGTGTTTTAAGTGATACTTTCATTTGGTTTCTTTTATTAAATTTTCTTAATGCAGAAAACGCCTTTATTCTATCTCTTAATTTTAAAGTTTCTCTCTTTTCAGTTTCTCCATTTGCTTTTGTAAATTGATATGTATTTGTTTGTCCGTCATAGTATATTAATTTAATATCTTCTACTTCTTCTTGAGTTAGTTCTTCTTCCTGTACTGATTCATCATCATAAGGTGTAAAAGTATATGCTGGCTCTGTTTGTTCTGGCTCAGTTTGTCCTGGTTCTGTTTGTCCTGGTTCTGTTTGTCCTGGTTCTGTTTGTCCTAGTTCTGTTTGTTCTGGCTCTGTTTGTCCTAGTTCTGTTTGTTTTGGCTCTGTTTGTCCTAGTTCTGTTTGTTTTGGCTTTTGCTTTTCTACTTTCTTTTCCTCTTTAGGAAAAACTCTTCCTTTAATTTTTTCAATTTCTATGTCACATTGTTTGATTCCAGCATCTAATGCTTTTTCATCTTTCTCTTGTTCATTTAACACTGCATATAAATCCATTATTTGCTCGTCAGATTTTTTATCAGGATTACCTAAATTTACAAAGTATTCTTCTATTTTTATTTTTGTTTTATTCATCTTTAGTCTTTGCTCTCTTAATTTTAATTCAAGCTCTTGTTTTTTCTCATTTAAATTTTTAATTGTTGCATCAGCTTTTCCTTCTAGAGTTCCCTCAAGTTTTTCTCTAATAGTTCCTTCGGCTTTTCTCTCCATTTGCGTCTTATTATTTATAAATTTAATTTGTTCAGTCAATTTTGTTCTATCTTCTTCTAGATGTTTTATCCTCGCATTTAATCTTTCTTCCATGTCCGCATCTTCTGGAATTCTATCTGGGTTTAAATGAGAAATAGTTTCTTTATACCCTTTAATTCCTTCTTCCATTTTCTTAACAAGTTCTTCTTTTTCCTTAATGTCTTTAGACAGTTTGTTTTCTTGTTCTACAAAATCGAAAAATTGTTTTGAAATTTTCTTAACTTCACTTACTTCATCCATAAAAAATTCCTCCTCTTACTTCACTCTATTATAGTATAAAGTTATATCCTTTGTCTTTTCTCTTATGCAAATTATTATATAATAAATTAAATATATACACTTAGCAAGTTTTTATCTTGTTTCTCCGCTATTTGTTGGTACATTTCTTTGGTCAAGTCTACTTCTAGAATCTCTGCTTCCTCTTGCTACTACTGGTGGTTGATTTATAGCAGTTTTCCCAACATTTTTACGTAAATTATTTAATAAACCAAATCTATCTTGTCTTCTTTTTGTTTTTCCATCGTAGTATGATATCATCTTTTCTTTTAAATTATTTATGCGTTCATCATCTCTGCTAAAAGCAGTTTTAATTCTTCTCATTATATCTCCTCTTCTAGCATCATATAATAAACAGCTATATTTAATTTTTTGAAGTACATCACTCTCAAATGCTTCTATTTCTTTTGGTGTTTTTTCTCCAAAATCCCTATTAAAATCGTTTATTTCTTGAGACATATTTTCTAAATCTACATCTATTTTTTCTGGATCTACTCCTAATTCACTTGCTCTGTTTCTTAAAATGATTCTTAGCTTTCCTCTATTTATCGGTCCAAGATGTTCTATAATAGATGCAATATCTCCATATCCCATACCATCTAACATCTCTATTTGATTTCCTGAGTTTCTTAAATTTCTTAATATATTAACGGCATCTTTTCTTGAATTACATTGGGTTGATATTGCTGGCAAATCTGACTCTTGTTCTTCTTGGTCAATAGTTTCCTGAGGATATACCATTCCACCTTGTCCGACCATTACCTCCACCTTGAGTTCCTCTTTCTGCTTGCTGAGTTATAGGTCGTCCATTATTTTCAGTGTCTTGTAATTTTATATTATTTTTTCCTAACAATTCTAATAACTTTCTTTTATTATCCCTCATCTGTCTAGCAAAGCTAGCTTGTTGTGCTTCTTGTTCTGCAATTGTTTTTCCAGGATTACTTGAATCAAATACCGTTAACATATCTATTTTTTCTTGTACATTATCCATTTTTTTAGAATTAGCTTTTAATTTTCCTCTTACTTCTGCCAATTCCTCATCGTGTCCAATTATTCCAGTATGCTGCTCTTCTTGCCCTTCGAGTTCTGCTTGCTCTTCTTTTAATTGCTCTAGTTTTTCATTTAACCTTTTCAATTCTTGTTTCTCTCTTGTTATAATATCAGCATTTTCTTTTACGATTTCTTCCTGTTTTTTTAATACAGCTAATGCTAACTCACTACAAGATTTAGTACAAGCTTCTCTTATGCTTTTCAAATCCTCTAACAATTTGTTTGTTTTACTTTCATCCATTGCTTTCTCGTTAAAATTGTCTGCTATATATTTTATTAAATCATCTAAGTCTATATCATCTGGATCTCCGTTTTTAGAAAGTGCTTGCCAAAATTCGTATCCATCAGCATAATCACTTTTATCTGGATCTCCGAACATTTTTAAATTCTGGCATTTCTTTAATAAACTCTTTGCATACTATTTTTAGGTCTACTTCCATGCTTTCCAAACTATGTTTTATACTAGCAACATCATTTGCAAACATGCTGTTATCAAAATTTAACAACTTAATCCCTCCCAATTATTTTTAAAAGTTGCATAATTTTATTGTATAATTCCTGACTTTTTTTCATATTTTCTTTATTCTTAGCAAATTCATCCTGTGTTCTTTCAATCTCATTTTTATCCATAGTTTAATCTCCTATCTATTAAAGATTAACACATTATTCTTTTCTATTATATCATTTTATAATGTTTATGTCAATTTTTGTCAAAACGAATTTTTTCGTTTGTGTCATTTTTTAAGTGTTCATTTCCTTATATTTCCATCTTTAATATTGAATCTTCTGCAGTTTTCCTCGCATAAAGTGATCATTGAACATGTAATCTCTGTCAATTCTTCCATTTAGCCTTTCTATTTCTGTTCTCATTTTGTATTTTGCCTTGAATTTCTTACTCTCTCTTGCTACTGGTGTATATATTCTATAGTCTGTTTCTAATGGTATTCTGTATATCTTTTTTCTCTTTTATATTTAGTATATCGTAGACTATTGTTTTATTTGTCATATCCTGCATCTCCCGTTAGATTTTTCATTTTATCCAATGTATCTTTCTTCATCTCTGTCCATTTCTTTTATCATATTATCCAATTCTACTTGTTCTGAATTTGTTCTCCTCTATCATCATTTGCCTTATTCTCATAAAATTGATTTCCATATGAATCTAAATATTTTCCGTCTACTGCACAGTCTTTTCCAAAATCTCCTAAATTTTCAATTTCAGTATAGTCAAATATTGAAATTTGTGATATATTATTCATAGATTTTTCAACTCCTTTGATTTTGTTTTTTAGCAATTACATTATATCAAATTCGAGTTAAAAAATCCACAAAAACACTTGAAAAATCAAGTGTTTTTGCTATTCCTGTCGTGATTTTTTAAATATCTTATTTTTATACATATTTTTCTCTTAAAACTGCATAACTTCATGTCGTTAAGTCTTTTGATGATTTTTTAGTCTTACTTACTAAAGGGGTTTAGACAAACGAAAAAATTCTTATATCTAAATTATTATATAATAGAAAATAGTGGATAGAGTCTAAATATCCTCTTTCCACTACTCACAATAACACAATTATTTTAATTACATTTTTTCTACAACAGCATTTGTTAAGTCTGGTCTTGCTACATTTTCATCTTTGACTGTATCTAGTTTAATGTTTTCATTAATAACAGTTTTAAATGAAATAAATAAATATTTTTTATAAAATTCTTCAATTTCCATTATAAGTCCAGTTTCTTTATCAATTGTATATTTTTTAACATTAGATCCATTTTTTAATTGTATAACTATTGCTTTTCGCCCAGAAAAATCTTTCTCTCCAAGATATTTGTACTCAAAATTTTCATCTAAAATTTCAGAATAATCTACTCCATATTGTGTATTTTCTTGTTTTTTTGCATCATTTGTTATTGTTGCAGTAGTAGCATCTCCTGATTTAGAAATAAAAATTCTTTCTCCTGTATTGTAATCAGTCCATTCTGTTAATTGGGAATTAATATAATATGCCATTACGTTATCTTTAATATAGATATCTGCTTTTAAAGGTTCTTCTGTTGCTGGTGGATTAGACTCAGGACTTGAATAATAATTTGAATATGAAGTTCCTTTTTTTACTAATTCGATAACTTCACTTCTTCCCATTGTATTAGTTTTATCTAATCCCAAATTGTTCCAAACAATAAATTCTCTTATTATAAAAATTAAAAAAAGTAATATGATTATTAAAAGAACAAATATTGCAACTTTTTTTCCCATTTTTCTCCCCCTTTTTTATTAGATTATAGCATACATTGCTTTATAGTCAATATATTTGCAAAACCTTACAAAACAATATATTTTACGACATTTTTTGACAATGAATATTCTATTTTTTTGAATTTTTTTAATGAATAGATATACATTCAAAAGCGAAAACTCCAGCTCATATTAAGCTGGAGTTTTTGCTATAATATTACCTCAATTTCGTTTATTGAGCCATTGTCTTCTAGTTTTATTTGCTTTTCTTCTATTTCTCGCCCATTAAAGTAAAATTTTTGATTTTCCCCTGTGCATTTTCCATTTGGATTTTTTACTTTTATATTATATATACTAGTTTTGTACCTATATCTTATGCTATATTCTTCCCATTTGCTGGATATACAAGGGTTAATGCTCAGCATACTTTCTTTTACTTTTAAGCCTAGTATATCTTCTAGTCCTACCTTACAAAACCAACTACTTGAACCTGTGTACCAAGTCCAACCTCCTCTTCCTTGAAGATTATTTGCTCCATATACATCTGCTGCTATTACATATGGCTCTACTTTGTATTTTCTTGCAGCGTCTTTTGTTCTAGAATGTTCAATAGGGTTTACCATTCTATAATATTCTACTGCTTTATCTCCAAAGCCTAGTTTGCTATATGCCATTATTGCCCACATTGCAGCGTGAGCCTTTTGTTGCATTTATTACTTTCTTTGCTCTTTCAAAATCTTCTTTACTTATAATAGCTTCATGCATATTCTCTACTTTTATCCAGTCTTCTTCTGGTAAATCTATAAACTTTTTAGATTTAAAACTTACTTTCTTTCTTTTTCCTTGTATCACTGTTCCTGTGTAAATTTCATTTGAAAGAATAAATCTTACTGTAGATTGTTGCCATAGTCCATAAGTTAGAGACTTTGTTCCCCTTTTTCTCTTGTTATAATCTGATGGAATTGGAATTTTCTTTTTACTTAAGTAATCTGCTATTTGCATTGTACCAAAACCTGCTAAATACTTTGCATATATTAGTTTTACAACATTTGCTGCTTCTTCATCTATTATTAAATGGTATTTATTTTCTGGATCTTTTTTATAGCCATAAGGTGCTGTTCCTAAATATTCTCCAAGATTTCTTTTTGATTGTAATACACTATTTATTTTCTTTGATGTATCTTTTGCATACATTTCATTTAATATTGATTTAAATGGTGCTATATCATTGTTTGATGTATCATAAGCCGTATCTATATTGTCTAATATTGCAACAAACCTTACTTCATGTTCTGGAAAATATGTTTCAATGTATAATCCTGATTGCACATAATTTCTACCTAGTCTTGATAAGTCTTTTGTTACTACCATATTGATTTTACCGAGCTTCTATATCTTGAATCATTCTATTAAATGCTGGTCTATCAAAACTTGTACCACTTACACCATCATCAACATATTCTGATATAAAGTTTAATTTGTTCTCTTTGATATATTGCATTAGCAAAGTTCTTTGGTTTCCAATACTTTCGCTTTCTTGATATTTTTCTTTTTCTTCATCTTCTCTTGAAAGCCTTATATATATGCCTACTTTATAATCAATATTATTCATTATTGTATAGCTCACATTTACCTCCTTCTTATGCTATTTAAAGATAATGAGATAATATTGATACTCTTTGCAAGTATTATAACATATTATCTCATTAAATACCATTATTTTACTTTAATTTTTCTTTAGACAATAATTTCCAAATGCTCTTTCTATAATCTTTTCTAACGCTTCTCCTTTTTCATTAAATATAATATTTATTTTAAAATTGTTTTTCTTTTTATACTTTTTCTTTTCTATCTTTTCTTCTTGCATAAATTTCACTCCTTTAGTTGTAATTATTTCCAAATTCTCCTTTCTTTATACAATACACTTTCTTATATCTTATAAATTCAAAAACTACAAGTGGTAAACACCCATATGAGATTTGCCCTCATTCCTCTTTTTAGAGAATCGCCCCTTTACATCACGTTAGCCAGGCGAAAGTTTCATTATCTGTGCTTATAGTTTGCTATTCAATTTTCAATGTACTATAATAGAAAATAATTATTTGCACGTGCCATTTTCTATCTTGATAAAATCATTATAAAATGCTAAAATAGTGTTGTAAATAGATTTGTGTAAGTCTATAGATAAATTAAGAATTGAAATAGCTATATTCTATTTTGGGAAATGGAGGAAACTTTGATATGATAACTAATTTCACACTTAAGAATAATAAAATTGTAATAAAAAATAATCGGAGAGTTTTTTGGTGCTACTCATGATTTTGAATATAATATTGGAGATAAATTATATGAATTTGCAATAATGAGTTATGAAGATTTTGATAAATTGAAAACAATATATACCCAATTAATAGAACTTGTATGTACTGCCAAAGAATCAAATACCATGGATGAAAAATTGGATTGTTTCTTTAAATTGTTTCAAATAGTTAGAGCGTGTTTAGAATTTTCGCCATATACTCATTTTTATACACAAGTCTTAATAGATATAATTGTGAAAACATATAATTCTAAAGTATTTAGAACTGACCTATTATTTAAATCTCAAATTGGCGTTTTTATTGAAAATCCAAAATACTATGCTAAAGAATTTTATGAAGATTTAAAAGAAAATCCGTATACAATAGAACTTATACTTCACGAATTTACTGATAATATTGAAAAAGTATCAACTAAAAAACATAATGAATATATAAAATACTTTAAAACTATAAGAGACTTATTAATAGAAAACCTTATGGAAAAAAAGACTGATTTAAAAAAGAGAATAGAATTGATAAGTAAATATTCTAATAACTCTATTGTAAGAAATTTAAGTACAGAAGAAAGACTATATTTATATGAGGCAAAAAGAGTTTTTGACATACACTATCTTAATACTAATCCAGCACATGCAATTTTTTTAGATACTAAATTTAAAACAAAATATGTATGTGATAAAGAGTTATCACTACAAGAAAGAAGATTAGATGTAGAGGATGTAGTTAAATTAATAAAAGAAAAGCATATGGCAGTAGAAGAAGTCTATGAATTGGAAAATACTGAAGAACAAATTAGATTTGAGTTATTTAAAGTAATTCAAAATAATTTTACTATCAATAAATGTGAAAATTGTGGAAAATTATTTATTCCTGTAACCAGTAGTAAAAATCCAAATCAAAAAGGAAGAAATGACCAAAAATATTGCAATAACTTATATTTAGATACTGGAAAAACTTGTAAAGAAATTGGAGCTATTTATAAACAAAAAGAAAAAGTTCAAAATAGTTCAATTTTAAAGGAATACAACAGAGAATATAAAAGAATGCATGGTTTACACTATAATCATACGAAAGAATTTAAAGAAAAACAATTCAAAGAATGGTCTGAAAAAGCTAGAGAATTAAGAGATACTTATACTAATGAACAAATAGAAGATTTTAAAATAGAATTGAAGAAATTAAGTGATTTGTATTGGAAATAGAAAAGTATACATATATTCAATTTTTCAATTTACTAATACATATACTTTTATAATTCATATTTACTTAAAATTACTTTTAAGAAGGAATAGACTTCCTTTAATATCTAATACCTATACTGTATATATTCCATAAAATATATAATCTGACTTAATATTAGAGCGTGGCACGAAAACCAGTGTTGTTATAGTTGTTATTAGGATTGTTGTAATTGCGATAGGCGACAGGATAATTGTTTCCATTATTGTTGTAATTGCCACCGCGAATAACACGATACGAATGCCTTTTTAAAGTCTATCCCTCTATATAAAACATACTTTTTCTTAAATTATAAGAATCTGCATGTTTAACATAGCCTAGCCAACCTGCTATACTTCTTTGTATTTCAGGTAATGTTATTTTTCCTTCCTTTAATTGTTTTGTATATCTTTTTAGCTTTCTTTTCATTCTGCATTTACTTGTATGCCTTATTTTTAGTCTTTTTTCATTAATCTTATATCCACAAAAATTAACTCCCTGTATATCTTTAAAAATTCTTGTTTTTGAGTTTAGAGTTAACTTTAAATTTTCTTTTAAAAATTTTGTTATATTATTTAAAATATCTTTTGCAATTTCTTTATTCTTACACATTATAACCATATCATCCATATATCTGTAATAATATTTGCACTTTAATTTGTGTTTAACATACTGATCTAATTCATTTAAATATATATTAGCAAACATTTGAGATGTATAATTACCTAAAGGTAGTCCTACCATGCCTTCTGTAGATAATAAAATTTCTCTAGTTAACCATAGTAACTTTTTATCCTTCATTTTTCTTTTTAATATTTCCCAAAGTATTCTTTTGTCTATATTTTGAAAATACTTTGTAACATCCATTTTTAATATGTAATAATTCTTCCATTTAGATTTTGCACTTCTCATTGCATTTTGAACATCTTTAGATGCTTTATGCATTCCTCTTCCTTCTATTCCAGCATATGATGTCGCCATAAATTGTGGTACAAAGTATGGCTTTATAAATTTTTCGACATACCACCTATGTACTACTCTATCCTTATATTCTGATGCCATAATTATTCTTTCTTTTGGCTCATATATTTTAAATTTTGTGTAACCACCATGTTTGTACGTACCATTTTTTATTTTTTTCTCTAATTCTAATAATTCTTGTTCTAGTTTTAACTCAAACAATATTATTTTTTTCTTTTCTCTTTTTCCACATCTTGCTTTTTTATGTGCTTTTAGTAAATTTTCAAACGATACTGAATTATCATATATATTTTTAATTGTTTTAGGCATATTTCTTCACCTCCAGAGATTTAATAAGTCCTCCTAAAATTTTTCCGATTTCAGCTAGTAACTCGTTGCTATGTTTGTATTTCTTTTCCTCTATCCATTTTTGATTATACATGATTCTTATACAAATTCTTTGATAATATATATTACTATCAACAATGTTATATATTGGTAATCTTTTACTCTTATCTATTTTACTTGCGAAAAGAATATTCTTCATCATTTCATACATACTTGTTTTTACTTCTGTTCCTATACTAAATTTTTCTGTTCTTGGAAGTTTAAGTAATATTGTAAGCATATATTCAATATATTTTTCTATTTTCACTATTATTACAAATCTGTTATCTTTGCTTTTCTCCATCTTTATATCAACTCCTATTAAAAAATATATAAAAAAGAAGGAGGAACTCTGAAATTTCAAAGTTCTCTCCCTCTGTCTGTGCTTGGATACAATTAAAGAATTTTACAGTGGTCAGTGCTACTTAATATAAAGCGTGACACGAAAACCAGTGTCGTCATAGTTGTTAAACGGATAGTTGTTAAACGGAAGGTTGTAATAGCGATAGGCGACAGGATTACTGAATCCATAATCGCAGTAATAGCCACCACGGATAACACGATACGAACTTTCGTTCTGTTCTTGTGTCCATTCATACACATTACCTGCAAAGTCGTAGATGTTATTAGCACACCATTCTTCTCTGCTTCCTGTTTCAACTACTTCCCTCGGAGAATTCTCTGTATTCCAATGATTGCCCCATTCAGTAGAGTCCTCTGCAATTTCGGCAAGAGTTTTAACTTCCGTTTTGATAAACCATTCCAATACCGAATCATATTCTGCACCAAAAGTCAGATGACTTTTAACTGCTTCATTGTCTTCGATAGTGGATGCAATCTTCTTGGCATCATCAAAATTGATGTTTACCCACGGCATAACTCCTTTTACCGACTGCGGTTTTCCTGCTGAACTCTTGGAAATGTTATAACGAGAAATATAAAATCCCCCATATTTTTTGACACTTTCAAGTTGTTCAAGCAGTTCACCATTTAAAGCTTCATTGAATTCATCATCCGAAAATTCATCGTTCATGTAATTTCGTCTGCCGAATTTCTCCGAAAAATGTTCTCCATCAAGTGTTCCATTAGAGTCGAGACTTCCAACAGGAATCCATACAAACTGGCTTCCATCAGAACATCTTTCAATTACAAATCCATTGTTCCATTCTCCACAGACATGCTTATATCCTTCTGGAATTGGAGGATTTACATAGTTTGTAGAGTAGACATTGGCTGTAGCAATGTTCAGAGCTCTGATAATTAACTCTCCTCTTGTTCCCTCTGAGACTTCAAAGGTTATACCCTTTTCTGCCTCAAGCACAAATTTTTCATACCGTTTCATAGTTTATACCTCCTTAACGGTTTCAACATGGCTATTGCCATTATATTAATAATACCACATTTTCTTGCATTTTGCAAATTTTGTAAACTTGAATTTTTTCGTTTGTGCCATTTTTTAAGTGTTCATTTCCTTATCTTTCCATCTTTAATATTGAATCTTTCTGCAGTTTTGAATATTTTAATTTAACATTTTGAATCAAAAGAAAAAAGGCGCAATAATCCTATTACAACCTCATGCATTTTTTATTTTTATTTACGCAACTAAGCTTCGTATATTGTCTTGTTTATTTTTTATATGTCCTTTTGCTCTTGTTAACATTACTATAAATGTTAGATTTAACATTAGTTCCATTTTCTTTTGTCCTCTTATGAAATGGTCATTAAACATGTAGTCTCTATCTATTCTTCCATTTAATCTCTCTATCTCTGTTCTCATTTTATATTTCTTTTTAAATTTTTTACTATCTCTTGCTACTGGTGTAAATATTCTATAGTCTGTTCCTAATGGTATTCTATATATTTTCTTTCCTGTGCTATATCTTGTATATCTCAAAGCATTATTTTCTTTATCATATCCTAAATATTTCATTTTTTCATAATTGTTTAAGTCTACTATGTAAAATACTTCGCCTTCTTCAGTATAGGCTATAGGTTGATTTTCTATTTCTCTATATTTCTCTTCTTTTCCCCATCTATGGATTATATCTATTATTGGATTTATATCATATTCATCTTTTATATGTTTATTCCTTGAACCATTATCATATCCAGCATCTCCCATTAGGTTTTTCATTTTTTCTAATTTATATTGTTCTTTATCATTATTTTTCATTTCCTTTAACAAATTATCTAATTCCGTTTGTTCAGAATTGTTTGCTGGTGTTACTTTACTTTTTATTGGTAATCCATATTTTGCATCACATATTATATGCGCTCTATATCCATAATGCCACTCTTGTTTTTTGCTTCCATCTTTCATTTCATATGTCTTACATGAAAATGTGGCTTCATGTTCTGCTCTATTATCATTGCATTTATTTGTATTATTTTTACTAGCGTATGTATCTAAAAACTTCCCATCTATTGCACAATCTTCTCCAAAGCCTTCTAAATTTTCATACATAAAATTTACTAGCCCTTCAAATATTTCTTCAATTTCTTCTTTACAGTTTTTTAGTTTATTAAAAAAACCTGTAAATACTCTAGCTGGTGGCACTAAATGTTTTCTATCTCCACAATATTTATATTTTCCTTCACTTAAGCCACAAGCTATTCTTAATTGTGAATTTCTACTTAGTTCTCTTCTAAATGATTCTACACTTCTGTGTCCAAATATTTTCATTGCATAAATTAAATTTAACATTGTCCTTACTGGATAATCGTTTCGTCCATTTTTCCTTAGTTTTTCAAGCTTTTCACATAATCTATCATCATCTATATTTTCAAAAAATATTTTTAATCTTTCTAAATCTCCTAAATTTTCAATTTCCCTATATTCAAATATTGAAATTTGTGATATATTATTCATAGATTTTTCACTCCTTTTGTTATGTTTTTTGTTCAAGTAAATTATATCAAATTAGAGTGAAAAAAACACTAAAAGTGCTTGAAAAATCAAGCACTTTTGTGTTTTTGTCGTATTTTTTTATTTATCTTGTTTTTTATACTTATTAACCCATGTAAATGGCTTAACTTCGTGTCGTTACATTTTTATTACAATTTTTATACCTACGGATTTATGCTTTTTAAGCTAACGAAATTATTCAAAACGAATTTTTTCGTTTGTGCCATTTTTTAAGTGTTCATTTCCTTATCTTTCCATCTTTAATATTGAATCTTCTGCAGTTTTCCTCATATAAAGTGATCATTGAACATGTAATCTCTGTCAATTCTTCCATTTAGCCTTTCTATTTCTGTTCTCATTTTATATTTTGCCTTGAATTTCTTACTATCTCTTGCTACTGGTGTATATATTCTATAGTCTGTTTCTAATGGTATTCTGTATATCTTTTTTCTCTTTTATATCTAGTATATCGTAGACTATTGTTTTATTTGTCATATCCTGCATCTCCCATTAGATTATTCATTTTATCCGATGTATCTTTCTTCATCTCTGTCCATTTCTTTTATCATATTATCCAATTCTACTTGTTCTGAATTACTTGCTGGCGTTACTTTACTTTTTATTGGTAATCCATATTTTGCATCATATATGATATGGGCTCTATATTCATAATGCCATTCTTTTTTGTTGTTCCATCTTTCATGTAATATGTTTTACATGAGCTTGTTGCTTCATGTTCTCCTCTATCATCATTTGCCTTATTCTCGTAAAATTGATTTCCATATGAATCTAAATATTTTCCGTCTACTGCACAGTCTTTTCCAAAATCTCCTAAATTTTCAATTTCAGTATAGTCAAATATTGAAATTTGTGATATATTATTCATAGATTTTTCAACTCCTTTGATTTTGTTTTTTAGCAATTACATTATATCAAATTCGAGTTAAAAAATCCACAAAAACACTTGAAAAATCAAGTGTTTTTGCTATTCCTGTCGTGATTTTTTAAATATCTTATTTTTATACATATTTTTCTCTTAAAAACTGCATAACTTCATGTCGTTAAGTTTTTTGATGATTTTTTAGTCTTACTTACTAAAGGGGTTTAGACAAACGAAAAAATTCAGCTTGAATTTTTTGTTTTCTCCTTTTTGCTCGAAGTAAAATTTTTATTTAATCATGAAAACTACAATTTGTAGGCAAAATGTCATTCTTATAATATTACCTCTATTTCGTTTATCGCTCCGTTGTCTTCTAGTTTTATTTGCTTTTCTTCTATTTCTCGCCCATTAAAGTAAAATTTTTGATTTTCCCCTGTGCATTTTCCATTTGGATTTTTTACTTTTATATTATATATACTAGTTTTGTACCTATATCTTATGCTATATTCTTCCCATTTGCTGGATATACAAGGGTTAATGCTCAGCATACTTTCTTTTACTTTTAAGCCTAGTATATCTTCTAGTCCTACCTTACAAAACCAACTACTTGAACCTGTGTACCAAGTCCAACCTCCTCTTCCTTGAAGATTATTTGCTCCATATACATCTGCTGCTATTACATATGGCTCTACTTTGTATTTTCTTGCAGCGTCTTTTGTTCTAGAATGTTCAATAGGGTTTACCATTCTATAATATTCTACTGCTTTATCTCCAAAGCCTAGTTTGCTATATGCCATTATTGCCCACATTGCAGCGTGTGTATATTGTCCCCCGTTTTCTCTTACTCCTGGCAAATATGCCTTTATATATCCAGGCTCTAATTTTGTTTTGTTAAATGGCGGGTCTAATAATTTAATTATCCCGTTTTCAGTATCTATTAAATGGTTTTCTAAGCTCTGCATTGATATATATTTTTTATCGTTATCTGCTGCACCTGAAATCACTCCCCAACTCTGAGATATACTGTCTATTCTACATTCCTCATTTTCGATACTTCCGAAGCGGTTCTCTGTTGTCCATATATGCTCTTTTAAACCATCTGCCATCCCAGCCTGCTGTATTTAGTGCCTTTTTTAAATTTTCTTTTTTTACTCTATACTCTTCTGCTCTTGAAAAATCGTTTCTCTTTTCGCAAATAGGAATAAATTTCTCTAGAATATTGTATATAAAAAATCCAAGCCAAACACTTTCTCCTTTTTGTTTGTTTCCAACTGTATTTAATCCATCATTCCAATCTCCTGAACCAATTTTAGGAAGTCCGTGTTCTCCAAAATTTAAACTTCTATCTATTGCTCGTATGCAATGAGTATATATATCTTCTTTTACTTGAGATTCTAAATATACATCGTATCTTTCATCTACACCGTTTGGTAATAGTTCACCCATTACATAAGGCTCTTTTTCATCTAATATACTATAATCTCCTGTATAACTTATATACTCATAAACTACATAGCAGAGCCATAATAAATCATCAGAAAACCTAGTTCTAATACCTCTATTTGTATCTTCATGCCACCAATGTTCTACATCTCCTTCTATAAACTGATGTCTACTTGCAATTAATATCTGCTTTTTCATAAAATCTATATCTACATATTTTAATCCTATAGTATCTTGCAGCTGATCCCTAAATCCAATTGCTCCGCCAGATTGATAATATCCGCTTTTTGCCCAAAGCCTTGATACTATTGTTTGATATTTAGCCCAATTATTTATAATTAAGTTTAATGATTCCAAAGGTGTTTTTACTTGAGTCTTATTTAGTAATTCATACCAATAATTTTTTACTTTATTTAATTCCTGTACACAATTTGAAATTTTAGAATATCTATATGAAACGTCTTTTGCATCTAACTGAGTTTCTTCCTCTCCAAATTGTAATATTATTTCTTTATCTTCGTAGCTTTCTAATTCTATTTCTAACTCAATTGCAATACAAGAGTTTTGTCCAAGCCCAGAAGAGTTATCAAGACTTACTTTATCTAATGCTTCTGGATTTTGGATGCTACCATCTCCTATAAAAAAATCTTTGTTACCAGTATATGATTTTATATCTTCACTACTACTTACAAATGCAACATTTTTCTTAAAACTATCTTTATATAAGTTGTTTACTATTATTATATTTTTATCCCTTTTTAGTTTTATATATCCATTTGTTTTTATTTCGTCTTCTCCTAAAACAGGTTTTATATAATATAAAATTTTTAAAGTTCTTTTATTTGCCTCTAAATTTTTAAGTTTTAATATATTAATTTTTATATTATCTTTTCTAGGAACAAAAATACTTAATTCTTGTATAATATTGCTTTTAGTTGATTTATATTTAACATATCCAAATCCATATGTTACAAAGCTTTCTGTACTATCATCATTTAAATTGTCAGATAAAGACCACTTTTTACCCGTTTTACAGTCTTTTAAATAGATAATTTCTGATGGAATATCAGATGTAGGGCTATTATTCCAACTAGATAACCTATTTAGCCTACTATTTTTATGCCATGTGAATCCACCTAAATTTTGTGTAACTAATGTTCCAAAATTCTCGTTTGCAAGTATCATACTCCATACTGTTGGTAACTTATTTTGCCCATCTTGTTTTATCACATATTCTAAGCCGTCTTCTGAAAAACCTCCGTATTCGTTATAATATTTTAAAGTACTCATATCTATATTATTAGAATAAATTTCTTCTTCTAAAACAGGGTACTCTAATTTTGAATCTATTCCTATATTTTTTAAGCTTTTTAAATATTCTTCTTCTAAATCTTCAATTTGTGTTTTTATATCTCCTTTTTTTGCATCAATTATTATGCTTGATTTGAACTCTAAAAGTTCTCTATCTTCTTTTTCTATTTGATTAGAATTTATAACAAATATTCCACCTGCTATGTTTTTTAAATATTCC
Source organism: uncultured Clostridia bacterium (assembly GCA_944391865.1). Lineage (GTDB taxonomy): Bacteria > Bacillota > Clostridia > TANB77 > CAG-508 > CAG-452. The sequence continues at coordinate 57,333 of CALXVD010000005.1, forward strand.
ATTTGTCTATTTAATATTGCGTTTTCTATTTCATAATTTACATATTGGTCATATGAGTTTTCTTCTTCATTTAATATTACTAAATCAATTCTTATATTCTTACTTTTGAAAAACTCATATGCTTTTAAAATATCTTGTATTACATAAATATCATTTAAGTCTTCTATTTTTACTAGTAAAATTGGAATATCTCCAGAAATTCCGTACTTCCATAGTTTGCTTTGAGAGTAAATTCGTTCTGGCAGACTATTTAAATCGAATTTCTTTAGTGGGTTATTAAATATTATATATGAAAGTAATTTTTGATATTTCTCTATATCTGTTCCTTTTAATCCTAAATAAATTGACTCAGCTTGTATTTTTGCTTTTGCAAGTTCAAATGTTTTATTAACAATTTTTGTGTTTTTATATTTTTCTAATAATTCTATAACCTTATTTTTTTCATATTCTACACAAATCAGTAAATCTATTGTTACAGTTTCTCCTGGCATAACTTTTATTGTTCTTTTCATTGCAAGACAGCTTTCTGTAACTAGTCCAATATTTTTAGAATAAGGTTTCGAGTCTTTTACCATCTCTGGTATTAGATTTTGTTTTTTACCTAAAAATTTTTCTTTATCTATTTCGAATTCAAATTCACCTATTGTATCTGATTCTGTATACAAACAAGCTCCTAAATATATATCTTTTTCATCTTTGCCCCTCTTTTTTCGTTTTACTAATATATTTTCATTTTCTAAAAACTGATATGTTAAAAACAAATTATTAAAAGCCATGTGTGCATAGTCCTGAGCAGCCTTAGAAATAACTGGTTCAAAGAAGTTTGTTATCTCTAAAGTTTCTTCCTGCATACCATTGTTTTTTAGTTCTAATCTTCTTATTTCTAATGAATCATCAGGAGAAACAGTAATTTTTGTTGTTGTTTCTATATTGGCATCTGTTCTTACAAATTCATCTCTCTCTGGTGCAAAATTTATATTAAATTTATCTCCTCTATTTGTTTGGTCAATTGGAGTATTAACCCATATTCTTTTATTTGAAACATTTTTTATATAAAATAATATTCCCTGCTTATAATCAGCTGTCTCTTTAAACCTATTTATTAATATATTATTATATTTACTAAATCCTTCGCCATTTTGCTTTACACATACTGTATAGCTACCATTTGATATTGTATTTGCTATATTTAATTTGCTCTGGATTTTTGTATAATTACTTTCTATATAATTTTGATAGTCTTTTGGCTTTACCTTTTCTACTTTTTCTTTCTTTTCTTTAGTTATAATTGCTTTTTCAGGGGTTCTTTCTTGAAGTAAAATATCTATTGCTTGCATTTCTGGGTTGTTCATAAATCTTTTTACTAATATATTATTATTAATAAAATTGTTAATAGAAAGCAAACTTAAAGCTTGATGGTGTGCCATATATGTTTTTACTGGTTCAAATTTTTTTCCATATTTTAATCTAGAAATTGTATAATCTATTGATTCATAAAATCCGTATTTATCATACATATTTTCTTTTTCTAAAATTTTTAGATTTTCTATTGCTTCTTTTGGAACATAATTTAAACTTAAAAATACAGAATATGGCGATACAACCATATCGTCTTCTAATCCTCTTTTTAGTCCAAGCCATGGCACCCCAAAAGATTTGTATTGATAGTTATTATTAAAATCTTTTAGGTTAAATGCCGCTTCCGATATCCCCCACGGAATTCCTAGTTCTTTTGCATATTCCATCTGACTCATAATTAAAAATCTACAAGATTCATCTAAAAGGCTTCCTTCATATTGCTCTATATTAATATTTGGCATTAAATACTCAAATGCAGTTCCAGACCATGATATAAGCCCTTTACATTTTTTTAAACTTGTTAAAGTTCTGCTTAGACTGTTCCAATGTTTTGCAGGTACATCTTTTTTTGCAATTGCAATTAAACTTGCTTGCCTTGCTTCTGATGCTAATAAGTCATAATATGAGTTTGTAAGTTTATTTTGTTCAACATCAAAGCCTATTGAAAACAAGCGCTTTTTAGAATTATATAATACAGAAAAATCTGTATTTTCTATTATATTGTCTATAATGTTAATCATTTGTTGTATTTGTGCATATACAGAGTCCTCATCTGCTCCTATAATTTTATTCTGTAATACTGTTATTAAGAATTGTTTTATTGTATACAAATATCCAATGAAATTTCCATTGTCTACTGTTGATATATATCTTGGTATTAATGGCTCTAAAGTGTTTGTATTATACCAATTATATAAGTGTCCATTCCATTTTTGCAATTTTGATATTGTTGCTATCATTTTGTTTAAAGTATTTATTGCTTCTTCTAGTTCTATATACTTTAAATCGTAGGCAGATATAACCGCAAGCATTGCAAGCCCGATATTTGTAGGAGATGTTCTTGCTACAATTTTATTTTTTCTATCTTCTTGATAATTATCTGGTGGTAAAAAATTATTTTCTTCATTAATATTATCTTTAAAGTATTGCCATATTTTTTTGCCAACATCGCTAATATACTGCTTATCTTTATTAGAAACCTGTTCTATTGGTTTTATTTTTTTTATATCTCTACTTATATACCAAGCAAGCATAGGTCCAGCAAGCCAAATTAGTCCTGCAAATATATATAATAAACTGTTTGCAATTACACCAAATGCAAAAAATAAACTTCCAAACACTATATTTGCATACATTAATTTATAATAAGAAATCAAATCAGTTTTTGCATTTCTTTCTGCTTCTTCTGCTGTTACCCATTCTAATAAATGCATTTTGCTTACTTTTATCCTGTAAATTGTTTTTATTATAGAACTTAAATTTATATACATCTTGTGTGGCAAAAAGCTTATTTCTAAAAATCCTCTTAATATGCTTGCTTTTATTGAGCTAATATTTGAAACTAAACTCTTATGTGCATATATAAATCTTGAATCTTTTCCTTCTTTAAAAATTATAAAATTTAGTATATCCAATATAGCAGAAAAAGCTATTGAAACTAAACATATTGTTACAATTCCCCATATTTTAAAATTAAAAAATAATTTTAAAAAAACTGATAAAATTATTCCCATAAAAGCTATAATTGGAACTAAGCTTCTTCTTAAATTGTCAAATATTTTATATTTTGAAAGAGTATTTAGTGGATTTTCTTTTTGCCTTACTTCTTTTGTTTTTATTTTATTTTTTAGCCAAGAATATATTTGCCAGTCTCCTCTTACCCATCTTGCTGCTCTCAATATATAGCTATTATATTTACTTGGTGTTTCGTCTAATAAAAGTATGTCTGTTGCAAGCCCACATCTTAAATAACATCCCTCTAACAAATCATGGCTTAAGACAGTATTTTCTGGAATTTCGCTGCGTAAAATTTTATCAAAAATTTTTAAATTGTATATACCTTTTCCCGTAAATATACCTTCATCAAAGTTATCTTGATATGTGTCTGATATTGCGTTTGTATATGAATCTGTTCCTCCAAGTCCTGAATATATTTTTGTAAATATACTCTTTCTACTAGAATTTAAATCTATTCCTATTCGCGGTTGTATTATTCCGTGACCAGATATTACGACATTTTTTTCTTTGTCTATAATTGGTTCATTTAATATGTGTGCCATTGCGCCTACTAGTTCTAGCCCAGATTCTAAAACCAAGTTTGTATCGCTATCTAATGTAATCACATATTTTATTTCTGGAATGTTTTTATCTATCATTGTATTTGCTCTAAATTTATTATTTTTGTCAATTAAAAATTCATTAAACTCGCAAAGTAATCCTCTTTTTCTTTCCCAACCCAAATAGCATTCTTCTTTTGGATTCCATACTCTTTTTCTATATAAAAAATTAAATTTTGGAAAATCATTTTCTGAATTTTCATTATTATATTTTAAGTTTAGTTTTTCTGTTTCTTTTATTCCCGCTTCTATTACTTCCTCGTCAAAATCTTCGTTCTCATTTTTGCTAGATGTACAGTCTCCAAGAAGTGCAAAGTACAAATTTTTGCTTTTATTGGCTAAATAATATACTTCTAGTTTTCTCATTAGTTCTCGTACTTTTTCTTTGCTACTTATAATAGTTGGTATTACAACAAATGTTGCATTTTCTTTTGGTATGCCACAAATAAAATCTAATTTTGGTATTAATGTAGGTTTTACAATTTTATTTAATATATAATTTGCAAGTTGTACTACTATTTCTGAAACTGGAATAAATAAAAAAGCAAATGTAATTAATGAAATTATTATGCTATTGGTATAAAAATAATAATAAATTGCTATTAATACACTTAATAAAACAGTAATAGTATATATAGAAAAAATATATTTTTTTGCTTTTACATTATTTAACACATTTTTTTTAGTTTTTACGCCCAAGCTACTTAAAAGTTCATTTTTTCCTTCTGATATTAAGTAATACCCAATATGAGTTTTTTTATGGTTTTCTAAATTTTCTTCTCTTACATTTTTGTTTGCAAGTTCAACTAATTTTTTTGCGATATAAATTTCAGATATTTTAGTTTTTTCGGATATTTTCTTAATTTCATTTCTATAATATTCTTTAGTTTTATAATCCATTTTAGAATACACTTTTGCAGGATCTTTTTTTAAAATATCTTCTACTCCATTTATCTGTTCAAATAAACTTAAAAAATTAACTCTTAATATTTCTTTTAAACTTGTTATACAATTTCCAAGCGAAACTTTAGAAATAGCTATGTCATAATGCTCTTTTTTTATAACTTCTGATACGCTCATTCCCATTTTATTAACTTGTTCTTCTAAAATTTCTAAATACGGAACTCCCTGTTTTCCATATTTTTTTAGTTTATAAGACATATATTCTATAAATGGATACTTTATTTCTTTATAAGTTATATTTTTTCTGTTTTCTACTTTTATATTTTTAAATTTTAATTTTCTATTATCCTTTTTTTCAATTAATCTTTCTATAATATTTTCTACTTTATATTTTTGAAGCTCAGCAGAATAAATTTTTTCACAAATACTTCTTATATTTTCTATTATTGCAATATCTAAAAAAATCCATAGATTCCAAATTTCCTCCATGGTAAGTAGCTTTCTTTTTTGGTAAGCTGTTATTGCTAGATTTAATATCTCATCATTAATTTTATTATCTGTATATGCAACTATTTCTGATGCTAAAACATAAATTCTACTATATCCTTTATAAATACCATTAGAAATTGCAGGAAATTCTTTATATTTCTTTATAGTCATTTCTAAGCATACTGTCTTATATGCTTCTTCTACTATATAAAAATTATCTAATAACCATTCTCCTGCAGGATATATATCTATACCTAATTTTGTATGTTCATTTAATATTTCGTATGTTTTTTGTATAAATTTAAAATTTTCTTTTAACCTAGATATTGGAAATGACCACTTTTCAGAATTCTTTTTTATTTCATGATTACTTGCAACTTTTTCCATATAATTTTGTAATTGATAGTCATCTAATACTGTTCCTTTTATATTTAAATATCTATATTTGTTCAAAACTTTTTCACCTCAATATGTAATTTGTACATATTTTTGCCAGATTAAAGATTTTTTATACAAAAAAAGCGTGCAAGGAGTATAAACCTACACTCCTTACACACCTCTTTCTTCATGCAATTACATATTCTTTTAGAACTTTTTCTTGCTTGTCTGTCAAAGCACATTTTTGACCATTTCTTGGGTTTTTGCTTGCATAATAATCAATTGATTCTGCATGATAGTAGTCATCATCTTTGTCCCAAACAATGCAAATTGACTTCCCCAAATGTGATTTGATAAGCCACATTGCATTTGCTATCCAACTATCGATAAAATCAATATCTACATCGGTAGTTTGGTTATTAGACTGAGATTGGTGACCAACTACTAGTGTTCGAATTTTCCTGCTAACATTTTTCTTAATGTCAGCAATTTTAATTTTAGCACCTTCACTTAAGAGAACTAAAGTCCTATTTTCTGATGAATTTATTGCTTTAAACAGCTTTTCCTCATCAGTTTCCATGGTGGTAGGAACTACTACCACGAACAAATCGCTAAGATCAAAATCTGCAACACGTCCTGCATTTTTAAAAGCATTCAGCGTTTCAAATGTGATATCATCACGATTTCTTCCTTGCAGTTCCGCACAAAGAACACCAAACTTTTCGTTGTCCTTCGTTTGTAGAGAAGTAGCCGCCATGTTTTCAATCTGGCGAATGCTCTCTCTAACAGCCTGCTCAATGCCTATTGAAGCGCCCCCATTTATGCCATCAATTGTAAGTGGCATTGGGAAAACAATGTGAATTCCTTCATTTTCAAATGCTTCGTGCATTTCCGCAACCTGTCTGGAAGATCCATCTCCTCCACAAACTACTATAATGTTTACCCCTTCTGATTTGAGAAGTGTGATAGCTTTTTCAAGTTTCTCACCTTCGAGAAAAATTTCTCTGCAAGTCCCAAACCAAGTTCCTCTTTTGTTCTTTACTTTCTGGACAAGATCAAGATTATATTCGTCCCAATATTCCTTCTTGTAAAGACTTTCAAAAGAGAAATAGCCAATAAAAACTTTGTTACAGATTTCGCTAAACTCCTCCGCAAGCCGCATCAAAACTTGTTTTGAGCAGTCTACAAGTCCGCCTCCGTGAATAATAATAGCACGGTTGTTTTTTAACATGAAGATTTCTCCTTTCGGTATTACAATACCAAATATTGTATTATTACTGCTGACCTCCCAGTAACTTAAATATTGTATCATATTTTACATAAAATTTCAATTACGAACTTAGTGACGGTGTATTTAATTTATGATAAAATCACCTTAAAAGTTTAGAAACGAATATTTCACCCTAGATGTATAAAAATAGAAA
>CALXVD010000006.1 GCA_944391865.1 uncultured Clostridia bacterium
GCTTTTTGCATTTCTGTAACTTTTTCGTCTGTTACTATTATTGCTTTTTGCATTTCTGTAACTTTTTCGTCTGTTGCTATTATTGCTTTTTGCATTTCTGTAACTTTTTCGTCTGTTACTATTATTGCTTTTTGCATTTCTGTAACTTTTTCGTCTGTTACTATTATTGCTTTTTGCATTTCTGTAACTTTTTCGTCTGTTGCCGCTATTCTTTTTTGCATTTCTGGTATTACTTCTCTTAGCTCTGTTTCTACTTTGTCTAACCTTGACTCTACTCTATCTAGTCTTGTCTCTACTCTATCTAATTTTATTTCTATTCCATCTAGTTTTTCTAACAACATTTTTTTAAAACTTTTTCTCACATTTTTCACCCTCTTTCTATTTTTATTTTTTAAAGTTTATCATTTATAAATTTTAAAGTCAATAGTTTTATTTACATTTTTTTACATTTTTTATTAGTGTTCGGACCAAGATTAAAATGTAAAAGGAAATGTAAGGACGACCATTGGTCGTCCTCTCCTTATATAAACTTCTAAATATAAATAATATTCTCTATTTCAAATTACTAATTTTATTTTACATGAATCTATTTTATAAATTCTTTGGTTTTAGTACTTTTACCATAATTTAGTCTGGCAAAACACTTTCGTTTATATTATATCTTTCTCTTGCAAGAGCTTTTTCATAAACTGTTTGTTTTGCTTTTATGATCTCGTCATTCTCATCTTCACCGTTTTCATATAATGACCTTTGTACTAGGCAATAATAACAAGCTTCTTTACTGGTATCTTCATGTTTATAATAATACTTAGTTTCTTCTGGTTCACCAATTTTATAATCTCTTATTACATAATCTATGCTTTTATATCCTACTGCTGTGTCATCTACTACATATTTATCACAATATGGTAAATGATAATATCTTGTGTCTCGATTTGTGCTTACATATATTTCATTAGGATCTACAAATTCCTTGTTTGAAGTACTTGTTGCTATTGCATAATTGTTAAAATATTTAGTTCCTATTGGTATGTTTTGAGCAAAAGCAATTATTGATACATTAGATAGTATTTGATCCCAATCTGATTCTGTTAATACTGGTAATTGGAAATTTCCTATGTCACTTTTACGGCTATAACTAGTAATTGCTTGATTTAAATTACTAATTATTGTTCCGCTTTATAATTTCTCTTTTATGCTTATTAAAAACAGAATTTTCATTTTCTATTCCTTCTAAATTAAATATTTCTCCTGTTACTGTATATAAATTACTTTGAAATTCTTGTCCATTTACTGTTGCAGTTTGTGTTCCGTTAATAACTTCCATATTTTCTGCTTTTATTGCGCCTAAATTTTCTTCTACCCATTTTGAAAAAACATATGATTCTATATAATAGTTTCTTGCACTATAATCTAATTTAATATTATTAGATAATCCATAGTATGAAGCAGTCCCTGTTATTTTTATATTTCCCACTGCTGTTTCTTCTCCATAATACCAATTCCCTTTTTCTACTGTTTCGATTGTTGAACCGTCTATTGGGTTTCCATCTTCTAGCGCTTGATAAATTTTTGTATATTCTGTTTCGTCAGAGCCAGTTTTTATAACCAATTCTTTATACTTTACCTCTAAATTAGTTAAATCTATTCTTTCTTTACTATCATTTACCTGAAAAGTGTTTCCGCTATCATCAAAATACACTTTGGTTTTGTCTGTAGTATAAACATAATCAAATGTTCCTGGTTCAGTAAGTGATTTATAATACACTTTTTCACTTAAGTTTTCTGGTTGTATTTCTACTGTTATATTTTCATCTTTAGGTCCACTTACTTCTACTTTTATATTCTCAGCACTATTAGATTTAATATCTTTTACCTTATCAGTATTTATTAAGTATCCAGATTTATTTTGATAGTTAGCTCCTATTTTTCCATAAATTTTTATAAAATTGTCTAATGTATAATTTATAGTTACATCTATGTTTCCTTTTTTATACCTTGAAGAATATGGTATAAATGGTTTTAATATATGCTGTTCATCTGAATTTGTGGTTGCTGCATCATCTGGATTTAATGTAAATGCAAAACCATCATATGTTCCATCTGGTGTAGCCCCTTCTTTTGGTTTATATAATATTTTTCCCTCTACAATTTCATTAGTATCTGTGTTTATAGCTTTATTTTCCTTGCTCTCATCTATTTCAAATGGTCCAGTTAATTTGCCAGTATTTTTACTTTCTTTAATTAAGCTAGCCGTCATAAAAACTGTAACATTATCTGGATTTTTTATTGTCTCTTTTGTTTCTGCTGGTGAATAAATATAGTATCCATCATATAGTGTATATGCAACTGCTGGGATATATGCAAGCATGTATTCTGTGCTAGTTCCTCCTATTCCTAAGTTATTTGCAAAAGATGAAATAAATGTATTTATAGAAGCCAATACATTTTTTCGTTTTACATCTGAAATTTCCGAATTTTCTTCATTTAATTCTACTGTAGTCATTTCAAATGCTTCTATTGCGTCTTTTGAAGATTCTAATAATTTAGTATTATATGAAGCTTGCATATTTAAGGTGTCTATTTGCAATGACAAGTAAAATGAAACCATTAATATAATTGGAATTGCTATAATTATAAATATTACAGTTAAATTTGCCAATTTCATTTTTTATTTTTCACCTCGCATTTTTATTAAGTATTATATTTATAAGGATAATTGATTTATCTAATATCTTTATATTTTAAATAATTAAAGTGAGACGTGAAATGGAGTACATCAATAAATAGCATATTCCATATCACCTCTCACTTCATGTTATAATTCTACTTTTATTTACCACTATTTACTACCATAGCAGAAGCTGTTGCATAAATTTGGTATGTTCCCTTACCTGTTACTTTATAAAAGACTGTTCTAAATGTTTGACCTAATGTTTTTCCTTCATTTTTTACTGTTGCAACTATAATATCACCTTTTTTTAATTTATAAGGTTGAGGAGTTCCACCATCTGGATACATTTTTACTAAAGGATCATATGTAGAATAACGTTTAGCAATTCCTGGTGTATCTTCTTCATCTTGTTTTTTTCCAGGATTTTCATCCAAATGCTGTACTTCTATTTGTAAACTATATACTCCTGTTCCAGTAGAAGCAATTTTGGCTTGAAAATCTTCAACATTTTGTGGCGTGATTTCACCTGCTGCTGCTGCTTCATCTACCATTGCAGAAAGTTCTGTTTGTACAACGCTTTGTGAAATATCATCATTTCTTTCTGCCATTAACATTATTGGAATTAATAATACCATTGCTATTAAAAATATTGCTATTATGGTTATTAACGTATCACTCATGTGTTTTCCTCCGTTTAAGATTTTTTCTTTGGAGAATCAATTATTTAATTTTTAATTGATTCTCCAATTTTTATTATTATTTTTATGCAGGTTATGGTTGTTGTAATTTATATGTAACATATATTCTTTTAGTTCCATTTTCTATTACAATTTCTGTTCCATCACTACCTGTACTATATATTCCAGTTACAGGAACTTCTACAAATTCTTCTGTAAACTCTGCTCCTTCGTAGCTTAATAAATTATTTTCTATATATGTAGCAAGTTTATCTTCAAATGCTTTTCTATTTGCATAATCACCTGTTGCTGGATTAAATTCAGTTACATTTCCGCTACCTAAATCTACTGTAACACATATAGATTCTGTAAAGCATCTATACAACATAGATATTACCTCAGATAATCCTACTACTCTATTACTTGTTGATGAATTCAAATTATGATAAAAATTTGTTTCATCACTATAATAAAGAATTGTATCTGATGTGGCTTTTGCTTCTGATACTAGCATTAATGTCATTGAAAGTGCAATCACAAATACAAATACTGCAAATGCAATTTTTAAGGCATCTACTGCATTTTCCATGATTTACCCCTTACACATTACCTATCTCAATTTTATAAATATATCCTTTTTCTGTTGTAACCGAAGTAGGACCTGCTATGGAAGTTCCTGATACGGTATCAGTATTGTCACCTTTTGCATATGATATCGAAACTGTGTACTTCTTTGTATTATTTATATCAGAAGCACTTGCTGGTGCACCTTGTTGGCCTGTTTTTGCCTGTATTGTTACTTGATGTGATTCATCTGTTACATTGCTAGCATTTACCGCTGAAATTAAACCTCTTATTTCGCTACCTGTTTTTGTTCCTTCATAAGCTGTAAATTGGTTATTAAAAGATTGAATTCTTTGACTTGCCATGCTAGATGTACCTGCATCTGTTACGTCCCTTCCTGAATTTATTAATATAATACCTATACTAATTAATAAAATAGAGATTAGTATTGCACCTGCTATAATTAAGGCTTTTGATGCGTTCTCCATAAAATCTTCCTCCTTTGAATTTTAATTTATTTTTTCTTTAGAATATTTTTATTCTAAAATTTTAAAAACTTTGTTTAGTTGTTAGGCTAAGAAACCTGACTTTAAATATAATTATTGTAATTCTTCAAAAACTAATTTTGAAACTCTATTTGTTTTTTTATGGTACTGTATTTCTATACATTTAAATTTTATTGTATTAAAGTTTTGCACAAATTCTGCTATTTCGTTATTGTATATTTCTTCCATTGGATAGGTTTTTTCTATTGTTTTCATTTTTAAATCTATTTTTATACTATTTTCTTTGTTGTCTATATAATAACCTTTCTCGTCTTTTGGTACATCGTTTTCTTCGTTTTGTGCTATTGCTCTGCCAATTAATGTTGCAAGTTCTGTTCCTATAATTTCCTGATCTTTGTATTTTGTATATTCTCTATTTTCTACTTCTATTTGTTTTTTTTCTGATTCTAAATTTATTAACATAACACATATTATACATATTACAATAAAGAGTGTAGCAAGTATTATAAAAATTGAATTTTTCATTAAAGTGCTTCTCCTTTCATTATAATATTTTTTATTACAATATGCAACATTTTTTATAATTATTTTTAACTAAAAGTTATTTTGGGTTTTTTGGAAAGTAATTTGATTTACTAAACCTTGTTCTGTATAAACAATGTTTCCTTCATTGCATGTATAATAAATAATTTGTGTTTTTCCTTCTTCTTCCTTATATGCCCCTTTTATTATGTCTAATAAGTCGTCCCCAGTAAATTCTGTGGCATCTACTCCTGCTACTCCTTCTATATTAACCACTATATCTACATCATTTTTGCTTTCGTAATCTTTGCAGAAGTTTACAAGTGTAACTATTTCTTGTGCCATTATGTCTTCTCTTCCAACAAATTTTACAAAATTACTGTTATAGCTCTGTATTTGGTCTGTTTCCATTTCTACATCATAAGTCTCGCTAAGTCCTCTAACGCTTCCGAACATAACTACACCTATTCCTATAATTAGCATGGCTATTAATATTCCGCCTGCTATTAATATTGCTTTTGATGCATTATCCATGTTTTTCTCCCTATTTTATAATTTCTTTGGATGTGATTATTTTTATTCTTCGTCTGGATCTATTTGCCTAAATTCCATGTAATTTACCCTACCGTTTTCCTCACTATAGTCTATTCCTGTACATTCGAATATTGCTCTTTTAAAATTAGATAAAGCACTATATGTATATGTTACTACTATAGTATTTCCATCTCTTTCTGACTCTACTTCATCCTCCAATGGTGTCTCATTAAAGAATGAAACCATATCTGCATTCATTGCTGTTCCATTACTGCCTAGTAATGAATACTCACCTGCTGACAATTCTACAGTTCCATCTGTCGGTACAGGATCTCCTATTTCTTTATCCCCATTTGAATATGTTTTTTCTTTAACAGTTGTTGTAGCAAAATTTTGATTTATAACTAACTTTATATCAATAGGTTCATTTTCGTCGTTTGGTATTAGTCCCCCGTTATAGTACATAGCTTTATTTATAACTGTTATTACATCTGTTCCGTACATTCTTGTTTTATCATATGCCTCGTAACTTTTATTAAATGTTTGTAATTGTTCTGTTTCTAACTTTCTATCTTGTTCTTCTGCAACCCCACTAATTGAATTAAAAACAAGCACTATTAAAGACATAGTTATTATTGCAATTAATATTCCTCCTGCTATTAATAACGCTTTTGATGCATTCTCCATAAGATTTCTCCTTTACTATGCCATTGACATTGCAGACATTGTACTGAAAGAGTTCATCATACTAATTAAGCCTATTCCAACTAATGGAACAATTAAGTAGCCTACAAAAAGCCCAACAAGTGGTGTAAATCCTATTGCTTTTCCTATCATTCCTTTTCTTTTTATTAGTCTTTCGTTTGACTCTTTTCTTTTCGCTTGATAGTATTCTCTTTCATTGTCTAACTCGTCAAAGGCATCTCTAATTGGAATTTTTTCCACTGCTGACTGCAAGCCTTCTACTATACGTAGCATTTGCTCATTATTGATTTCGTTTTTTAATTCTTCTAATGCTTCCCATGCTCCTGCTTCGTAGTTGTTAACGCATTTTGTTATTGGCTCTCTAAATATATTAGAATATCTTTCTAGCCACTCTAATATCATTTCTACATTTACTCTTTCTATTTTCATAAGCATTAGTATTATTGTTTGGAATTGCATTACTTCGTTTTCTATTTCTAATTTTCTCATTATTTTTTGGAACATTAGTAACCACATAGGTGCAAAATATCCACCAATTGAAAATACAAATGCTAGTAACCACTCAAACCATTTTAAGTATTCTTTATTTACAACTTTTAATTTATCTCGTATTCTTGTAGTTGCCTCGTCTATTTCTTCGTCAGTTGCATCTTGGTAGAATTGAGAATATTTTATTTCTACTCTTATTTGATCCCAAGTTAATTCTTGTCCTTTTAATTTATCTAAAAAGTAGTTATCTTGTTTTGTTAATTCTATTGCAGCTTTTTCTTGTGTTTCGTTTAGTTCACCCATTAAATCATACTCAGAAGTTGGGTTTTCGTAAATATAGTCTATTGCCACATTATGTATTTGCATAAATAGAAATAGTGATGCAAAAAATACTGCTATACATACTACTATTCTATTTACATATAGGGTTTCCATTTTTTGTTTAGATGCTGCATCTTTTAATAATTCTACTGTTTTTCTGTATTCTTTTGTTTTTTGTTTTGGTATAAACAAATCCACTATTTTTTTAATTACTGGCTTATTGTATAATTTCATTTGCCAAACTTTGTTTGGATCTTTATATTCTTCTTTTATTGCTCCATTGTCTTTTAGTTTTCTAGTTAATATGTAACATATAAATGTTACTAATACTAACAAAATTTGTGCAATAAATCCTAATTTTCCATCATAAAATTCTGATGTAAAAGAAAAGTTTGATACAGCCCAATTCCTTAGTGGTTGTATACACAAAACTGGAACTATTGATATTACAGATAAACTTTGAAATACATAATCAAGTTTTTCTCTTTTTAATATTTCTAGTTGCATTTCTTCTGTAATGTTATTTAAGTTTTTTAAGTATAACGATGCTCCATTTTCGTCTTTTCTATCACCAAATTCTCTTGTTAAGAAAGAAATTCCGGCAAATTCTTTTAGATAGCTATTTGGTGCTACATCATAATATTTTTCTAATTCTGTTTCTGGGTCATCTGATATTAATATTTCGTAAATTTTTTCTCCTTGCCTTGATACTTCTAGTTGGTCGTTTTGAGAAACTTCGTAAATTGCTTCTTCTACCATGTTGTACTCGTGATATGCGTGTCTTATTTCTGCAAAAAATTCTATTTGTTGTTTTAATAGTTTTGTATCTAATTTGTCTACCATACCACTCATTATTGTTTCTATTAAGAACATTTCAAATAGCAATAGTATTGATAGTAATAAAAAGTCTTGGTATGTAAGTACTATTATTAAAATTGTAAGTGGCACAACTATTAATATTGCGTTTGAAATTATTTTTGCCGTTTGTTTTCTTGTTAAATATTCATCTTCTACGTTTATTATTTCTAGTTTTCTTCTAAGTTTATTAACGTATCTTTTTAAGAAAGGAATCTTTATAAAATAAATGTATAGTTTTTGGTACATTACATCAGAGGTGTATTTTTTTTCTTTTGTTCCTTCTTTTAATTGTTTTATTTTTCTTATATCTGACTTATTTAACATACTTCTCATTATTAAGTAGCCTATTAAAGTAATTACAAATAGCCCACCACTTATGCCCATTATTATGTATAGGATTTGATTTGTTGACATGATTTAGTTTACACCTCTTTCTTTAGTTAATAGTAAATTTAATTGCGACTAAACACTTTTCTTTGGTCTTCCTCTTCTTTTTACGTCTGTGTCGGTATTTGCTACTCCTACTGATACTGGAACTGCTTTTTCTTTTCCCCAGTTTCTTTCTATAAATTTATCAAATTCTTCTATATCTGCCTCGTCCATATTATTACGCATTTCTCTTAAATTATAGTCTGATATTTTATTTGTAATAACATACTCGTCATTTATATATTCCATTATATTTACATATTTATATAGTTCTTTATTAGTAGTTTTAGTAAAATAGTTTGTAGCATTATCTATAAATTTGTCTAATTTGCCTTCTAATGTTTTTTCTTTTCTGTGGTCATATGTATATTCATTTTTGTCTTCCACTGGAATACATTCTGTGACTCTTTCTATATAACGTCTACCTCTAAAGTCTTTTACTAAGTGTATATCAAAGTTTAATACTTGTACAACTTGCTCTTCTGCTGTTTTTTCATCTGTGAACACACCAGTTCTAAGCATTGAGTTACGAAGTGCTGTTACTAAGTTTGGAAATGTTTTAGCATGGTGTGTAAATAATGTAAATTTTGATGCAACTTGGGCAGCTTGTATCATCCAAGATGCTACGGGGTCTGTTGCAACCTCTCCTATGATGTTAACACTACCGTCAGTTTTCTTTTGAACGTCCAAACCTTCTTGTCCAGATATTGTTTCTGTTTCTCTAAATGATAATATATTTCTTGTTGGATATATTTTTCTTAAGTGAAGCTCAAATGCTGTTTCTTGAACCCTTATGTTCATTGTTTCGTATATATTTTCTATCATACCCATAAGCATTGTTGTTTTTCCGGCATCCTTGTTCACCTGTAAGTGAAACAATTCTTGCCCCTTTTACTAAAAATTTAAGTAAATTTATTGCTTCTTCTTTTCCTGGTGCTGTAATTAGTTGCTCTAATGTTGCTCTTTTTACGTCGAATTTTCTAACGAAGAATGCCCATGTTTCTGAAAAGCTTGGTCTAACAACAACAACACGTGATCCATCCTTCATTTCGTTTATTTTATATCCATTTGTATCTGATAATTGTCCTGGGTTATTGTATTTATATATGTTTTGGCAAACTCTTTTTAGTTCACTTTCTTTTCCAAATGAAAGAAATGCTAAACGAATTGATTTACCTTGAAAGAATATCCAAATACTATCACAGGCTCTTGGTACTTTATGTTCTGTTATTTGTTCTAGATAATCTCCGTCTGTTTGCGCTACTTGATTTAAAAAGCTTTCTGGAAGTCCTGATACGCCACCAGATACTCCATCTATATTCATATCTCTAATTTCGTCTATACTACTGTACCCTTTGTAATGTTGATATATTCTTTGTGATAGTACATTAAGTTTGTCTTGGAAGTTTAGTACTAATTCTTCTTTTTCGAATATATCGTCTATTTCTTCTTTTGTTATTACATATGATGGTTTTGCGTCTCCTTCTACATATTTTAGAGTAGCTAAGTTATATTTTTTTATAAGTTGTGTTAATGCTTCGTATCCAAAGTCTTTTTTATACATATATATTAATATATCGAATTTATCTTGTGATGTAAGAAGTGAAGGTGTGTCAAATGGCAACGCTTTTGATATATTCATTTCTGTAACTCCATATTCTTTTGCAAGTAAATCGTATATCAATTCTTTTACATATTTCTTGTCGTTTACGTCTCCATATGTACATCCTTTTAATGCTCTTTTTAATTCGTATTTTTTTGCTTTTCTTCTTTTTAGTTCTTCTTCTGATAGACCTATATCATAAAGGTTTATTTTTGTAATTTCGTCTAATCTTTTCTTTATAAATGCTGTCATTTCTTCTATTGTAAAAGTTTTATCTTCTACACTCAAAGTTTCTTCTTCTTCAGCATTTTTGTTTTTGTTTATTACATATTTAATTACTATTCCGATTAATATTAGTACAACAAATGTCCCTATTATATTTGTAATATTCATTTTATAAGCCCACCTCTCTTACATTCTCTTTTGTAATTGTTGAAGTTTTTTTATTATTCTTTCTGCTGAATCTTTAACTTCTGTTACAAAAATAGCATTTTCATCTTTAGAATTCATTTTTCTAAATTTTATAAAGTAGTCTGCTACCTTGCCTTCATTACAAGCCTCAAAAAATAATGTGTTGTACGGAATTGCTGCAATTCCTTCTCTTTCTTTTAAATATCTTGATACATTTTTAGGATTGTATTTTGAATACTGGTCATACTTTCCTAAAAGCGGTAGTATCATTTTTTGTGAAAATATTATATTTTCTTCTTGCATTTTTATAAATTCATTAAGCCTTCTTATCTTTTGTGATAGGTTTACTACTATTAAGTCCGAAACTTCTAAAAGTGAATCTTGTACTTCTTTATTTAAGTAAGGATCTATATCAATAAATACCAAGTCATAATATTTGCTTGCAATTTTTGCAATTTCTTTAAATACTTTTTTATGAATTTCGTATTCTTCATCGCCTACTCTTGTATCTGTTAAGAGTTCTAACCTATCTTTAAAGACTATTCTTGTATAATTTGTTATAATTTCTGGAGATGTTTTATTACTTAAAATAGCTCGAGCTAGTCCCTCAATTCCTGATGCAATATTTATAATTGGTTCACTTCCTCTTATTAGCCTTATACTTTTATCTTCCTGCCAAAAGCTATCTTCATATGAATAATCGTTTTGTTTTGTATCTAAAACTAGAGTTCTATAATTATGATTTATTGATAAAAGAGTAGTTATGGCTATAATAGATGAGGTTTTCCCTGTTTCTTCTTTGCCATTATTCCAAAATGATATAATCGCCATTTACTTTTCTCCTTATAAATTCCTAAATACTTTTTTTATTTGTCCGCCTTTAATGTCTGGAACAATTTCCTTTGCTAAAACAAATAATGATTCTCTATATTCTTCAGTCAAATTTTTAAATCTAATTTTTGTAATTCTTTGATTTTCTATTATTGCAGTTAAATCTCCTTGTTCGTATGGAAAATATATTTCATCCTCTTCCCATTTAACTGGATATGTAAGTGATAATAGGTTAAGATATTCATCGTTTTCTTCTGAAAATTCATGCTCAAATAATATTTTTTTCATTTTTATTTCTTTTTCTTTTATACTGCCTATTATCTCCATTCCTTTATTTAGCGAATAGTTGTCGAATGCAGTAACAAAATATAATTTTTCTGATTCTAGCATTTTAAATGTTTCAAATTTTTCAATTGAGTCTACATCAATTAATATTATGTCATATGTTTTATCTATATTTCCTAAATATCTATCTATTGCTTCTAGGTCATCAAATCCAATTGCTATATCTATTTTTTCATATTCTGTGACATAGAATTTAGTAGGGGCAATGTACGGAATTGTATATCTTGCTTTTTGTAGAATTGTAGCATCTACTACTAATATTTTTTTGCCTACTTCTGTAAGTATTTTTGCAATATATATAATTAAATCGGTTTTATCAAATGCTCCAATAAATCCTATTTTTCTCAACTTTAGTCCTCCTGCTTATTTTGTCCACTTTATACAATGTTTTCGGGCCGATGTGGTCATCGACCCATATAAATTTTGCAGACATTTATTAAATATTAATAGCTAGTTAATCCTGATAAGTATGCCTCTCTTGCTGCTTGTGCATTTTCTATTTCTTCTCTAATTCCTTCTTCTATGTTTTGTTGTTCTTCTGCTGAATATTCTGCTCTTTCTCCATCTAAGTAACCTCTTAGTCCGTTTATGAATCTTGATTGTAATGCTTGTCTTGCTTCTGTTGTAATATTAGAATTTGCTGCAATTAGGTTCTGTACTTCTTCAGTTGGTGCATATGTTTTTACAGCTTCGGCTTGGTTTCCTGGTTCTACATATTGAACTGCATATAGTTGTGATGCACTTATAACATATGCTTCTACTATTGCACTTTCCATCATTAAAATTTCTCCTTCTGTGAGTTCTAATCCTATTGTATTTCCAAGTAATGATTTAACTTCTTTTTTAGATATAACTATTAAATCTTGTCCATTAGGGAATTTTATTCTTATATCTATATAATCGCCTACATTTACTGTTGTTGATAATGTTAACATATTGTATTCCACATATCTTAAGTCATCTGTTATAGCTTCTCCTTCATATACTAGACTACTTGCTAATATTGTTCCTGCTCCTAAGTCTAATTTACTTTTATACATACCTGATGGAAACGCTGTATCCACCCATGTTTCCTTTCCTTTAGAATCAGTTGTTTTCGTTTTTGATGGAAATGCTCCAGTTGGAACTGCCTTTCCTGTAACTAGCACTGATTCTACTTTATCAGAAGTTATTTCTTCTCCTGATTTTACATCTACTTTTAATCTATATGCGTATGTAAGAACTCCTTCTTCCTCTTCTTTTTTGTCTTGTGGCATTAAGACTAGCAAATAAAATAATACCCCTATAAGAATACAAATTATTAGTGTAATTACCATACCTAATAAAAATGAATTTCTCGCTTTTTTTTGCATTGGATTTGATACCATAATGAACTCCTCCTATAACATAGTATTTTATTGTATTTTACAACAAAATCGCCTCAAAAGCAACATTTTAGGCGATTGTAATCCAAAAATAATACTGTTGTAATATAATTGTAATATTCATTTTATATGCTTGTATATCGCTTCAGCTACCCCGTTTTCATTGTTACTTGCTACTACCTCTTTTGCTATTTTTTTCATGTATGGCGAACTATTTCCTGTTACAATTCCCAGTGCTGAATTTATAATCATTTCTCTATCGTTTATATTATCCCCTATTGCTATTACTTCTTCTTTTTGTATACCTATTCTTTTTATCAAGTTTTCTATTGCAGTCCATTTATTTACATTTAAATTTGTAATTTCAGTATAAAAATAAGAAATCTCTACTTCTTCTGTTCCATGCTCTATAATTTTTTTAGACATATGTGCTACATCTAAAACATCTATATCTTTAATTTTTTTTAGTTTATTGTTTATATTCTTAAAAACTGTTTCATCATTGTCGCAAATTGTTATTTTTAAAAAATCATTTCCATCATATTTTTGTATATAATCATAAATATCACTCATAATATTAATGTTAATTTTTTTATCTTTAGGATTTTTTTTGTTTTCGCTATAATAATACAAAATATTATAATTAAGTGATTTTGTTAATATATTTGAATTAGTATACAAAATATAAAACATGCTATTTTTTTCACAAAAGTCCACTATTTCAAGCACTTTTTTCTTTGTCATATAGTTGTTATATATTGTTTCATCATTTTGTATATTATAAATTGTTGCTCCATTTCCTGTAATTATATATTTATTAAGATTTAATTGATTTGCAAATGGAATTATTGCTTTTGGCATTCTTCCAGACGCTAGAACAATTTCAACATTTTTATTTAAAGCATATTCAATTGCTTTTTTATTTTCTTCACTAATTTCTCCATAGGAGTTTAATAGAGTTCCATCTAAATCAATTGCAATTAGTTTGTACATTATTTTAAATAACCTCCATGTTTTTTATTAATTATATATCATTAATCATTTTTTTCAACATTTTTTGTCGTTAAAATTGTAATTTGAATGGGAAGTGAGAAGTGGGATGTGGGAAGTGTGAAATTAGGGTAAGCCTAACAATGCCTTGCCCTAAAAAGCACGCCTCACACTTCGCACCTCTCACATCACAAAAACAAATTACAATTTGTATGATAGAAAATAATTATTTTTTTAATTTTTTGACAAAAATTACTAGTTTAATTTTATTTTTAATGCACATCATAATTATTGAAAAGCAAATATAAAGCTTTTAATGTTTTAATTCATATCCTAGGAGGTGAAAATAATGGCAACATCTAATTCAAACAGAAGATTAGTTCCAGAAGCTAAAGAATCTCTAGATAAATTCAAATATGAAGTAGCTTCAGAAGTTGGAGTTAACTTAAAAAATGGTTACAATGGTGATATATCAGCAAAAGACGCTGGTAGAATCGGTGGTAACATGGTTAAAAAAATGATACAACAAGCTGAAAGCCAAATGAAATAAGTTTATTAAATTCACAAAAAATCAATCGCTTTTCTTTGCGATTGATTTTTTTATTTTATACCTTTATTAATTTTCTGGTTCTAATAACCCATAATTTTTATTGTCTTTTAATTTAAATAATACGTTTACTTTATTTGTTTCTTGGTTTATAAATGCTATAAATCTGTCTGCAGGTTTTTCTTGTAATTTTAATTTTGCATCTTCTGGAGTCATAGGTTTTATGTCATAATAAATTGTTTTTATTATTTCGTTTTCAATTTTATTTTCTTCACTTTCTCCAACTGTCATTCCTTTAATTGAATCTTCTTTGTTTGATTTGTCTTTTTTTGTTTTCCATTTTCTTATTTGACCTTCTAGTATATCTATGTCTTTATCAATTGATGCATACATATCTTTGTGAGATGTTACTGCTCTATATGTATCTTGTTTTACTTTAACAGACATTTCAGCAATTTGCTCTGCTCTTTCTGTTCTTATTGTTACTGTAACATCAACGTCTCCATCAAAATATTTTTCTACTCTTTCCATTTTCTTTTCTACATAATCTTTTATAGCTTCTGTTGCTTTTACTTCTTTCCCTGTTATTGTTATATTAATCATAATAATCAACTCCTCTTGTGTTATATTTTATATTATATATTATTATTCTAATTTAAGCAAGAAATATTTTTTAAGAACTAAAATAAGTTGGAATTATCTGATTAAATTGATGATTTTAAATTGTAGAGTAGCGTGAATAGATTTCCATTTATATTTTTCGAGCGGGTTACGGGTGGGGACCGACAAGCTTAGATTATGTTTAGAAAATTTAGCGCCAGCTAAAATTTTATTACATAATCTGCGCAGTGGGGGCGCGCGAGAAAAAATATAAATAAATCTATGGGAGCGAACCTAAAATTAATTAAATTCCAATTTTTCTTGCATATATATTTTTGCAATTATTTCTAATTCTTTTATGCTGTTTTCTGGAACTTCGAATGAAAATATTTTTTTTGGATTTGACAATATTATATATCTTAAGGCATCTTTTGTTGTACTGCTAATTTCTATTGCTCCTTTATCTTGTTTTCCACATTCATTGCATTTTAGACCGCTATCTTTAAAGCTAAAGTAATTGAGATTGTTTTTTTCTTTGCAATTTACACATTCATCAATATTGGGTCTAAACCCTATAATTGATAATAGCCTTATATTAAATATTGAGTTTACTAATTTTAAGTTTTTATTTGTTTCTGATATAACATATAAAGTATTTAAAAATAGTTGTAATACTCTATATGTGTTTTGATTTTCTGTAGTTACTTGGTTTAATATCTTAGTAATTTTAGATGCACTTTCTAGTTTATCTAAATCTGTTCTAATGTTATAAAAAACTTCTATCGTTTCGCATGAATTAATGCTATATGTATTTCCACTTTTATATAATAGATATTCTCCAAAACACAAAAATTGAGTACCAGCAAGTAAGAGGCTTTTTGTTCTTCTAGCCCCTTTTGCTGATGCCTCAATTTTACCGCAAGTTTGGTGTTAATATTGTTACAATTTTATCAAAATCTGCTACAATTTTTTCTGCTATTATTATTCCTTTCACTTTCAATAATTTCATTTTTATCCGCCTTTATATTTTGTTCTGTATCTATTACTTGTTTAAATTCTAAATATGTGTTTATATTTCCTGTATTTTTAAAGGTATTCCATGCTATTTGTTTTATCATAAGTCTTCATCTCCTTGACATCGTGCAGATAAATTTTGCTATTTATTTACACCTTTAATTTTATCTTTTGTATTTTTTAATTTTTTATTCACTTTTAAATCTTTTTAAAATATTTGTATTTTCTTGCCAGTTTTCTTTTACTTTCACCCATATTTTTAAATTAACTTTTGTTCCTAGCATTCTCTCTATATCTTGTCTTGCATACATACCTATTCTTTTTAACATACTTCCATTTTTGCCTATTACAATTGATTTGTGTGACTTTCTTATTACATAAATTGTTGCTTCTATATCATATATATCTTCTTTTTTTGTTGTTTTTCTTAAATTCATTTTATCTATTTCTACTAAAATTCCGTGTGGTACTTCTTGATCTAGAAGTTTTAAAGCTTTTTCTCTAACAATTTCCTCTGAAATTTGTCTTACAGTTTGATCTGTATACTCTTCAATATCATAATATGCAGGTCCAACTGGAATGTGCTTTTCTATTTCATCTAATATTTTGTTTGTGTTATCATTTTTTAAAGCTGAAATAGGTATAATTGCTTGAAAATCATATTCTTTTCGATATAGTTCTATTAATTCCAATAGTTTTTCTTTTTTTACTAAGTCAATCTTGTTAATTAATAATATTACTTTTGCTTTTTTCTCTCTTAATTTTTGTAATATTAATGTATCGCCTTTTCCTATTTTATCCGATGTTGCTTCAACGATAAACAAAACCAAGTCAACATCTCCAAGTGCTCCCCATGCTGTTTCGTTCATTGTTTCTCCTAATTTTGTTTTTGGTTTATGTATTCCTGGTGTATCTACAAAAATTATTTGAGAGTTTTTTCTATTTACAATGGCTTTAATTGCTGTCCTTGTTGTTTGACATTTATCGGTAGTAATTGCAATTTTTTCTCCTACCAAATTATTAATTAACGTTGATTTTCCAACGTTTGTTCTTCCTATTATTGATACAAACCCTGATTTAAACTCGCTCATTTTTCCCCCTAATTATATATCTAAAAAAATAAATATTTTGTAAAAAAAGCAAGACGATTAATGTGTTTTTATCTACTATTTTTACTTGACAAACACATTTTAACATATTTTGAATAATAAAGAAAGAAAAATTTTAATTAGGCAAATTGTAATTTGAATGAGAAGTGAGAAGTGGGATGTGGGAAGTGTGAAATTATGATAAGCCTTGCGTAGCCTAGCTTTAAAAAGCACACCTCACACTTCACACCTCTCACATCACAACAGCAAATAACAAAAAGACAAATCATTTTTAGATGATTTGCCTTTTTTATTTATGCTGCTTCTTGTGTTTCTACCTCTGTTTGTACAGGTTCTCCTGGTTCTATTGTGATTTTTCCGTTTGTTGGTAATATTTGTATAAATGTATTTCCATCATTTACAGTAATTTCTTCTCCATTTTCATACTTATAAACTGTTTGACCACTATGAGTTTCTTTTTCCCATGTAATTGGTACTGCATATCCTTCTGAAATATAGTATCCGCTTCCGCTTCCTAAATTATCTAAATCTTGTCTTCCTTTTCCTGAACCATCATTTATTGTATAGTTCTCTACTTTATATACTATTATATTTTTTACAGTATATTGCTCACCTGTTTCTAAATCGACATTTGCTTCTCCTGACATTGATCTTTTATATACTTTATTATCAGCATCATACAAATAACTTGTTGTTTGATAGTCTGAATATTTAAGTGTTATTTCATCTGCAGTTTCTACTCCCTCTTTTGCACTTAAATCTATTCCTTCTGCACTATAATTTAATAGTAAAGCTTTGTCTGTGTCTCTAGTATAACCTTTTTCATCTGCATATGCTTTTGCTTCTGCTAAATTTATAAATCCTGTATGCTCATATGCTCTTCCTAGTGTTTTGTCTCTAAAAAATACTGTTCCTTCTAGCGCAATACCATCCAAGTCATCTATTCCTGTATCTATTCTGTTATACGCTTGTGGGCTTCCTCCCCAATGAACAAATATTGCGTCATTTTCTTCTACATAATCAATAAAATAATGTCTTGCGCTTCTTACTGATCCTACCTTTTCTGGCAATTTATCTTTGTATAATGCCATCATTCTAGTTATTCCACCTTCTGCTACTATTTCATATACTATGTATGCATCTTGAAGTCCGCATTGTGGCCATGCTTCATGATTATTGTTTATCATTACTGCATATGGTCTTGTTTTTGAGTTTACATCTACTATTTGTACTTGTGGTTTAGGTTCTTCTTGCTCTTGTATCTCACCTGTTACAATTGCTTGTTCTTGTCCTTTATTTAAAAGTTTAAGTGCTAGTAGCACCCCAGCTATAATTATTACTATAACTAATAATGCAATCAAAAGTTTAACACCTGTCTTTTTTCCAGCTTCACCTTGCCTTGCTCTCTTTCCCTCGCTCATTTTTTAATCACCCTTTCTTTTGTTTTACCTTAATATTTTTAATTTTTTTAAAACCGTTTCTTCTTTTTGTCTCATTATTTTTTTATCACTTTCTTCTATATGGTCATATCCCATTAAGTGATAAAATCCATGTACTATCATATATGAAAGTTCTCTTTCGAAACTATGCCCGTATTCTTTTGCTTGCTCTTCAACTCTTTCAATTGATATTACTATATCTCCTAAAATGTCTTCATTAATTCCATCTATCTTTTCTATTTCTTCCTTTTCAAACATAGGAAATGATAATACATCTGTTTCTTTGTCTATATTTCTATATTTTTTATTAATTTCTCTAATGTTTTTAGGATTTGTAAGTATAATATTAATATATAATTTTTTATTTATTAAATCTTCTTCTTCAAAGCATGTTTTTAATACTTTATTTAGCAAATTCTCATAAGCTTTATCTTCTGGAATATCTAAAAAGTTTATTTCTGCTATTTCCATTTTATAACCTCTTACTAGTTTTTAGTTCACATCTTTCACATGATCATAGTGAACTTTTTTATATTCTCCCGCAAAAGTTTTGCAATTATTTTTAATATTTCTCATTGCTCCTAAGTCTACTAATTTTTCTTTAAATTTTTTAATTATTTTACTATAATCATTTTTACTTTTTCCTAATTGTTTTATATCGTTTTTTAAGAATAAAATTTCCTTTTGCTTTTGTTGTTCTTTTTTATCTTCAATTTTCTTTATTTCTTTGTATTTATTCCAGAATTTTTTATATTCTTCTCTTTCTGCTGGCTTGTCCCAATATACTTTTGTTGATAAAAGTCTTATGTTGTAATCTTCTATTAGATCTATTAATAAATCGAAATATCTGTTTTGTTTCGCACTCTTGTTATATTTTAATATTAAATCTCTAGTTTCTTTAATAAGCTTTATATAACATTGTTCTGCAGCAATTAGTGGAAGGCTATGTGTAAATAGATTTCTACTAATTCCAAGCAATATCATTTTTTTCTTAATCTTATCTATTTCATCTTTTTTTCCTACTAGCATACTTTCATATTTATCGTAGTCTTCTACTATATTTTTATATTCTTCTGTTTTATTTAATCTTAATTTTATAGGTAGAATTTCTGAAATATAATCTTCCAAAGTATTAAATATTTTACTATAAATTGTATCTATTTCTTCTACTTTACTTGTAAGTGTATCTGCCAGTTGTATTGAATAATTTTTTAAAAGTCCTTTATACAAAGAATCCATTTTTGAAACATAAAATTTATTATATTTTTCAATCGTTTCTTCTTTTTTTATATTGGTTACTGATTCATAGTCCACTTTTAATAAATATTCTTGTTTTTTATATTTATATTCTATATATTGTTTTTCTTTTAAGCTTACGATCATATAATATTTACTCATAGCTTCTTTTTCAAAGTTTGATGCTGTTCCGTTTTTTACTTTTTTATAAACCGAATCTATTATATATTTATCTATTGCTTCTAAGTATAAGCTGTAAACTTCTTCGTATTTTTTTAACAAGGTTTCTTTTTTCTCCAAATCATTTTCTTCTACTGCTGTAATATAGTTTGTATATGTTTTTATTAAATTATTTCTTTTTATTGTAATCATTATATTATTGATTCCAACTTTTGTTGGAATTAGCATTTTCGTGATTGTGTTAGTTAACTTTGAAAAAAATGTTTTATTTGTGTCTAAAACCCTTAGGCTCTTTTGTTCCATAATATCACCTATCCTTATTAAAATAATATTCTTTCTTTTGTACCGATATTTTCTAATACTTCGTATATTAATTCTATTTCCACGTACCCTTCATTTCCGTATACATTAACTTGTTTATTTATAATATTATCTTTATTTTGTATTTCATTTTGTAATTCTTCTTCTAATTTTTTTGTCCCTGCGCTTGTAACTTCTTCTTCCGTATGTGTTACAGTTTGTTTTTCATACTCGCAATTTGTTGTTTTTATGATTTCAATTGGTAAATAGAAATTTGAAAATAACATTAATTTTTTGTTCTCATTTATTGTATCATAATTTTGAAATTTTGAAAGGGTTTTATAAAAATTTATTTTAAAATTATTTATATTTAATGTATACTTTGTTTCCGTAGCACCTGTCGGAACCTCTATTTCTTCTGTTAAATAAAACTTTTCTTTTTTTGAGTACCACACTTTTGCCTCAATATCTGCTTTTGCATGGACATATCTTGTTCCTGTATACTTTCCCTCTAAATATCCACCAACTAATATATCTCCTTCCTGTACTATATCTCCTTCTTGTACTAGGGCTGTTCCGTTTTGGACATTTATTTTTGTTATCATCGCTTTTTTGTTTGAAATTATATTGCAATATTCATCTTCATTTATTATTTCTGGTGCTTTATCGGTTTCTTTTATTTCTACAATTGCATTTGTACCTTTTAAATTAATACCAATCCAAGCTATATCATTTCTTTCCAATCTTATTTGATTAATTACAGAATTTGTATCTATTTTACTTTTATTACTTCCTATTTTTAGCCCATGTTTATTTAATGCCTCTATTATTTCTTCTTTACTAATCTCAGTATTTCCTTTTATCTCGATATTCCAAATAAAATTCGAAGAAACTACTAAGCAAAAAAATATAACAATAAGCAATATTAAAAAAATTTTTCTTTTTCTATACTTATGTAATAAAAATGGTAACCCTTTTTTATTTTGTATTGTAATTTTAGACTTTGTTTTCTTTGAAATTTCTCTTAATCTTTTGTAATCTTTTATACTGATATTTGCATATAAAATAGTCGATTTTTTTCTCTTCATGTTCCATAAAAATATTTTTTTACTTACACATATGTTTATAAACCTTTCTAAAAAATAGCTCTCTACTTTTATATTAACATATCCAATTATATAGCTTAACCAAACTTTTAAAAACATTTGTGCCTCCAATCATTTGCTAACTTCTTCATCTAATATTCTTTCTATATCAATATTTTCAATTTTTCCTTTTATAGAAATATCGTCTTCTGTTACTTGATTTAATATTAAATTAAAACCGTTTATGTTTATTGTTCCAATGGTTGTGTTAATTTTTATGTAAAAATCATCATATTCTAAAATTCCTTTATAATTCTCTATAAGCATTTCATCAAATCCTATAATAGTAAGTTTAGGATTTGCATCAGAAATTTCTCTAGGCAGTTCTAATAATTGATTTATTCTATTTAACTTCTTATCTTTTTTATTTTTCATTTTAAACCTCTTTTTTTATATTTTTTATATGAGAAGTGAGAAGTGGGATGTGGGAAGTGTGAAATTAGGGCAAAGCCTACGAAGCGTGTCCCTAAAATCTCACCTCTCACCTCACACATCTCACCTCTAAATTAAATTTATTGTTTAAATTCGTCTAATGTTTTAAATTCGTACCCCATATTTTTTATTTCCTTTATACATTCGTCTAAAATATTAGCATTATCAATAGAATTTGCATGTAATAATATTATTGCTCCATTATGTACATTAGATAAGATTTTATCTTTGCCATACTCTTCTCTTCCTTGTTTATTTTCGTCCCAGTCATCATATGCAAAACTCCACATTGTTGTTGTATATCCTAAATTTCTAGTAAGTTCCAAGGTCCTTTCGCTAAATTCTCCCATTGGTGGTCTTATATATTTCATCTCATAATTAAATTTTGAATATACCGCCGTATGTAAATTCATAATTTCTTCTTTTATCTTTTCATCATCTAAATCCGGCATACTTTTATGATTTACTGTATGATTTCCTACTATATGTCCTTCTTTAATCATTCTATCAACTAATTCTGATTGTGTATTTAAGTAATGTCCTGTTATAAAAAAAGCGGCTTTAACATTATTTTCTTTTAAAATATCTAGTATTTTTGCGGTGTATCCTGCCTCATATCCTTCATCAAATGTTAAATATACATATGTATCTGTATTGTTTCCCATTGCAATTCCTTGGTATGTTTCTAATAATTTTTTGTTATTTTCTCCTAAATCAGGTTGTTCATGATTGGCATTTCTTTTAATTCCCCACCCTATTTTTTTGTTTGATAAAACAGAAGTTGAACTTGTTTGTATACTAACTTCGTTTGTAGAATTGTTTAATGAAATTAAACTAAATGTAAATATAAAAATTGTTAGTCCTAAAAAAATATATAGTCCTTTTTTTAATTTCATAAAAAAACCTCCATTTAAAAAATTGTGTGTTAAATTTCTATTTTAAAATTTAGAAATTTTCTCTTTCACATTATTTTATGATTCATTTTTTACTAATATATTAATAATTACTCATTTGTTTCAAATTTATATTTTTATTCTTTTCATATTGACATTATTTTCTTTTTAGATTATATTAAATATAATTCTGGAAAATTAAGGAATTTTTTTGTCGTAAAATTGCGTGTCAATGTAACTTGTTTAATCTATTTAATTATATTATCAGCGGGGTGAATATATGTTAAATTTTATTATTTGCGACGATAATCCTGTTGTATTAGAAAGACTATCAAAGATGCTAGATGCAATATTTTTAAAAAATAATATTGACGCACAAATCGGACTAAAGGCTTTAAACGCATCAGATGTTATTAAATATATTGAAGATAATAAATTTGATGTCATTATTTTAGATATTAATTTAAAATCCAATATGACAGGTTGCGATATAGCAGATATGGTAAGAAAAAGAAATAAAAATGCTTATATAATTTTTACTACTGGTCATTTAGAATATGCACTAATTGCCTATAAGTACAAAACATTTGATTATCTTCCTAAGCCTATAATGGATGAAAAGCTGGAAGAAACAATTTTAAGATTAATGGAGGATATTGAGCAAGCTCCTACTAAATTTATTAGGCTTAATAATAATAAAACTATTATTAATGAAGACGAAATTAATTTCATAAAAAAGGACGGTATGAAATTGGTTTTTTGCACAAATAGCCGAAATTATGAAGTATACAGTTCTTTTAATAAGATTCAAAGTTGTCTACCCGGCAACTTTGTTAGGTGTCATAAGTCTTTTATTGTAAATGTAAAAAATATTTCAGATATAAATTACAATAAAAATACTATATTATTTGCCCCAAATAACTTTTGTTCTATTGGAGCTAAATATAAAAATAAAATTTTGGAGGTTTTAAAAGATGGAAATTTTTCAAACAATTTGGAACACATTAACAACGGAAAATCAAATGTTAATTAACATCATTAATATTCCTATGTTAATAATAGAACTTACTGTTTCAATGCTACTATTTACAACGGTATTAAATATATCTGCAACTAAAAAACAGAAAATATTATATGTTGTAATTTTAGGAGCTATTGGATTAATTACTTCATGGACTGTACCTACACCATACAATACTTTTATAAATATAATAGCATGTCCAATATTAGTTTATTTTTTACTAAAAACCGATGTATTAAAAGCTGTTCTTGCTGAATTAATACAATATATTATTTTTGTTATAATTGGCTCTTTACTATTAAATTTATGCATAACTTTTTTCCATATTTCTGCCGATACTATACTTAAAATTCCTTTAGCTAAAATATTAAACTCTTTAGCAATATATTTAATAGCATACATAATTTATAGAATATTCAAACGCTATAACATAAATATAGATTTAATTGTAAATTTAAAGAAAAAAGACAAATTAATTTTAGTAATAAATATAATAATGGGTATTATTACCGTTGCTTTGCAGTCATACTTAATTTCTTTATATAATCAATTTATACCTTTATATATGACAATAATTGGTGTTTCTATACTATTAATATATTTCTTATTTAGTATATATAGCATTGCTAGAACTAATAAATTGGAAATTACTACTGAAAACTTAGAAGAAGAAAAATTATATAATAAAACTTTAACTATTCTCTATGACAATATTAGAGTATTCAAACATGATTTTAACAATATTGTTCAGTCAATTGGTGGATACATTGCTACTAATAATATGGATGGTTTAAAAGATTTTTACTCTGATTTAATGGATGACTGTAAAAAAGTAAATAACTTGGCTGTTCTAAATCCAGAGCTTATAAATAACCCAGCTGTATACAGCCTGCTTACATCCAAATATCATAAAGCCGAAGAACTTGGAACAAACATGAATTTTGAAATATTTTTAAATTTAGATGGTTTAAATATAAAGACTTATAGTTTAACAAGAATATTGGGAATACTTATAGATAATGCAATAGAAGCAAGTAGTAAATGTGATGAAAAAGTGGTAAATATTACAATTCGCAAAGACAATAAAGCAAATAGAGATTTGTTTATAATAGAAAATACATATTCTGATAAAAATATTGATACGAACAGAATATTTGAAAAAGGTTATACTTCTAAAGTTTCTAGCGATGGTAAAAATCATGGCTTAGGGCTTTGGGAAGTAAGAAAAATCTTAAGTAAAAATAATAACTTAAATTTATTTACAACCAAAAATGATAAGTTCTTTACTCAGCAATTAGAAGTTTATAAATAAACTAAATTTGTTTAAAAAAAGAAACTGCAAAACTTGCAGTTTCTTTTTTAGAAAAGTCGATTTTTTATTTAATTTGTATGAAATCATTTTTATTAGTCTTTTTTTATTAAAGATGCTGGCATTTTAGGTTGATGTAAGAAAAACCAAAAAGCACATGCTGTGTTTGTTGATTTTGCATATTTTTCTGCAACTTTTGCTAAGAATTTTAACATATATTTTCCCCCCTTTTCAAAATGTGAAACATTTTGTATTATTAATTATTCACTTTTCACTTTTCATTTTAGATTCAAGTAATTAATGCATAATTTTATACTTGTATGCTCACATTATTTTGTTTAATCTATTAGTATGTAAATATTAAGTAACAACATTAATTTTTTGAGATTTTATGTATTCTTCATAACCATATTTGCTTTTGGTTATATTATAAACAAATCTTGTTATTGATATTGTTTGTATTAAAACACCAAATATTAGTAAATTGCTGATTACTACATTAGTTACAAATAGAGAGATAATTAGAGTAATTGTCATAGTAACATATGATAAATTTTTCTTTAAACTTCTTTCTTTTTTTCTTAGTATTGGTACCTCTTCAGTATCTGCTGGAGCATATAATTTTATCATTGCAATACTAAATATCCAAACAAATGCAATCAAAATATATTTAGCTACGTTTCCAAGAACAATATATTTACTTAATAAAGCATTTCCCACATAAAATAAGCTTGTTCCAATAATGCAACCAATATGTGTTTTTAAATGAACTCCACCTGAAAATGTTTTATATGGTAATATAAATAATAAAGCTAAAATAGAAAGTTCTAGGACTCCACATAAGTATGCTACAAGTAATAATATAAATGTTTTTGGTATTTCACCTATTAATAATTGTAAGCCATAATTTATTACTTCTGCTCTTTCTTCATTTATCTCTGGCATTTTGTTTCTTATTTTATTAGTTAAATTATTACATATTTTTTCTATCAAATAAGTTCACCTCGTTCACTTCCTACCAACTAAAATAATTTTACATCTTATTTTTTAATTTTTTCATTTTGTATATAAAAAGCAAAAAATCATATATGAAATTTTTATTTTTGAATTTCATATATGATTTTTGTAGTTTTGTAAAATTTACATAAATTATGCTTTGGAAACTTTTTGCTCTGAGCCAAAAGTTTCCCATCTTCCATAAATTCCACATGGCAGTATTAGTTCTGAGTTTGTCATTGGAAGACCTATTTCTCCAGCTGAAATTTTGCCTTTATATTCTTTTAAGTTTATTTTTAGTAAATTTCCTAGTACTTCTGCCGATATCCCTGTTGTATAAGAATTTATTAAGAAAAATAATGGTTTATTGCTTAATATTTTTGTACATAAATTTATTAATTCCGAAATATTATTTTCAAATTGCCATACTTCTCCGAGAAGAACCTCTTCCATATGAAGGTGGATCCATTATTATTGCATCATATTTATTTCCCCTTCTTATTTCTCTGTTTACAAATTTTATTACGTCGTCTACTATATATCTAACGGGTTTATTTTGTAATTTAGATGCAATTACATTTTCTTTTGCCCAAGATACCATCCCCTTAGAACTATCTACATGGCAAACTGAAGCTCCTGCAGATAGGCATGCAACAGTTGCTCCCCCTGTATATGCAAAAAGATTTAAGACTTTTATTTCTCTTTTTGAGTTCCTTATTTTATTTATCATCCAATCCCAATTTACAGCTTGTTCTGGAAATAGCCCAGTATGTTTAAATCCCATTGGTTTTATATTAAAGGTCAAGTCATTATATTTAATTTGCCAGCTTTGAGGAAGTTTAGTTTTATAATCCCAACCTCCTCCTCCACTCTTACTTCTTTTATAAACAGCATTTGCTTTTTTCCATTTTTCAGGAAAGCTCTTGTCTTTCCATATAATTTGTGGGTCTGGTCTTATTAGTATAATGTTTTTCCATCTTTCTAATTTTTCTCCATTTGCCAT
This sequence comes from uncultured Clostridia bacterium, assembly GCA_944391865.1. GTDB lineage: Bacteria > Bacillota > Clostridia > TANB77 > CAG-508 > CAG-452. Next base: position 27,048 of record CALXVD010000006.1, read on the forward strand.
ATCTAATATTTCGTAATCTTTCCAATTATTTGCTATGTTCATTTGCTTCTCCTTTTAATCCAAATTGTAATTTGTTTTATTAAATTAATTGCAAGACGACCATAAAATCTAGTTAAAAACATAAATTTATTGCGCTCCTCGGTTCAATACGTGTTTTAGCAATTCTAGCGTAAAATTGAACGAGCCTCTCGGTATCCCGCTTCCTCCTTCAATTTTCCTTAAGAATTGCACAAACACTCGGGGTCACATCCGGTGCTCATAAATTGATGTGTTTTAACTGATTTTATTAATATTCTATAAATTATTGTGTAATAAAAAATCATCAATTTAATGAAAATTTTAATTTTCATTAAAGGATTAAAACATAAAAATATTAATTTTGACAAATAATGGTCCGACAGCCCATTGAGGCGGGGGAATACCCGCGTATGCCTTGGAGGACATTATTTTCAAAATTCATATTTTATATTTATTTTAATAACTTGAAATTTGGTCAAACAAAATTATATTTAGCAATTTCTCTGAAGGGCGGGCGAATGCAATTCGCCCCTACAACGTTTGCAATAAATTTCGTTTTTTTCGGGCGGACAGGGTCGTCCGCCCCTACATATCACAAAAACAAATTACATATTTACTAAAATTTTAAAAAAATTATATATCAAAATTACATTAGCAGTTATTAATAGACTTAATGTAACTAAAAGTGTTGTGATTATTTTATGTCTTAAAACAAACTCCTTTATTTTATTGTTTTTCTTCTCTTTTGTTATTACTTCTTCATATTTATTCTCCCAAAATTCATCTTTTGTAATATCAACCATTTTTCATACACTCCTTGTCCTTTTTTATTTATATATTCAAGGAGTATGATTAATATTCCAATTTTCATAGGAGTTCTTTCTTTATTTTTCTTGCTAAATCTTCTGTTATTCCTTTAATTGCAGAAATTTCTTTAATATCAGCTTTTTTTATTGCTTCTATGCTACCAAATTTTTTAAGAAGTTCTTGTTTCTTTTTTTCGCCAATTCCTTTTATATTATCTAATTTAGATTTTGTTGTATCTTTATCTCTTAGTTTTCTATTATAGCTTATTGCAATTCTATGTACTTCGTCTTGAAGGTTTGTTATGAAATTAAATATTTTATCATCTATTTTTATTTCATTCCTATTTTTATCAATTAATTTTTTTGTACTATGTTTATCATCTTTTACCATACCAAAAACAGGTATTTCAATGTTGTATTTTTTTATTGCTTTTTCTATTGCCCTTATTTGAGTAATACCACCATCTGCAAAAATTACATCTGGAAGTGTGCCAAATGCACCCTTTGGATTATCTATAGAATGTTTAATTCTTCTTGTAACCACTTCCTCCATACATTTGGGGTCATCTTGTGAAAATACTGTCTTTATTTTAAACCTTCTTGCCATATTTTTATTTATAACGCCATCTTTTGCAACACACATTCCTGCTACCATATATTCTCCTGCAATATTTGATATGTCAAAACATTCTATTTTTCTTGGTAAGTTGTCTAAATTTAATGTTTCTTTTAATTTTAATACAATATCTTCTTTTTCTTTTGTTTTATTTTCTAAAGTTATTTTAGCATTATTATTTGCCATTTCTATAAATCTTAATTTTTCACCTTTTTGTGGAATTTTAAATTCTACTTTTCTTTCTGCCTTGTCTGATAATAATTTTTCTATTAAATCTATATCATCAATTTCTTGTGGTAGCATAATTTTAGTAGGAAGATCGATTTTATTTATATAATATTGTTTTATAAATTCTGACAATGTTTCTTTTTCTGTTAATTGGTTTGAGTTTTCAAAAAAGTAATGCTCTCTTCCAATCATTTTACTATTTCTTACAAAAAATATTTCTATACAGATTGATAATTCATTTTTTGCAATTCCTATTACATCAATTGCTTTTTCATTAATGTTAGATACTTTTTGCTTTTCTGAAATTCTTTCTATTGCAATTTTTTTATCTCTTAATATCGCCGCTTTCTCATACTCTTGCTTACTTGAAAGTTCTAATATTTCATCTTCTATTTGTTTTATAATTTCTTTTGTTTTTCCCTCTAAAAGCATTATAATTTGGTCTATTTGCTTTCTATATTCTTCTTTACTTACATAGCCAACACATGGTGCTAAACATTTTTTTATATGATAATTCAAACATGATCTTTGGTTACTTTTAAAATTTTTACACTGCCTTATTTGAAATCTATCTTTAATAAATCCTACCATTTCTTTTGCTGCGCCTGCATTAGCATATGGCCCAAAATATTTTGCACCGTCATTTTGAAATCTTCTTGTTATAAAAACATTTGGAAAGTCTGATTTGACATCAATTTTTATATATGGATAGGTTTTGTCGTCCTTTAAAAGCACGTTAAATTTAGGCATGTTCTTTTTTATTAGATTACACTCTAATATTAGTGCCTCTGCTTCGTTATCTGTGACAATATATTCAAAATGGTCTATTAATGAAACCATTTTTTCAATTCTTGCTGTTTTATTACTTTTTCTAAAATATTGTCTTACTCTATTTTTTAATACAACAGCCTTTCCTACATATAATATATTATCATCTTTATCTTTCATAATATAAACTCCAGGTTTATCTGGAAGTTTTTTTAGTTCTTCTTTAATATCAAACATTCTTACCTCTATAATAAAAGACTTTTGTAATTTATTTTTAATAAGTGAGAAGTGGGATGCGGGAAGTGTGAAACTAGGGTAAAGCCTTACGAAGACTTGCCCTAAAATCTCACTTCTCACCTCACACTTCTCACCTCACACTTCAATTTTTTGTTATTAATAATATACAAACCTAATTTTCTATATATCCTATATATGGAAGATTTCTATATCTTTCATCCCAGTCTAACCCATATCCTACAACAAATTTGTCTGGTATTTGAAACCCTGTATAGTCAACTTTTACGTTCTTTTTTACTCTTCTTTCTGGCTTGTCCAGCAAAGTACATAGTTTAACACTATTTGGTTTTTTCATTTTTAAGTATTCAATTAAATATGAAAGTGTTCTTCCCGTATCTATTATATCTTCGACTATTATTACGTCTTTTCCTTGAATGCTATCTTTTAAATCTAGTTTCATCTTAATTTCTCCTGTACTTTCTGTTCCCTCTCCATAGCTAGAAACTCTTATAAACTCTAATTTTACATCTCCATTTATTCTTTTTGCTAAATCTACTGTGAAAAATACTGACCCCTTTAATATGCATATAAGTGTTATTTCTTTTCCTCTGTATTCTTCTTCAATTTGTTTTGCTATTTCGTCAATTCTTGCATGTAATTTTTGTTCATCAATTAATGTTTTTAAATTTTCCATATATATACCTCTTTTATAATTTAATACTTCATTATTATACTATTTTTATTGTGTTTTTTCAACCTATATGATAGACTTTATTTAGTAAATAATTGAGTTTGGGGGATGTTATGAAAAAAATATTAAAAACGTTATTGTTTGCTTTCATGTTTTCTTTCTTTATTTTAATCGGAAACGTCGAAGCAAATTCTTTTAATTCTATTAATATGGATATCTATATTGATAAAAATGGTGACGCACATATTACAGAAATATGGGATTATACTGCTAATAGTGGTACAGAAAATTATCATTCTTATAAAAACATAGGTAATTCTGAATTTACCAATTTTACCGTAAAAGAAGGAAATAATGTTTATACTACTCTTTCTTCTTGGGATGTTGATGCTTCTTTTAATGACAAAGCTTACAAATGTGGTATAAATTATGTTTCAGATGGTGTAGAACTTTGTTTTGGTATTAGTTCTTATGGTAGACATACATATTCTCTTAGTTATACTATAACAAATTTTGTATCTAATCTTAATGATTCTCAGATGGCTTATTGGGAACTAATTCCTAGTGGTAGTGTAAAAAAAGATGTTTATATAAAAATATATAGTGATTTTGATTATTCTAATGATTTACCTGTATGGGGTTATGGAAATTATGGCGGAACTTGTTATGTTTATGATGGATATATTGAAATGCAACCAGATGGGAAATTAGATAGTAACGAATATATGACAATATTAATAAAATTTCCTTTAGATACATTCAATACATCTAGTACTTTAAATGAAGATTTTGATTACTATTATAATATGGCAGAAGAAGGTGCAACCAATTATTCAGATAACTCATCTGATGCAATGTTTTATATAATTTCTATCTTCTTTCCTCTAGTTTTTATAATAATTATCACTATATCTATTGCCGCTTCAGGTGCTAGTAAATCTAATAAAATAGCTTTTGGAAGTGCTGGTAATAAAGTACCTAAAGATGTTCCTTTGTATAGAGATATACCATGTAAAGGAGATATTTTCCGTGCTTATTTTATAGCATACAATTATAATTTAATGAAGAAAAAAACTGACCTTTTAGGTGCAATACTTCTAAAATGGCTTAAAGAAAGCAAAGTAAAAGTCCAAAAAGCAGAAGTTGGTAATATAATAAAAAAAGAAGATACATGCATAATTTTGGAAAATGCTATGGCCTTTGAAAATAGATTTGAAGAAGAACTTTTTAATATGTTTTATGAGTCTAGTAAAGATGGAATTTTAGAAAAAAAAGAATTTGAAAAATGGTGTTCAAAAAATTATTCAAAAATATTAAATTGGTTTGATAGTGTTTTAAATTATGAACGTGACCTACTTGTAACAGAAGGAAAAATATCTGTTCAAGAAGTTACAACTTTAAAAATATTTAAATCTAAAAAATATATAGCTGACGATAGCTTAATGGAAGAAGCAAAAGAACTAAAAGGTTTAAAAAATTTCTTGGAAGAATTTACGCTTATTAAGGAAAGAGAAGCAATTGAGGTAGCTCTTTTTGAAGATTACTTAATTTTTGCTCAAATACTTGGAATTGCTAAAAAAGTAGCTACTCAATTTAAAAAATTATATCCAGAGGTAATTGAAGGTTATGATTATGATTTTGATGATATCTTCCTAATATATACCTTTTCTACTGTTGGTATAAGTAGTGCAAATTCTTCTAAGTCTCGAGCAGAAAGCTATAGCAGTGGTGGCGGAGGATTTTCATCTGGTGGCCGGACGGAGGCGGCTCATTTGGTGGCGGTGGCCGGAATGGGTTCTCGTTAATAGAACAAGGAACAGATTTTATTCTGTTCCTTTTCTAGTTTATAAAAATACATTTATCATAATATCATTGTAAATATTATAAGTAGTATTGCTCCTGGTATCCCTAGAATTCCTACAAAAATTGCTGTAAATACATTAAGCCCAATATGGATACCAAATGCTCCTCCAATCCAATTTATGATAACAATTAATAATCCTCCTAAAATTGAATTCAAGAGTAATTTTAATATTTTTTTTAAAGGTAATATAAATATTCTTCCTAATATTATTATTGAAATTATACATACTAAAAATGTTATTATAGTATTAGTGTTATTCATAAGCTTATCCCCCATTTTTACTAATACTATAATTATGCTTGTTTACTTTTTAATATTACTTTTATATTACATTGCTTTTATTTGTTCAAAACCAATTTCTAAATTATTAATCATATCAACTACAATTCCTTTTTGCTTTACTTGTTTTATTAAATAATCAAGTTTTGCTTTGCTTGCTTTTATTTGATAAGAATAATAATCAACGAGTTCTGCTTCTGCTGATTCGAAATTTTTGTTTGCTACAACTAGTTCTCTCTTTGTAGCTAAAATTGATTTTAAAAGTTCTATTTCATTGTTTTTCTTATTCATAATTATTCTCCAATCGTCCATTGATAAATTATAATTTATCTCTAGTATATTCCATTTTTGAATAATTATGTAATTTTAAATAATTAATTATATAAAGCTTCTATATCTATTTCCTTAACATTTTCTATACATTCGTTTAAGAAATATTGATCTGTTTGTCCTGCTATATAATCAATTATTGCTCTTTTTATACTAGTATTTGTGTCTTTTTCTTTTACAAATTCATAAAGATTTTTTTCTGATTGTGTAAATTTACTTACTTTTGTAAAATGTTCTGCTTTTTTTAGGTAACAATAATATAATTCGTAAAATAATTCTTTTATTATGTCTTGATGTTTATTTGCTTCTGCTGATGCATATATATATTTATAGTTCCAATCTTTTAATTTCATAAGAGCTTCAAATACTTCCTCTGAAAATGTTAAATATGGTTTTTCAAAACTATTTACTATTATATCTTTTATTAGAGTATCTACAATTTTAGAATTATTATCACCTAATATTTTTGCTATTTCTGCTGGTATATCTTCTCTTTTCACAATTCCTATTTTAATTGAATCTTCTATATCTCTACCAATATAAGCAATTACATCAGATAATCTTACTACAGATGCTTCTAATGTCATTGGAATTATTTTTCTACTAAAATCCTCTTCACAAAATGTTTTATTTAGTTCATCAATAAAATCTTTTTCTGTTTTTTGTTTGTTGAATTTATATTTATTAATAAGAATTTCTCCATTATGTGCAAGTATCCCATCCATTGTTTGCAAGCTGATGTTTAATTTTTCTAAATCCTTTAGTACCCTTACACTTTGTGCATTGTGACAAAAATATCCTATATTTTCTTTTATACATAAATCATTTAAATATTTTTCTCCTTTGTGTCCAAAAGGACTGTGACCTATATCATGCCCTAAAGCAATTGCTTCGATTAAATCTTCATTTAACTTTAAACTTCTCCCAATAGTCCTTGCTATTTTAGAAACTAATTGGACATGAAGAACTCTATGAGTTATATGGTCATTTTTTGTAAATGAATAAACTTGTGTTTTATCTATATACCTGGTATAACCAAGTGAATGAATAATTCTATCTATATCTCTAAAAAATACTGGTCTTATGTCTTCTTTATCTGTATTTAAAAGAATAGCATCTTCTGATTTACATGCAAATTCAGATAAACCACGTTCTTTTAGTAACATATTATCTTTTGCTTTCTCTAAAATCTCTTCCATTTACTCACCTCTTTTAATAGTATATACGAAAATTTGTTTAATGTAAATAAATTACTTGCCTAATTTTTACATTTTTGCTTGCAAAATTTATATTTACGTGTTAAAATAGGAAAAGTGATAATTTATTTTGACTTTAAGGAGGTGCAAAACATATGCCAAATATTAAATCTGCAATTAAAAGAGTTGATGTTATTGAAAAGAAAACATTAAGAAATAATATGATAAAATCAGAATACAAAACAGCTGTTAAAAAATTTGAAGCTGCTGTATCAGAAGGAAATAAAGAAACAGCTGAAGATTTATTTAAAAAAGCTGTTAAAAAAATAGATGGTGCTTGTTCTAAAGGAGTTATTAAAAAGAATACTGCATCTAGAAAAAAATCTAATTTAGCAAAAAAATTAAACACAATTGCATAATTTTAAAGTGATTATTATATTAGCAAATCGAATAGATTTGCTTTTTTTATTGCATTTAATTAATTAGACAAATTGGAATTTTTCCTCCGAGCGAAAAGTTTCACCCAATAATTTCCTTTGATTTATTGAATTTTCTATGTTAACATAATTGTATGGAAATAGAATGATTAGGGGGTATACTAATGATAAAAAATTTTATAACAAATGTTAAGAACATAGAAAAAGATGTATTAAAAATAATGTTTAAGGGACTTAGATTTTCTTTAATTGTTTGCATTATCTCCGGCATATTTTCGCTTTTATACATAATTAATCCTATCTCTCACATTTTATATGACTCTGGCATTATTTTATTTAAAACAGGTCTTACTTTTGCAGTTACTTTTTTTATTTGTGCTTTTGCAATAGATAAAATAAAAAAAATATTTTGACAAAAGTAAACTTTATTGTTATTATATAGATATAAATTTTAAAAAAGGAGTTTAATTATGGAGGAAAATGAAAATTTAAATAACAATAGTTCTACTACTTCTTCAACTAATGGTCTTGCCATTGCTGGTTTTGTAGTTTCTATTGTTTCTTTATTTATCAATTTTTGTGGTCTTGTAGGATTAGTAGGTACTATTCTTTCTGCAGTTGGACTTGCACAAGTTAAAAAAACAAATAGTGGTAAAGGACTTGCCATAGCAGGACTTATAATTGGTATAATAAGTATTATTTATGGAATTTATACTATAATTACTTTAGCAACAACTTTAAGTTCTATATTTTAAAACCTAAACAAATCAAAGAAAAAGGAAAAATATTGTCAACTTTAGGGTTGGTTCTAGGCTTAATAAGTATGTGGTTAATTTCAGAGAATACATTATACATTTTTTAATATAAAGTAAAGGAGTTCAAAATAAAATGAACTCCTTTTAATTTATTTTTTTAATTCTTCTATAAACATTTTATTAAGCATTTGAGGATTTGCTTTCCCTTTTGTTTCTTTCATTGCTTGTCCTACTAAGAATCCCACTGCCTTATCTTTTCCTGCTTTAAAGTCAGCTACTGACTGAGGATTTGCTTCTATTATTTTTAGTACAATTTCTTTTATTGCTCCTTCATCAGATATTTGTACCCAACCTTTTTCTTCTATTATTTTTTGAGGATCTCTTGGCTCTTTAAACATTTCGTCTAAAACTTTTTTTGCTATACTTGAACTAATTGTTCCTTTATCAATTAATACAACTAATTTTCCTAACTCTTCTGCCGTAAATGGTATGTCAGATGGCTCAAGTTCTTTTTCGTTCAATTCTTTTGTTATATCTGTCATAATCCAGTTACTTACTGATTTAGGGTTATTACATATTTTAGTTGCACCTTCAAATAAATCAGAAAAATATTTTGATGATATTAATATATTACTATCATATTCAGGTAATTTATATTCATTTATATATCTTTCTTTTCTGCTTTCTGGCATTTCTGGAAGACTTTTTCTAATGTTTTCCTTCATTTCTTCTGATATTTTTATTGCAACTAAGTCGGGGTCTGGAAAATATCTATAATCTTGTGCGTCCTCTTTATCTCTCATTGGAAATGTTTTTCCAGATACATCATCCCATCTTAATGTTTCTTGGTCTACTTTTCCGCCATCTTCTAAAACTTCAATTTGTCTTTCTGCTTCGTAATCTATTGCTCTTACTATTGATTTAAAAGAGTTCATGTTTTTCATTTCTGTTCTTGTGCCAAATTCTTTTTGTCCTTTTTTTCTTACAGAAACATTAACATCTGCTCTTAGTGAACCCTCTTGCATTTTACAGTCTGATACTTCTATATATTCTAGTATTGATTTTAATTTTTTTAAGTATAAGTCTACTTCTTCACTACTTCTTAAATCTGGCTCAGAAACAATTTCTATTAATGGAACCCCTGCTCTATTTAAATCAACTAAACTTCCTCTTCCATAATCATCATGGTTTAGTTTTCCTGCATCTTCTTCTATGTGTATCCTTGTAAGTCCGATTTTTTTCTTTTCTCCATCTACTTCTATTTCTACATAACCATGTTCACAAAGTGGCATATCATATTGAGATATTTGATATGCTTTTGGTAAATCTGGATAAAAATAATTTTTTCTATCATTTTTGCTTACACTTGCTATTTCACAGTTAGTTGCAAGTCCTGCTTTTATAGCATATTCTACTACTTTTTCATTTAATACTGGTAGAGTTCCTGGCATTGCCATACATACTGGGCAACAATGTGTATTAGGCTCTCCTCCGAATTCTGTTGGACAAGAACAGAATATTTTCGTTTTTGTAGATAACTCGCTATGTACTTCTAGCCCTATTACAATTTCATAATCTTCTCTTGACATATTTTTTCTCCTTTTTTGTAGGGGTCGCCGCCCTCGGCGACCCGCATTCATTATTTTTTCCGGGTCGCTGTGGGCAGCGACCCCTACATATTTTTTGTTTTTTTAATTAGCACGTTTAAATTCTGGTTTATATTTTTCTCTAAATTTTGTTTCTTGTTCATATGTGTATGCTGCTCTTAAAATTGTTTCTTCGTCAAATGGTTTTCCTATTAATTGCATACCTATTGGCATACCTTTGCTGTTTACTCCACATGGCATAGAAATTCCTGGAAGCCCCGCAATGTTTACTGTTACTGTACAAAGGTCTGCTAAATACATCTCTAATGGATTATTTGATTTTGTTCCTATTTCATATGCTACTGTTGGTGATGTTGGTGTTAACAATACATCATATTTTTCAAAAAGTTTTTCAAATTCTTTTCTAATTAATGTTCTCACCTTTTGTGCCTTTTTGTAATAAGCATCATAATATCCAGAAGAAAGTACGTATGTTCCAAGAATTATTCTTCTTTTTACTTCTGGGCCGAATCCTTCACTTCTTGAATTTCTGTATATATCTTTTAATGTTTTAAAGTTCTTTGTTCTATATCCATACCTTATTCCATCAAATCTTCCTAGATTTGAACTTGCTTCAGCACATGCAATTATATAGTAAACAGCCAAAGCTTCATCTGCTATATCTAAAGAACATTCTTCTATGGTTGCTCCTAGTTCTTCATATTTTTTGATTGCTTCTTTTACTTTTTCTCTTACTTCTTCATTTATTCCTTCTCCAAAATATTCTTTTGGAACACCTATTTTTAATCCTTTTACATCTTTTTTTAATGCTTTTGTATAATCTTTTTTCTCTATATCTACTGATGTTGAGTCTCTCTCATCATGACCAGCAATTAGGTTTAAAAGCATTGCACTATCCGTTACATCTTTTGTAATTGGTCCAATTTGATCTAAAGAAGAAGCAAATGCTACTAATCCATATCTTGAAACTAAACCATATGTTGGCTTTAATCCAACAACTCCGCAAAGTGAAGATGGCTGACGGATTGATCCTCCTGTATCTGATCCGAAGTGCCCAAGGTACTAAATTTGCTGCTACTGCTGCTGCACTTCCTCCGCTTGATCCTCCTGGTACAGTATTTAAGTTCCATGGATTTCTAGTTTTATTAAACGCTGAATATTCTGTTGAAGCTCCCATTGCAAATTCATCCATATTAAGCTTTCCTAAATAAATCATATTTTCTTTATTAAGCTTTTCTATAACTGTTGCGTTATATGGAGCAACAAAATTTTCTAGCATTTTAGAACTACAAGTTGTTTTAGTTCCTTTAATACACATATTATCTTTTATTCCAATTGGAATACCTGCAAATTTTGTATTTCTTTCTTTAATTTCTTTTGCTTTTTCTAAAGCTTCTTTATCTAAAACTGTAACAAAAGCTTGTACATCTTTTTCTTTATCATTAATTCTATCTACATAGCTTTTTGTTATATCTTCAACGCTTATTTCTTTATTATCTAATTTCTCTAACAATTCATGAACTGTTAATTCATAAAGTTCCATTATTTACCTCCTTATATTTTAATTTGATAGTTTGTAATTTGTGTGATTAAATTAATTGCAAGACGACCATAAAATCTAGTTAAAAACATAAATTTATTGCGCTCCTCGGTTCAATACGTGTTTTAGCAATTCTAGCGTAAAATTGAACGAGCCTCTCGGTTCCCGCTTCCTCCTTCAATTTTCCTTAAGAATTGCACAAACACTCCAATCACATCCGGTGCTCATAAATTGATGTATTTTAACTGATTTTATTAATATTCTATAAATTATTATGTAATAAAAAATCATCAATTTAATGAAAATTTTAATTTTCATTAAAAGGTTAAAATATAAAAATATTAATTTTGACAAATAATGGTCCGACAGTCCTTTGAGACGGGGGAATACCAGCGTATGCCTTGGAGGACATTATTTTCAAAATTCATATTTTATATTTATTTTAATAATTATAAAATTGTTATTAAATGAGTAAATTCAGAACAAAACCTAGAATTTTCTCAGATAAATTCCAATTTAAATAACCTTTGGAATTTTAAACATCCCATCCTCTTGTTCTGGTGCATTTTGAAGTAAAATATCTCTATTTCCAAATTCTTTTATCTCATCTTTTCTAAATACATTAGAGTTACTAATAACTCCCATAGTTTCTTCTACATTATCTGTATTTACATTATTTAATACATCTACAAAGTTCAATATGTCTTGCAAGTTTTTTGCATATTCATCAATTTCATTTTCTTGAATATTTAAATCTGCAAGTTTTGCAATATGTAAAATTTCTTCTTTGCTAACAACCATAAAATTTCTTCCCTTCTTCCATAATTTAACTAATGTGTTTATTATATAATTTTTAATTTAAAAAAACAAGACATATTGTCTTGTTTTTTATACTTATGTATTAACATTACTAAGAAAGACTTGTAATTGTTGAAGTAAATGAAGCAAATCCTATAATTGCTAGTAAATAAATTATTGCTAAAATTGCTAATGCTACTATTCCTAGTACAAGACCTGCTATTCCCATTCCTCTTCCACCTTTTTTCATTCCAATTATACCAAATATAATTGCAAGAATTGCACATGGTATAGAAATATACCAGATACAAAATAGTACAACTGAAATAATTCCAAGTACCATTGATGCAATACTTAATCCTTTACTTTCTTGTGCTGGTGCTTGTGTTTCTTTGTTTTCTTCTTCCATTTTTTTATCCCCTTTCATTTATATTAATTTATTTAATTGTATTTAAACCATCTTAATATTTTTATAATATTAATTTATTTAAAATATATTTCTTAATATTGTATATATTATTAAAAGCGTTAACCAAATAATTATATGCCACCACTTAAATATATTAATATTTTTGTTAAATAGAACATTTATTGCATAAACAATATCTAGCAAAATTAGGTACAATATTAATAAGAAAAAAACTGGATGTATTAGAAAAGCTTTAGTGAAATTAAAGTTTGCCATTTCTATTGCAAATGTAGTTCCATAGCAAGCTGGACAAAGTAAACCCGTTTTTTCTCTAATTATGCAATTTGGTACAATTTTTATATAATCTGATTTTAAAAATATAAATGACAATATAATAATTACCATAATTGCTATTTGTACCAAAATAAAAGTTTTATATTGCTTTTTCATCATTTTTCACAATTCGATTATATAGTATATGTTGTATTATTGTCAAATACTTTTATTAAGAAATTATTGCAAATTTTGCCTATTTATAGTAAACTTGTTTTATCAGTTAATATTTAAAATTTTGCATAAACTATGCATGTGGAGGTTTTTTTATGTTAGATATTAAATTTGTAAGGGAAAATCCTGATTTAGTTAAAGAAAATATAAAGAAAAAATTTCAAGACAATAAATTAGAATTAGTTGATGAAGTAATTGAACTAGATAAAAAACATAGGGAATTTCAACTTGAAGGTGATAATTTAAGAATGGAACGTAATTCGCTTAGTAAGGAAATAGGAAACCTTATGCGCGAAGGTAAAAAAGACGAGGCTGAAAACATAAAAGCTAAGGTAAATGAAATCAATTCTAAATTGGATAATGTAGAAAAAGAAACTGATGAATACTCAAATAAAATAAAAGAAATTATGATGAGAATTCCTAACATGATTCATGAATCTGTTCCTATTGGAAAAGATGACACAGAAAATGTAGAAATTCAAAAATTTGGCGAACCTATAGTTCCAGATTATGAAATACCATACCATACAGATATAATGGAAAAGCTTTCAGGAATTGATTTAGACTCTGCTCGAAGAGTAGCTGGTAACGGATTTTATTATTTAGTTGGAGATATTGCAAGACTTCACTCTGCAGTAATATCATATGCTAGAGATTTTATGATAAATAAGGGATTTACTTATTGTGTTCCTCCATTTATGATTCGTAGCGATGTTGTAACAGGTGTTATGAGTTTTGAAGAAATGGATGCAATGATGTACAAAATAGAGGGAGAAGATCTATATTTAATAGGTACAAGCGAACATTCTATGATAGGAAAATTTAAAGGACAAATTCTTCCAAAGTCTGAACTTCCTTATACAATGACCTCATACTCTCCTTGCTTTAGAAAAGAAAAAGGAGCACATGGTATAGAAGAAAGAGGAGTTTATAGAATACATCAATTCGAAAAGCAAGAAATGATAGTTGTTTGTGAACCAGAAGATAGTTACAAATGGTATGACAAAATGTGGTCATATACAGTAGAATTATTTAGAAGTTTAGATATTCCAGTTCGTACTTTGGAATGTTGTAGCGGTGATTTAGCAGATTTAAAGGCAAAATCTTGTGATGTTGAAGCTTGGAGTCCAAGACAAAAGAAATATTTTGAAGTTGGAAGTTGTTCTAATTTAACAGACGCCCAAGCAAGACGTTTAGGAATTCGTATAAAAGGTGAAAAAGGAAATTATTTTGCGCATACTTTAAACAACACAGTTGTTGCTCCTCCTCGTATGCTTATAGCATTTTTAGAAAACAATTATAATGAAGATGGAAGTATAAATATACCAGAAATTTTAAGACCTTATATGGGTGGAATTGATAAAATTGTTCCAAAAAAATAAATTGTAATTTAGATTACAAAATTTTTAAAATCAATTGTAGGGGTCGCCGCCCTCGGCGACCCGAAAATATTGGTATGCGGGTCGCCGAGGGCGGCGACCCCTACAACATTTGCAATTAATTTAATCAGGTAAATTCCAATTTTACAGAAAGGATTTTATTATGGTTATTAAAAACCCAAAATTTGAAATATCTGCTGTTAGCCCTAAACAATACCCAAAGACAGGACTTCCTGAGATTGTTTTAGTTGGCAAATCTAATGTAGGTAAATCATCTTTTATAAATACTATGCTTAATCGAAAATCGCTTGCTAGAACTAGTAGCCAGCCTGGTAAAACTAGGCAAATTAATTTTTATAACATTGATAATAATTTCTATTTTGTAGATTTACCTCGGCTATGGATATAGCAAAATGTCTAAACAAGAACAAGTAAAGGTTGGAAATTTTATAGAACAATATTTGCAAATTAGAAAGGAAATTGCTTTAATTGTTTTTTTAATAGATATTAGGCATGAACCAACTGAAAATGATAAATTAATGTATGATTATATTATAAATAAATCTGGAACTCATCCTTGCTTAATTATTGCAAATAAGGCTGATAAAATAGCAACTACTAAAGTAGAAGCAAGAGTTCTAGAATTACAAAATCTTTTAAATCCTTTGAAAGATTTATGCTTCTTACCTTTTTCTTCTGAAAAGAAAATTTATACCAATAAGGTTTGGGAGGAAATAGAAAAATATTTGTAAAAATTAGAAAAACGTATTTACATTTTTTTCTAATATGCTATAATAAAAGAAGAAATAGGAATCCACAAAAAGTGGTTGCCATTAAAGATTTTTTTATAGACACATTCTCTAACGGTCAAGCAGAGAATGTGTTTTTTCGTCAATTTAATCGTATATTACACATACCAAATACAATCCATGTGCTGGCAAAGTTTTTCCTGCTTTTGTTCTGTCTTTTTGCTCTATAATTTGCGGTATTTCTTCTGCTTTTATTTTTCCGCAAGCCAACATCTACTAATGTTCCTGCAATTATTCTTACCATATTATATAAAAAGCCATTTCCGAGTTAGTTCTATGAATATTCTATCTTCTTTTTCTAATACTTCTGCTTTATATATTGTTCTTACACTACTTTTGCTGCTTGTTCCACTTGCTTTAAATGCTTTAAAATTATGTTCTCCTTCAAAATATTTTACTGCTTTTTTCATTTCTTGGATATCAAGTTTTAATGGCATATGATATTCTAAATCTCTGTATATTGCTGTGCCATGCAAAGAATTATTTATTATGTATCTATATGTTTTTTGTTTTGCATTATATCTTGAATGAAACCTCTCCTCTACCTCTTCTGCTTTTTTAATAACAATACTTTTTTTTAGTTTAGAATTTATTGCATATGGAATTTTATCTATTTCTATATTACTATTTGTTTTAAAATTTGCAACCTGTCCGAAGAGCATGTACTCCGCTATCGGTTCTACCAGATGCAATTAGTTCTACTTCTTCTCCAGTTATTTCTTTTATTGCTTTTTCTATTTCGCCTTGTATATTTAACTTATTAGGTTGTTTTTGCCATCCGTTAATTTTTTTGCCATCATATTCAATTGTTAGTTTAATGTTTCTCATAAAAATCTCCTTTATTTGTAAGGGGACGCATCTTTCCCCTAGGTCTTTCTCTAAGGCTAAGATACATCCCCATACTTAAACCGCTAGTGTTGTCAGTTTTACCATTCTCTACTCTTTTTCTTTTCCTTCATTTTCTTCTGTTTTTTTGTTCTTTTTTATTTCTTTTATTTTTTCTTTTAGTCTTGCTTTTCTCTTTTTTATTTCTTCGTTTCCAAATCTTTTTGTTACAATATTCTTTATTAATATTTGTTTTAAAGCATCTTCTTTAACATCTACTATTAATGTTCCGTCTTTGGCTATTGAAATTTTTCCTGTTTCCTCAGATACAACTACAACTATTGCATCTGATTCTTGTGACATTCCTGCAGCTGATCTATGTCTTGTCCCTAGTCCTTTTGATATGCTTTTATCATTAGAAAGTGGTAGCATACATGCTGCTGCTTTTATTTTGTTTTCACTAATTATTACTGCACCATCATGAAGTGGCGTTTTGGGATTAAATATATTTACAAGCAATTGTGGTGATATATCTCCATCTATTGCAATACCCGTATCTACTATATCTTTTAGTTTAATATCTCTTTCTATTACTATTAATGCGCCTGTTTTACTTTTTGCAAGTTCAACAGCAGCAATTACGATTTTGTAAATATTCTCTTTGGTTTTTGTAGCAATATCTTTATCTATTCCAAAGTATCTACTAAGCTTACTTGTTCCGAAGTTGCTCTAGTGCACGTCTTAATTCTGGTTGGAATATTATAATTAAAAATATTACTCCATAAGTCATAAATGAAGCAAGTATATAGTTTAATATATGAAGTTCAAGTATTGAGCTTAAAAATGTTGCAATTATTAAAAAGGCAATACCTTTTATTAATTGCCATGCTCTTGTTTCTCTAACTATTTGTATTAATTTAATTGTTAAAAATAATACTAATCCAATATCAATAATAAGCATTATTATTTTTATTGGGTTATCTTTTAACATGTTTAAATAATTAGTTATATCTTCACTTGTAAATTCTAATGCTGCTGGAAAAATCCAATTTTTCATTAGTATACCTCTTTCAAAATACGAAGTATTTTGTACTTTTCACTATTAACTATTCACTTTTAATCTTCCTATTATATAAGTTACTTTGTTAATAATTTATTTTACCTTCGCAATTTTTATTTATTATAATATTTATCCTATAACCCATTGCCATATTAACGCAAAAGCTACACTAAGCACCATAAGTGCTGCTAATACTCCTGCAACTACTCTAGTTGCTAATTTTGTTTTATCTATTTTTCTTTTTTGCATTTGTAATTCACTCCTTTTATTATACAAGCATATAAATATATGTTAGCATAATAAAGCTTAATTTTCAATTGATTTTGTATAAATTATTATATTATTTTATATAGACTTTTTTGGAGAAAAAACTGTGTATAAATATTTATCAACACTTTTATCCATTAATCTCATATAATTTTTTATAAAATCCTGAACTTTACTATTATTATATTCTTTATTAACATTTAAAACCATTGCATAAGGTATATATTTTTCATATATAACAACTTCTTCTATTTTTTTATCTTCTAACAAAGTATATTCTTTAATAAATCTTTTAAATTTTATCCACTTTATAATTTCATTTTCTCCTTTATTATTTAACTTGCTTAATAAAAGCTTTATACCTAGCATATTCATATAAAAAATATCAACTGTAATCATTGAAACTGGAATAGAAAATATAAAAACTAATATTGAAAGTCCTATAAAAATTACTGGATTTCTTATTAATTCGTCATCTCCATGCTTTGAAAATAATAAGCTCATAGCAATAATTGTTATTATTAAACTAATTATAGTAGATACTATATATATTACTTTTTTATTAGGTTTTCTTTTTTTTATTTCACTAAAATTATACTTTTGATATTCTTCTATTACAGTTTTTCCCCAATCTTCAGATGAAAAGGAATTTTTATTTTCCTTATTCTCTACTAGATGCGTATATATATATCTTTCATCTAGAGTGAGTCTGCTTAAATCTGCCTCAGTTACAGGCTCAAATTTATATTCTCTTTCGTTTTGTTCTATTGTCATTACTCCTTTATTATATAAATTAAGAATCGTTGCTAATATGTCTTTTTTAGGCTCAAGCTTAAAATTATATAAATATGATAAAACTGCTGGACTATAGTCTGCATCAATATCTCTATTCATTGTATTTAAATCCCTGTATTTTGATTTTACGTGCAATTTAAAGTTCCTAATTGCAATAGAAATTCTAATATATAAATTACTAGTTTTTTCAATTGTTTTTGCTAAAATTATTACAAATATAGTAAATGCTATCATCATTAATAAAGCTAATGCGTTCATATGACTTAAAATTCCCCCATTTGATAAAATCAATATTATAACAATAGATTTTATTTTTCAACCTATTTCCTTATTTCTGCACCTAAAGTTTTTTCTGCATCTGAAATTACTTTATTGAATATTCCTGTTACCTCATCATCTGTTAGTGTCTTTTTACTATCACTAAATGTTAATGAATATGCTATTGATTTTTTGTCTTGCGCTACATGTTCTCCTGTATATACATCAAATACCTCTATATTTGTAAGTAAGTTTCCAGCAGATTTTTTAATTTGTTTTTCTATTACTGCTGATTCTAAATTCCTATCTACAATAAATGCAACATCTTTTTTTATACTTGGGAATTTTGAAAATTCTTTATATTTCATTTTTCCAACTTTTTTAGAAAGTAATTTACTTAAATTAATTTCCATAACATATACATCTTCTGATGTAACTTTTGGATGAAGTTTTCCCATTATACCTACTGGATCTGCATTTATAGTAATTGTTGCTGTTTGACCTGGGTGAAATTCTTTTGAAAGTTCTTTTGGTTTTACAAAACTATATCTTCCGTTGTATCCAAGGTAGTCTAATAGTTCTTCTACTATTCCTTTTAAAATATAGAAATCAACATTTTTTGTATTTCCTATTCCTTCATAGTATTTCCCAGATATAAGAGTGCAAAGTTTTTCTTCCTCTATATATTCATCATTTACCTTTCCGAATCCTTTTCCTATTTCAAATAAAGATATATCTTTATTATTTCTGTCAGAGTTGTATTCATATATTTTTAAGAGAGAAGGTATCATACTATATCTTAATGTGTTTCTTTCTTCTGTTAATGGATCTAATAATCTGATTGGTTCAAATTTATCAGTAGTAAATTTTGTTGCATCTTTGTCATTTACTAAAATGTATGACATTGTTTCATTTAATCCAAGTCCTATCATTTTATTTCTTATTTCTCTAATTGTTTTGTTATATTTACCTGTTTTTGTTGGAAGTACAGGAAGCTTTCCTTCTATATTATCAACTCCGTATATTCTTCCTACTTCTTCTATTAAATCTTCTTTTATAGATATATCCATTCTTCTTGTTGGTACTGTTACTGTAACTACTTTTCCATTTACTTTGTATTCAAATCCTAATTTTCTAAATACATTCAAAATTTCTTCTTCTGGAATTTCTAAACCTAAAAGATTGTTTATATTTTCAAAGCTTACATCTATTTTCTTTTCTTCTTTGTTTGCTTTATCATAAATTACAGTTCCTTTTGCAATTTTTGCATCAGCATATTTCTCTAAAAGCATACATGCTCTTTCTGCTGCCATGTAAGTTCTATTTGGGTCTAGTCCCTTTTCAAAACGATTACTTGCTTCGCTTCTTAATATTTTTTTAGATGTACATCTTATTTTTACTCCATCAAATATGGCAGATTCAATTATAATATTTTTTGTATCATCTTCTACCTCTGTTGAAAGTCCTCCCATAACACCTGCAAGACCAATTGCTTCTTTTCCATTTGTTATAACGATATCTTCTTCATCTAAAGTTCTTTCTATATTATCAAGTGTTATTAGTTTTTCATTTTGTTTAGCCATTCTAACTGCAATTTTTCCGCCTAGCCTATCAGCATCATAAAAATGAAGTGGCTGACCAGTTTCAAGCATTACGTAGTTACTTATATCTACAACATTATTTATTGGTCTAATTCCGCTTGCAATTAATCTATTTTTTATAAAATCAGGGCTTTCTTTTATGCATACATTTAATGCTTTTTTTGCTAAGAATAAATTACAATTTTCTGTTTCTATTTCTACTTTAAAACTTTTATTTATATCCTCTTCTATTTCACTATGTTTTAAATCTATTTCTTTTACTGGTTTATCATATATTGCTCCTAATTCGTATGCCATTCCTAGAATACTTAATAAATCTCCTCTGTTTGCTGTAAGTTCAAAATCTGCCACTTCGTCATCTAATCCCATATATTTAATTGGATCTTCTCCAACTGGTGCGTCCGCTGGAAGTTCATGTATTCCAGTTTTGTCTACTTCATCTACAAACTTTGATTCTAGACCAAGTTCAAGCATAGAACACATCATACCATTAGATTCCTGTCCTCTTATATTTCCTTTTCTAATTGTTATATCTCCTGGAAGTTTTGCACCTACTTGAGCCACAATTACTTTTAATCCTTTTCTAACATTTGGAGCGCCACAAACTATATTTAAAACTTCTTTACCAATATTTACTTTGCAACAATGAAGATGATCTGAGTCTGGGTGCATTTTGCATTCTATTACCTCTCCTATAATTAAATTAGTTGCATTAATTAACTTTTCTGCACTGTCATATTCGTTACCTACTTTTGTCATATCTTCTGCTAGGCTTTCTATATCTACACCTATATCAACATAGTCTTTAACAAAATTTTTACTTAGTTTCAATTAGTCCACATCCTTTCTATCAAATTGATTTAAGAACCTTACATCATTTGTATAAAAATATCTTATATCTGTAATTCCATATTTAAACATTGCTAGCCTATCAAGTCCTGTTCCAAATGCAAATCCTGTATATTTTTCCGGATCATATCCATTCATTTTTAATACATTTGGATGTACCATTCCAGAACCAAGTATCTCTATCCAACCTGATTGTTTACAAAGATTACATCCTTTTCCTCCGCATTTAAAACAGCTAACGTCTACTTCATAGCTTGGCTCTGTAAATGGAAAATAACTTGGTCTAAATCTTAACTT
Source organism: uncultured Clostridia bacterium (assembly GCA_944391865.1). Taxonomy (GTDB): domain Bacteria; phylum Bacillota; class Clostridia; order TANB77; family CAG-508; genus CAG-452. The sequence continues at coordinate 48,274 of CALXVD010000006.1, forward strand.
AGAATTTTCTCCAAGCATTTTCTTAACAAATACTTCTAAAGTGCCTTTTAAATGTGCAAGAGTTATATTTTTATCTATTAAAAGTCCCTCTACTTGACCAAATTGATGTGAATGTGTTGCATCATCATCTCTTCTATATGTTTTACCTGGACAAATGACTCTTATTGGTCCCTTTTCCTCGTTTTCCATCATAACTCTTGCTTGAACTGCTGATGTTTGAGTTCTAAGTAAATGTTCTGGGTCTACATAGAAACTATCTTGCATATCTCTTGCTGGGTGCCCTTTTGGAAGATTTAATCTTTCAAAACAATATTCATCAGTTTCTAATTCTGGACCATCTACTACATCATATCCCATAGATACAAATATATCTTCTACTTCTTCAATTATTCTATTTATTGGATGTTTACTTCCTCTTTTTATTTTTGTACTTGGAAGTGTTATATCAATTTTTTCTTTTTCTAACTTTTCATTTAAAGCTTGTTCTTTTAAAGTTTCTTCATTTTCTTTAATTTTAGTTTCTAATTCGTCCCTTACGCTATTTACTAAAGAACCAATTACAGGTCTTTCCTCTTGAGACAAATCTTTCATTCCCTTTAGAACCGCTGTAAGTTCACCTTTTTTTCCTAAATATTTAACTCTTACATCATTTAATTCTTGAAGAGTTTTTGAGTTTTCAATTTCATTGCTCGCATTCTCTTTAATTTTAGCAATTTGTTCTTTCATATAAACCTTCCTTTCTGTGTTGTGAGGTGAGAGGTGTGAAGTGTGATTTGTTTGGCTGTTTTGTCTAAAAAAACTCGCCCTATATGAAATAGGGCGAGTTTTTTCTCACGGTACCACCTAAATTTATTAATTAAAAATAATTAACCTCATTTATAGCTTTTAACGCTAGCAAGCGCTTTTATCTACTACTATTTCAATAAAAGACCTAAAAAGTGAAATTTCAAATAAACTTGTATTAAATAGGCTCTCAGCCCATGACCTATTCTCTCTTAAATACATTCTAAGTTTATCCTACTTTGCTTTTTCAAACGGCTTTATATTCAAATTATATTTTATATGATATCATACTTTTTAGCTAAATACAATAGTTCTATTCAATATTTTAAAAATTAAAAATCGTAATTCGTTAGTGAGAAGTGGGATGTGGGAAGTGTGAAATTAGGGTAAGCCTAACAATGCCTAACTCTAAAAGCACACCTCACACTTCGCACTTCACACATCTCAACTCTAATTAAATTCAGGATATTCACATTTTGTCATTTGTCAAAAAAAGTGATTGTTTCTAAAATCATTTTTTCCAATTTCTCAATATCTAGTCCAACCACTGAATCATATGACCCTTCTATTTTTTCTATAAAATTGCTTCCTATTCCTTGTACTGCATATGAACCTGCTTTATCCATTGGTTCTTTTGTTTTTATATAATCTAATATTTCTTCGTCCGTCATTGGTTTCATAAATACTTTGCTTTTTGTAAAATCACTTTCTTTTATCGTTTTTTCATCTTTTTTAATCACAACAGCTAATCCAGAATATACATAGTTTACATTTCCTTGTAGACTCTTTAGAGTATTATATGCGTCTTTTTCATCTTTTGGCTTTCCTAATATTCTATTCTCAAAATAAACTATTGTATCTCCACCAATTACTATTAATTCTTCATATTTATTTTGAATTCTATTAAATACCTCTTCTGCTTTAGAAATTGCTAATTTTTTTACGAGTTTTTCTGGGCTGTTTTCTTTTATGGTAGTTTCGTCAAAATCACTCTTTATCACTTCAAAATCTTTTACAATTTTTCCGTAATAATTCTTTTCTTCTCGGAGAATTTGATGCTAATATAATTTTCATAGTTTTCCTTTCTATTTATAGGGAAAAAGGGGTCTGACCCCTTTTTCCCTATTTCATATTTTCCTTTTCTATTTCTGCTACCATATCTAATCTTTCCTTATGTCTTCCGCCTTCAAATTCTGTTGCTATCCACATTCTAACTATTGCTATTGCTTCTCCTGTTGTAATATAATCTGCTCCAAGTGCTAAAACGTTTGTATCATTGTGCATTCTTGAAAATTTGGCCGCTTCTTCGCAAAAACAAGGCGCACTTCTTATTCCTTTAAATTTATTTGCTACCATTGCCATTCCATATCCAGATCTGCATATTAATATTCCTCTATCACATTTTTTGCTTTGTACTGCTTTTGATACTTCTTTTGCTATATCTGGATAATCTACTCTTTCTTCTGAATATGTTCCAAAATCCTTATATTTAATATCCTTTTCATCAAGATATTTTTTTATTTCTTCTTTTAATTTATACCCTCCATGGTCACTACCAATTGCTATCATAACAACTCCTCCTTATTTTTATCTATTTTTATACTACCATATTAGATTATTTTATTCAATAGAAAAATCTTGGTATATAGTTTTATACACCAAGATTCTAAGATTAACTATTCAGTTACTAAAGTATAGTCTGATGGTATTTCAAATAAACTATCGTCTACTTCTGATGATAATTCTTTTACTTCCATTGTTTCTTCTGTTCCATCCTCATATACTAATTTAATATATTTTATTTCATCTCCTGAAAAATAATATTTTTCTGTTGTTCCATCATCTAATTTATATTCTTCGTAGTCACATTCTATTTCATCAATTGTTTCTTTTCCTGTTTGAAAATCTCTATTATAAATTTGTTGTAAGTTTTCTTTAGATATAATCATTGTGTCTTCGCCAAAAACACTATCATCTTTTCCTTCTGATGTCATATACATTTTTTCGTCATCAGATATTATATATGTTGTATTATCTTTGTACATTATAGTTACATTTTGACTTGCAGAAGAAATAGCTGTATAAAGATTTTCTCCTTTTTTTGCCATAGTAATTGTTTCTAGTCCTTCTTCATCATCTAGTTCTCCCTCTAAAGATATAATATAGTCATTTCCAGAAAAGACATTATTTAAAGCATTGTATGCTTTTGAAGTTTTTTGTTCTTGTGTTTCATTTTCTTTATCATCATTGCCACAGCCCGTTATTATAAATGCCAATGACACTATAAGAGCAATAATTAAACCTAATTTTAATAATTTTTTCATATTTGGTTACACCCCTTTATTTTATTATGGTGTAATTATTTCACAAGTCTTTATCTAATGTCAAGGAATTCACAATAATATTACTCGACATTTATTTTATAAATTCATTGTATATTTTACTTATATCTGTTTCGTCTTTAAATTTTGACTCCATTGGGCACATTCCAGTTTTATCTTTATTTTTTACATAATCTATTAATTTTTCGTATTCATATGTAATGCTATATTCTTCTAAAACAGGTATTGCTATTTTACTTAATTTTAAAGTAAATAGCTCTTTTACCCCTGCTTTTGCCATTATGGATGCCGCAACTTTTCCTATCATTCTATCTGCAACTGTTGCTCCTTTTAATCCTTCTTTATTTTGAGTAAGTATTTCTACCAAATCTTTTACTCGTTCTTGATAGTACTCATTCATATTACCATCTTTCAAAACAACTAATGAAGCATTTTTTTCTTTTAAATCCTCTTTTACCTTTTCTAAATTAGTCATTTAATTTTATTCCTTTCTTTATTGAGCTAGCAATAAATGGTACAAATGCTAATTGGATTAATAGTCCTGGTATTCCTGTTCTTACTGCATCTAGCACTCCTGAAATTCCAGCTAAATTAAATCCAAATATGCTACCTGCTGCAAATAATACTCCTGCGTAAATCACTCTTCCTATTACTAAGCTTAAAATTAAAGAAACATATGAGTTAAATTTTTTACTAAATGCACCTAATAGTACTGCATATAATAGTAGTTCTATTAACATATATGGTAGTCTTGCAAGTGTTGGCATTCCTGTTAATAAGTAACTAAATACTATTGATACACCTGCAACTACGCTTCCACTAATTACTCCAAATGTTAATGCTGCAATTAAAACTGCAATGTGCATTGGTAAATATGTTGCACCTGCTGTTGCACCTGCTAACACGTGGAATATTCTAGGTAATGCAATTCCTATTCCTGATAATAAAACTGTTCCAACTACTGTTTTACCTGTTTTTGTTCCTATCCATTCTGCTAATTTTGAATTTTTAATTCCTGATAATACTTTTTCCATAAAATTTTCCTCCTTTAAATTATATAAGAACTTTATTTTTTCTATTTCTGCCTGTCGAACACAGCTTGCCCCCTACAAAGTGTTTTCTTTTTGGATGGCATGTTTCTGCCCTATATTTTTATCATTATAATTCTATTAATTCGTATTCTCTTGTACCAAATCCTAAATCTGATGCTGCCTCTATTGTATGAATTCCGTGTCTTGATTCTATTCTCTCTATTAAATGATCTCGTCCTGGATCTGTTGATGAATATACTAAATCTATACAAGCTTGGTCTAGTGCTACTGGATCTGTTGATGCAAGTATTCCAATGTCTTTCATACAAGGATCTTCAGCTACTGCACAGCAATCGCAGTCAACACTCATATTGCACATAATGTTTATAAAAGCCATGTTACCTTTAAAATAATTAACTACTGATTCTGCTGCATCTGCCATTGATTCTAAAAATAAATCTTGTGCTGGCAAGTTATCCCACAATATTGTTTGATCTTTTGTATATCCTGCAGAATGAATCCAAGATTTTCCGTCTAGAAGAACCACAACCAATTGATAATTGCTTTAATGCTCCGCCAAATCCTCCCATTGGGTGTCCTTTAAAATGTGATATTACAAGCATCGAATCATAATTTGCCATATTTTTTCCAACATAATTTTGCTTAATAACCTTTCCATTTGGTATTTCTAGTTCCAAATCTGGTTCTTCTTCATCCATAATGTCAACATTATAATATTTGCTCCATCCGTGATTTTCTATTAATTTTTTGTGCTTTTCTGTGCTGTTTCTTTCTCCTTCATATGCTGTATTACATTCTACTATTGTTCCGTTTACGTGTTTTATAATATCCTGCATAAATTCTGGCCTTAGGTAGTTTTGATTACCCTCTTCTCCTGAGTGAACTTTTACTGCAATTTTTCCTGGAAGCTTTTTATTTAATGCTTCGTACATTTTTACAACATTTTCTTTTGATATTTCTTTTGAGAAATATACTTTTGCTTTTTCCATTTTACTTTCCTCCTTTTTAATTTTTATCCTAATGCTACATCTAATATCATCATTATTACAAACCCAATAGCTACGCCTATTGTTCCAATATTTGAGTGTTCTCCTGCTTGTGATTCTGGTATTAATTCTTCTACAACTACATATATCATTGCACCTGCTGCAAATGATAATAAATAAGGTAATATTGGAACTACTGTGCTTGTTAAAAGTATAGTGATTATTGCACCCATTGGCTCAACTATTCCAGATAGTGCTCCATAAGCAAAGGCTTTTGCCTTTGACATGCCTTCGCTTTTAAGAGGCATAGAAATTATTGCTCCTTCTGGAAAATTTTGTATAGCTATACCTATTGCAAGTACAAGTGCACCTGCCATGCTAATTCCTGTGTTTCCTAGCAAAGAACCAGCAAGCACAACCCCCACAGCCATTCCTTCCGGTATGTTATGAAGTGTTACTGCTAAAACTAACATTATTTCTTTTTTTACTTTTGCTTTTATTCCTTCTGGTTTTTCTGTATTTAAATGTATATGGGGTATTAAGCTATCTAATGCTAGAAGGAATACTATCCCAAGCAAAAAGCCTATTGCTGCTGGAACCCATGTTACATTTTCTTGTTCTTTTGCCATGTCTAATGATGGAATTAAAAGAGACCATACTGATGCTGCAATCATTACCCCTGACGCAAACCCTAAAAGAAGCTTTTCTACTTTGCTATTTATTTTATTTTTCATAAGAAATACCATTGCAGAACCTAAAACAGTTCCTAAAAATGGTATAACAAGAATTAGTGCAATATTCATTTTATTCCCTCCTCAATTCAATTATTTTGTTTGCAACTTTTTTACCAAAAATTTTGTCATGTTCTACAAAGATAATTGTAGGTTTATATTTTAAAATCATCTCTTCTATTTGCTCTCTTGAAATAATGTCTATATAGTTTAATGGCTCGTCCCATATATATAAATCTGCAGATTCTGTTATACTTCTTGCAATAAGTACTTTCTTTTTTTGTCCTTCGCTCATGTTTTGAATATCTTTTTCAAATTCTTTGCTTTCTACTCCTAATTTAGATAGCATAGCTTTAAATATTCCTTCATCTATTTGGTATTTTAAAGCATATTCTCTTAAATTCCCCTTTACTTTATCTGTATGCTGTTCTACATAAGAAATTTTTAAATCATTTGCTATTTTTATTTCTCCATCATACTCTATATTTTCTCCCAAAATTAGGTTTATTAAACTAGTTTTTCCGCTTCCATTTTCTCCTGCTATTAAAACTCTATCCCCAACATTTACATCAAAATTTAATTTTTGAAATATATGATTATTATTATATTTTATCTGTAAATTACTTGCATAAATTATCTCTTTTTTTCTAAATTGTAAAGGTTTCATAGTTAGAGAGTGTGCTACATCAACATTTTTTAATAAACTTTCTTTTTCTAGTATCTCTTTATTTTTTCTATTTTCAATAGACTTTGATCTTTGCATCATTTTTGCCGACTGGTGCCCAATATATCCTCTATCTGGTCTTAAACCAGAATTTCTACTCCCATACTTTGTTTTTTCTATGTCATTAGACCAATTTTGGGTTCTTTTTTCTGCTTCTTCTAATCTTTTGATATCTTTTTTTAGTTTGTTATTTTCAGCCAGTTCAAAGTTATCTTGTTTTTCTTTGTTTTCTTTCCAAGATGAGTAATTTCCTTTTTGTACATCTATATTTTTATTATTAATAGAAATTATATGATCAGTTACATTATCTAAAAATTCTCTATCGTGTGATACTACTATAAATCCTTTTTTACCATTTAAGTATTTTTCAACCTCTTTTTTACTATTGTAATCTAAATGATTTGTAGGCTCATCTATTAATAAAAAATTATTTTCTTTTAAAAATAGAGCAACAAGCAAGGCTTTTACTCTTTCTCCTCCACTAATCACATTAAAATCTCTATATAAAATTTCTGTATCAGCATTTATTAAATTTAATTCTTTATATATCTTCCATTCTTCCGGAAAAAGAGCAATTTCGTTTATTATATCTAACGTCTTTCTTTCTTCTTTTTTTACTTTAAACGGGAAATAATCAAATTCTACACTTTTTTCTATCTTACCCTGATACTTATATTCGTTTAATAACAATTTTAAAAAAGTAGTTTTGCCTTTTCCATTTCTTCCAATTAACCCTAACTTCCAATCTGTATCTATATTAAAAGAAACATTTTCAAATACATTTTCATAGCTTCCTTCATATCCAAAACTTAAATTCTTAACTTGTATTTGTGACATTTCTCTCACCCTCTTCTCTTACCAAATAAATTGTATAATAAAAAAGTGTAATTTACAATTATAAATTACACCTTTTTAACTAAAATGGGGAAAAAGGGGTCTGACCCCTTTTTCCCCCAGTTCGACAATTTAGATAAAAAAATTTATTTTTATACTTTTTTTGCTACATAATAATTCTTTTTCCCTCTTTTTATAATTAAATATGTTCCATTTGTAAGATTATTTTCATCTATTATTTGATCCATTTGATTAATCTTTTGTCCTTTTATTTCTATACTGTTATTTGAAATAAATTCCCTTGCTTGTCTTTTACTTGTTGCTACATTCATTTCTACTAGTATATCTAATACATTTCTATTTAATTCTATATTTTTTATCTCTCTTCCTTTAAATGCCTCTTCTAATTCTTCGTTATTTAGCTCACTAAAGTTTCCTTTAAATAGTGCATCACTAATTTTAATTGCCTTTTCGTATTCTTCTTTTCCATGTAAATCTGTTATTATTTCTCTTGCAAGTACTTTGTGTGCCTCTCTTAATTCTGGCTTTTCGTTATGTCTTTTTTCTATTTCTTCTATTTCTTCTTTACTTAAAAATGTTAATTTTTTTAAATAGCTTATAATCATTGAATCTTCAAGGTTTATTAAATATTGGTATAATTCATAACTTGATGTTTTATTTTTATCAAGCCATAATGCATTTCCTTCTGTTTTTCCAAATTTAACTCCATTTGAATCTGTAACCAATGGCATTACCATTCCATATGCTGTTTTGTCTAATTTTCTTCTAATTAGTTCTATTCCAGAAGTTATATTTCCCCATTGATCTGATCCTGCAACCTGAAGTACACAATTTTTAGTTTGATATAAATGCATAAAATCTAATGCTTGTAATATCATATATGAAAACTCTGCATACGTAATTCCTGTTTCCATTCTAGATTTAACTTTATCTTTTGCTAGCATATATCCAACATTAAAATATTTTCCATAATCTCTTAAAAAGTCAATAACATTTATATCTTTTATCCAGTCATAGTTATTTACTACTTCAAATCCAAATATCTCTTTCGCTTGTTTTGTTAATCCCTCTATATTTTTTTCGACCTCTTCTTTTGTAATCATTGGTCTTTCAGCAGTAGGTTTTGGATCTCCAATTAAACCTGTTGCTCCACCTACTAGTAAAATAGGTTTATGTCCATATTTTGCAAGTCTTTTTGATATTAAAAATGATGAATAATGACCAATATGCATGCTATCTGCTGTTGGGTCTGTTCCTATATAAAATGTTAGTTTTTCATTGTTCAATTTATTAATCAATTCTTCATCACTTATATCTTGTATAAGTCCTCTCCATTTTAAATCTTCGTACAAAGTCATATAAATCATCCTTTCTTTTTATAAATTTTATTATGGTAAGAAGTGCCGTCCGCCCCCCTAAATTAATATAAATCAAAAAAACTAATTCTTCCCCTAAAGGACGAATTAGTTTATCCGTTGTACCACCTTTTTTTACAATATTAAAATTAAATATTGCCTCATTATTAGCTTGTTCGTAGCTACACGTTAGTTACTATAAGAAGTGTAATTCAAATTTTATATTCTAGTAATTTCCACCAACCATTACCTCTCTATTAGTTACTATAAAATTCTACTAAAGTTTCTTTTTAAAAACATAACTAAATTAACTTGAAGATATTTTAACATTTTATACTTCTAATGTCAAACTATCAATTAAATTTCCTTCTACATCTTTAAAAGTATTTTTATTTTCTATTTCTTTTTTCTTTTAAAATTAAAGCTACTGCTAAGCTATCTACTCCACCACTCATACCTAATAGTACTCTTTTACTATACATTATTGTTTCAATCCTATCTTATGTTATTTATAAAAAATATAAAATATCTAGTCTTCAAATATACTCCTAATTATTTTCTTTAGGTACCTACTACCACCATTTGAGCCACCATCTTCTACCATACTTACAATGAGCATAGAGTTATTTATATCTTCATCTACTGTAAAACAATTAAACCATCCTAATGTTTCCCCTTGGGTTTCTTTAGAAGCTTTTAATTCTGCTGTTCCTGTTTTTCCTGCTAATTTTATTCCTTCTATTTTTATGTCATGAGCTGTACCTGTTGGGCTTTCAACTACTTCAATTAAATCTTCTTTAATTATATTTGCAGCTTCTTTTGAAAACGCATTTTCAACTAAATATTCTCCTGTTCTATCTTCTTTATATTCTAAATATGGTTTTATCATATTGCCTTCATTTACGAAAGCAGAATATATTGATGCCATATGCACAGGATTTACCAGCAGTTCTCCCTGTCCATATCCACTATCTGCAAGTATTGATTCTCTTTCTATTCCTTCTGAATTTGAATATGTTGATTTAGATGTACCTAGTATAAAATCTATATCTTCATTAAATTTTATTTTATCTAGTCCTTGTGTAAACGTATCTTCACCTATTTTTAGTGCTGCTTGTGCAAAATAAATATTATCTGAATGTACTAAAGCATTTTTCAAGTTCTTTTTACCATTATATGCAGTAAGGGTTGTTATCATATGATTACCCCAAGAACTATCTTTTTGCCAAGAAAGTCCTGTATAATTAAACTCGTTATTTTCTGATAATTTTCCAGTTGTTAAACCTATTGCTCCTGTTATTGGTTTAAAAGTTGAACCTGGACACCAACTTTCTAAAAACCTAGTTAATAGTGGATTTCCCTCACTGTTTACTATATTATTCCATTCTTGGTTTGTCATGCCTAGAATAAATTGATTTGCATCATAAGATGGAGTGCTAACTAGTGCTAATATTTCTCCAGTTTTTGGGTTCATTACAACAAAAAATCCTTTATCATTTTTTATTTTGTTATATAATTTTTGTTGTAGATTAATATCAATTGTAAGTTTTATATTTTCCCCATCTTTACCTTTTGTTTCTGCTATTGTTTTTATTTCATTTCCATTGGCATCTTCAATAAATATTTTTACTCCGTTTGTTCCCTTTAGTCTTTGTTCATATGCCTTTTCTAATCCTGTTTTTCCTATGTAAGAATTACTATTGTATCCCATCTCTTGCATATTTTGTAGCTCGTCTGCTGTAATTGCTTGAACATATCCTGTTATATGTGATGCCGCGTCTTTATATGGATATACCCTGTCTGTTTTACTATTTATCATTATTCCTGGTATTTGTAATAATTGCTGTTTCAACTCCGTACTATCATATGAAATTTCTTTTATTGGAACAAAACTATCGTCTTTTACCCAAGATTTTGCAAGTTCATTATTTATAAATTCTACAGAAACACCTAGAAGTTCTGCAATAGATTTTATGCTCTTTTCTTTATTCTCACCTAATTTTCTTGGCACAATTCCAACACTAGAAATGTTTCCTTGTTCTGCAAGAATATTCCCGTTTCTATCTAATATACTGCCTCTTTTTCCTTCTTCTTTGCTTACTCTAACCTTATAATCATTATTTAACTCTGGAAATATAAGGTTTGATGACCAATCAATTTTATATTTTTTATTTTTATTTTTGCTTAGTGTTGCTGTATTTTCGAATTCAACATTTCCTGCACTTGTATTCATTTTTGTTAAATATTTAATTGATACATCCTTGCTTTCTTTTTCCACTTCTTTAATTTCTATCTGTATATTTTTTGCATCAATTCCTTCATATATGTTTTTATTTCTATCTAAAAATTCTTCTTTGCTAATGTTATCATTAAGGTTTACTAAATTATACATCTCCTCATAGTTTTTAGGTTCTATATAAGAAAAATATGTTTTTAATGCTTCCTCTGCATTTTTTGTATTCTTATTGTTTAATACCAAAATTAATCCAACTATTAGTAAAATTATTACTATAACTATCACTGATATAATTATTACCTTTTTTTTCATGATTTTTCCTCCAACCTATTAAACTAACCTTTACTTACTTTTTTTGCTACTACTACAAACCTTCCATCTTCTGTGTGGTATGCACAGGTAGATAGTGTCATTAATTGTTCTCCATATTTTGCTGTTTTTCCAGTATCATATAAAGATGCTTCTTTAGCATTGCTTACATATTCGTTGTATTCTTCTTCATTTTCCGCATTTATAAAATAATAATATCTAAATACATTTTTTTCCGACTTATAGTATACCCTGGATTCAAAAACTGCTATAATTTCAAATTCTGCATCCTCATTTTCTGTTGTAAATCTGATGTTAGGGTGTTCTTTATAATAACTTTCTTCTTTGTAATTTAATAGGTCTGCAAACATTTCTGTACTTCCTATATTATTATGACCATATATTAGCAAATTTGAACTTGGCAGACTCCAGTCATAATCTTTATCTAAAAATAAAGAGCCTTCTTTTGTATATTCTTTTTTATAATCATGTGTCATATAATAATCATTGTCTGTTCCTTGCAGTACTGGATAACTAATTTTGCTGTTTTCTATTTCTAACCACCCTACAATATCTTGATTTGTTTCTTTTAGGGCTTTTACTTTTAACATTCTTTCTGTAACATCATCTGTTATTTCATTTTCATTTATTTCTATTGTATCTAATAAATTAGATGTTTTACTAGCTTTGTATATGTCATAGAAATGTTTTACTAAATATATTGCAGCTAGAATTACTGCAATAATTAATATTAATTTAATAAGTTTACGTTTCTTTTTTTCTCTTTTATAATGCTTTGCCATTTTAATTCTCCATAATTATATTTT
>CALXVD010000007.1 GCA_944391865.1 uncultured Clostridia bacterium
TTTCTATTTTTATACATCTAGGGTGAAATATTCGTTTCTAAACTTTTAAGGTGATTTTATCATAAATTAAATACATTATGTATAAATCTAACCTTGACATTAATTAAAGATATTGATAATATATAGGCATATATGGGAGGAAGTATGCTTTTATATCCAAATATGTATTTGAACAATGCAACAGAAATAAGAGTTGATTTTTTAAATAAAAATAATATAAAAGGTGTTTTATTAGACGTAGATAATACACTTATTGACTTTAATTTAAAAATATTAAATGGTGCAAAAGAATGGTGCAATATGTTAAAAGAAAATAATATAAAAGTATGTATACTATCAAATACGAATAAAATAGAAAAAGTAAAGAAAGTAGCAAAAGAATTAGATATACCATATATAAATTTTGCAAAAAAACCATTCAAGTCTGGATTTATAAAAGCAATGAATTTGCTTGAAATAGAAGCAAAAAACATAGCAGTTGTTGGAGATCAAATAATGACAGACGTTATTCGGTGGAAATAGAATGGGAATGTTTACAATTCTTACAAAACCATTAGATAAAAAGGATATATTTATTACAAGAATAAAAAGACCTTTAGAAAATATTATAATAAAGGGATATTTAAAGAAGAAAGAGAGCGGAAGATAAAAATGTATTTTAACGATGTACATATATTATATTATGTTTTATTTGCAATAGTAGGGGGAATAGTAGGACAATTTATAGATTACTGCAATAGATGCTTTTTAAAAGAACAAATATTTTTTTCAAAAGAGAGTCTTTCTAAATACAAGAGAATAGTTTTACCAAATTATTGGCTAATTTTAGTGATAGCAATAGGTTATATGGCACTATTATATAAATTTGGATTAAATGACAATTTAATGGAAAATTTAGATTTAATAAAATATATAATTCTTTTACCAATGCTTGTATGTGCTTTTGTAGTTGATTTAAAAGAACAAATAATTCCAAATAGATTAAATTTACTCTTATTTGAGGTAGGATTAGTATTTGTATTTTTATATGGATTTAACAATATAAATATAGCATTAAATATGCTACTTGGAGCATTAGCAGGCGGTGGTATATTCTTAATAATAACTTTAATTGGAGGACTTATTGCTGGCAAAGAAGCAATGGGAATGGGAGATGTAAAACTTATGGGAGCACTTGGGTTATATTTTGGACTTCAAAATATAGTAGTAATTTCAGTTCTTTCATTTCTAATTGGAGCAATAGTTAGTATAATATACATGATAGTGAAAAAGAAAAATGCAGATACATATATTCCATTTGGACCATTTATAGTAATTTCATCTGTTATAACAGTATTTATTCCATTTAATATATTATTTACTTCATTGATGAAAATATTTACATTAGGAATGTACTAACATATAAGGGCGCAGTGTTGCGCCCTTAAAATAAAATTAAAAAGGGGGCAATCTAATGAATTTTAAAATTCGTGCACTAAGAGAAAAGCTAAAAAGCTTAAATTTAGAGGGAATGATTGTAACAAATCCTGTTAACATTAAATATCTTACAAACATTGAATCAGAAGGGATTTTACTTATAACTAGAAAAGAAAACATTTTCCTTACTTACACAATGTTTTTGGAAGATGTAAATAGAACACTAACAATAGATGATGAGATTATAGTTGCAGACACAAGAGATGTATCTGATGAAGAAGCGGAAAATCTTTTTGTTTTTTGCGAGAATATAGGTTTTGAAGAAAATTATGTTACATATGAACAATACAAAAGATTAAAACAAAAGTATAGAATAAATAATATGGTTGAAACAGAAGGAATAATCGAAAAACAAAGAATGATTAAAGACGAAGAAGAAATAGAAAAAATAAGAAAAGCATGTGAAATAACAGATAGTTGTTTTAAACATTTGCTAAACTACATAAAAGAGGGAATGACAGAAAAAGAAGTAGCTTTGGAGATAGAAGTTTATTTTAAAACACATGGAGCAGATGGACTTGCTTTTGATACAATAGTAGCTGCGCGGAGAAAACTCTTCTATTCCACATTGGGTGCCTTCTGATAGAAAAATAAAAAATGCTGATCCAATTTTAATAGATATGGGATGTAAGTATAAAGGATATTGTTCAGACATGACAAGAACTATATTTATGGGATGTATATTAGAGGAGATAAAACCAGTTTATGATTTGGTTTTGAATTGTCAAGAACGCGTACTTGAAGAAATGAGAAGCAATTATAATATAAAATCACTTTCTAGAATTGTTGATGATAGCTTTAAACTTAATAACTATGTTTTAATACATAGCTTAGGTCATGGGGTAGGTTTAGATATACATGAAATGCCTTTCGTAAATTCTAAAAATGAAAACTTTTTAAAAGAAAATATGGTTGTATCAAATGAGCCAGGAATATATTTGCCAGGTAAATACGGCATAAGAATAGAAGATACTGTTCTAATAAATAAAACGGATTGTATTTCGCTTACAAACTCTGATAAAGGCTATGTAGTTATATAACTTGCCAAAACAATAAAAATAATGTATAATAATTTGCGTTGCAAAAAAATATACAAAAAGGAGAATAATTTATGAGAATATTAAGAGATTTTAATATACCAGATTTTAAATTTCCAAAATTAAAAATGAAAAACGTAGAAAATATTGATGAAGTAAAAGTTGACTATGAGGCACTAAAAAAAGCTCAAAACAAAGAAAAAGGAAAAAACAAAAATTATGAGCAAACAAACTATAAAACAATAAAAGAAATATTTATAAGGTCGAGAGAAAAATTTGCAGATGATACATTTATATTAGAAAAATTCAATCCAAAAGATTCATTTACAAAGATTTCATATAAACAATTTACAGATGATGTAATTGCACTTGGAACAGCACTTACAAACAAATATAACTTAAAAGATGAAAGAGTAGTAATAATTGGAGAAAATACATACAATTGGTATGTATCGTATATGGCAATGCTTTGTGGAGCAGGAATTGCAGTACCTGTTGATAAAGAGTTACCTGCAAATGAGATTCAAAATGTTATAGAACGTTCAAAAGCAACAGCAGTTATATATTCAGGAAAGAAAAAAGATATTATTAAAAAAATAGAAGATAGCCTTCCAATTGTAAAATACTTTATACAAATGAATTCAGATAATAAATTAGAAGGAAGAACTGTAGGATTTAACACTGTAGTTAGCGAAGGAAAAGAATTGGTTAAGGCTGGCGATGATTCTTATATGAAAATTGAAATCGACCCAGAAGAATTTAAAGTATTAATATTTACATCTGGAACTACCTCAAATGCAAAAGGTGTTATGCTTTGCAATAGAAACTTAGCTGCAAATGTAAATGCAGTAAGCCCATATGTAAAACTAGATGAAAACGATAGATTGTTTTCTGTATTACCGCTACATCATACATATGAATCAACTATCGGATTTTTATTACCATTTGCAAATGGTTGCTCAATTGCAGTTTGCCAAGGATTAAAATATATAGTACCAAACCTAAAAGAAACAAAACCAACAGCAATGCTTGCAGTGCCATTGTTAATAGAAAATTTATATAAAAAGATAAATGCTACTATACAAAAAAGCGGCAAGGCGGGACTTGTTACTTCAATGATACATATAACAAATGCTTTAAAGAGTGTAGGTGTTGATATAAAGAAAAAAGTGTTTGCAGAAATCTATGAAAACTTAGGCGGAAATTTAAGAATAATTGTTTCTGCTGCAGCACCTATAGATTCAAAAATAGGTAAATGGGTACAAGATATAGGTATAAACTTTTTGCAAGGGTATGGTTTAACAGAAACAGCACCAATTGCTGCATTAACACCAGAATTTGAACCAAAAATAGGTTCAGCAGGAAAAGCCGTTGTTTGTGCGGAATTAAAAATTGACAATCCAAACGAAAATGGTGAAGGAGAAGTATTAATAAAAAGCGAAACTTTAATGCTTGGTTACTATGAAGATAAAGAAGCAACTGATGAAGTTATAAAAGTAGATGAAGAAGGAAATAGATGGTTCCATTCAGGTGATGTTGGATACCTAGATGAAGACGGTTTCTTATTTATTACAGGAAGAAGTAAAAATGTTATAGTTACTCAAAACGGTAAAAACATCTACCCAGAAGAAATAGAACTAATGCTTGGAAACATACCAGAAATTAAAGAATGTATGGTGTATGGAAAAGAAGTAGAAGGAGAAAAAGAACTTGTAATTTCAGCAAGAGTCATACCAAATTATGAAGAGATAGAAGAAAAACATGGAAAAGATTTAAGTGAAAAACAAATTCATGATATTATTTGGGAGAAAATTAAAGAAGTAAATCATCAGTTAACATCATATAAAGCAATTAAAAATTTGGAAATAAAAAAAGATGAATTTGTAAAAACTACAACAATGAAAATTAAAAGATATGAGGAGATAAAAAAAGACAATTAAAAAATGTTACAATTTCGTTACAATTTACGGAATTGGCACTTTCTCTATTGACAGAATACTTTAAATTGTATTAAAATAAGACTAAAGTAAAATCACAAAATGTAATAATTTTAATGGTACATTTTGTAAAATATACATACTCAGGACAAAGGAGGGGAGTTTACGATGCTTTTTTTTCATAAACCAGGCATAGTAAACGTAAAAATGATAATTACAGAAGAAAAAATTTTGTCTAATATTGATAAAGTACAAAAAATGATTAATCCTAATAATAAAAAACAAATTATACAACTTGAAGAAGATGCATATTTTAAGGATTTAATAGATTCAATAAAAACATATTTAATAGAATATCCTAAGAAAAAGAATTTTCCATCAAGCGTATATAAAGCATCATATGGGTTAGTAGAATTTGCAACAAATCAATTCGAAGAAAATACAAAACAAATAGAAACTTTAATTAGGCAAAGAGAAAATAATATTTCAAAAGCTGCAGAATTAAAAGAAGTATTTGAAACAGTTATGTCTAAAGACAAAGAATGGAAAACAAGAGTAAAACAAATAAGTAATATTATGTCAGAAGATATAATTGAAGCTTTAGCAATAATAGGTAAATGTAAAACAAAAAAACCAGCTAATTATGATGATGCAGTAAAATTAGTAAAAGCAAGAATTTCAAATCTTGAAAGCAATTTACATATAGAAATAGATATGGAAAGAATAGAAGATAGATCAAAAGCTTTAAGTTATATTGGAATAGAAATTGCAGAAGCATTAAAAGGAATACCAACTCCAGTAGAAACTGAAGAAAAACAAGTAAAACAAGTAGTAGAAGAAGAACCTGTAAAAGATGAATATATTGAACAAACAAGATTTGAAGTAAAACCTTCATTATGGCAGAGAATTAAAAATAGTAAATTGGTAAGAACAATATCATATATAATGAAAATAAGAGTAGTATTAGATGTTCCAGCACTTCCAGAAGGTAGAGAAGAAAATAACTAATAATAATCACATTAGGACGGAAGTTATTTCCGCCCTATTTTTTTGAAAAGTAAAGGATGTAAAATTTAAAGGAGGATTTATATGAGCAAATATGATGAACAATATTTAGATTTAGTAGAAAGAATATTAACAAAAGGATATTACGATCAAAACAGAACAGGGATTGCAACATATAAATTACCACATCAAATATTAAGATTTGATTTAGAAGAAGAATTCCCTATACTTACAACTAAATTTGTTGCATTTAAGGCAGCAGTAAAAGAATTATTGTGGATTTTTCAAAAACAATCTAATAAAATAAGTGACTTGCATGAACAAAATGTACATATTTGGGATGAATGGGAAATGGAAGACGGAACAATTGGAACATCTTATGGATGGGTTGTAAAAAAATTTAACCAAGTAGATAAGCTAATTCATCAATTAAAAACAAACCCACAAGATAGAAGAATGGTTATAAATTTATGGCAAATACCATATTTAGATACAGGAGCACTTTACCCATGCGTATTTAATAGCTGTTGGGATGTAACAGATGGAAAATTAAATTGTATGCTAACAATAAGATCAAACGACATACCACTTGGACACCCATTTAACGTAACACAATATGCAGTTTTCATTCATTTATTGGCACAAGTTACTAACTTAAAACCAGGACTACTTACAGTATGCATTAGTAACGCACATATATACGAAAACCAAGTAGAAGGAATGAAAGAGCAATTATCAAGAAGAGATAAGGCATACCCAGCGCCAAAACTTTGGATAAATCCAGAAATAAAAGACTTTTATGACTTTACAATAGATGATATAGAATTAATAGACTACAAACATTTAGGAAAAATAAAAATGGATGTAGCGGTGTAATGAGATAAACAAAAAGAGTAGAGGATATAAAAACTGACATTAGCAATTCATAAGGGGGACATACCTCCTCAGACGGAGAAGTGTCCTCGAGGATAAGGTGTGTCCCCATACCTTAGAAAAAAGAAAGAGGTGATAAAATGCTTAGTATAATAGTAGCAATAGCAAATGATAATGTAATAGGAAAAGATAATAAACTAATTTGGCATTTACCAGAAGATTTAAAAAGATTTAAAGAAATAACAACAGGACATAAAATAATAATGGGAAGGAAAACATTTGAATCGTTAGGAAGGGTTTTACCAAACAGAAAACATATAATATTATGTAATGATATGCAAATGAATATTGATGATGAAAATGTAGAAATATTAGATGATATATCAAAATTAGATAAATATATAAACTCAGATGAAGAATGTTTTGTAATAGGTGGAGCAACTATATATAAACTTCTTATGCCATATGCAAATAAAATGTATATAACAAAAATAAATCAAAGCTTTGAAGGAGATGTGTATTTCCCAGAAATAAAAGAAACAGAGTGGAAAGAAGTATCAAGAGAAAAAGGATTAAAAAACCAAGAAAATCCTTTTGACTATGAATATATAATATATCGAAAGAAATAAAACCTTATATTGAAATACATTTTTAAAGGATTAATATTATTAAAATAAGAGGTAAATCTAATGGAAAATATTAATTTAAATAAAAAATAAAACAATATATATTAAAAATTTTCTAAAATTCATCAATTTCGCACCTACAGTTTAATTTTAGTCTGAACGTTGACCAAAAAAATTTAAAAATTTAAAATTAACTATTGACATATTAAAAAAAATCTAGTATACTTATTTTCGTCATGAAAATGGGCGCATAGCTCAGCTGGTAGAGCATCTGCCTTACAAGCAGGAGGTCATAGGTTCGAGCCCTATTGCGCCCACCATTTTTGGCCTGGTAGTTCAGTTGGTTAGAACGCTAGCCTGTCACGCTAGAGGTCGACGGTTCGAGCCCGTTCCAGGTCGCCATTTTTAAGCCTAGATAGCTCAGTTGGTAGAGCAGGGGACTGAAAATCCCCGTGTCCGTGGTTCGATTCCGCGTCTAGGCACCAAAGAACAGCAATGTTTTGAATCATTCAAGATAGTGCTGTTTTTTATTCATACTAACTTATGCTATTGAATATGATAGTTATAAATGAAGCTGTAGATGAAATGGTTTTAGCATCTAACCAAGAAACTACACAAGAAAAAATAATAAATTTAATTAAGAAAAAACCAAGTATTACACAAATTGAAATGGCTAAAGCACTTGATTTAACAAGAGATGGTATATCATACAACATAAAAGTGCTAAAAGAAAAAGGTATTATTGAAAGGATAGGCTCTACAAAAAATGGAATTTGGAAAGTAAATGTAGAAGAATAGCGAAAAGAACCTTGTTAAAAGGTTCCTTTTTATGTGAAAAAACTAGGGCTTTACCACCTTTCGACATATAATCTTTACCACCTTTCGACATATAATCTTGACAAAAAATCAGCTTATGATATAATTTTTTCTTGTTGGGAGGGAAGACATGAAAGTTAGCTTAGATAAAAAAATAAGTAAATCTTTTAAAATAGTAGTTTCAAAAGTAGTGTTGTTCTTCCTTGGCAGAGGAATTATAACATTATTTAAAAATGATTCTAAAATTAAACAAGAAATAGAAAGTTGGAATGATAACTTTATTATACAAATTACAACAGAAGACACAGCTATAGATTGGCAGATACAAAAAAGACAAGGTAAATTATATAGAGTAAAAGAAAGTAAGCAAAATTTATCTATTTCGTTTAAAAGTGTAGATATTTTGTTTAAATTAGTAACAGGAAGATTAGGTGTATCAAAGGCCTATGCAGAGCATAGATTTTTACTAAAAGGCGAAATAAAAGACGCTATGTCTTTTGTTAGAGTTATTGATAGAACAGAAGGTTATTTATTTCCAAGTATTATGACTAAACGAATTTTAAAAGAAGTACCAAAAAGAGAAAAACCAATGTTAGAGATATATGGAAGATTATTATTAAATATGTAGGAGGAGAAAAATGATACCAAACTATTATGAATTTAGTAATACAACAAAAATATTATCAGGAGAATATGCATTAGAAAACATACCAGTAGAACTAAAAGCATTAGGTGCAAAAAAAGCTTTAGTTTTATGTGACGAAACACTAAAAAAGATAGGAACAATGCAAATAGTATTAAATGCAATTTTGGACAAAGGAATAGAAATAGGGGAAACCTTTACAGAAATACCACCAGATTCTTCTATAGAAACAATAGAAAAAATTGTTCAAATATATTTAGATAAAGACTGTGACAGTATTATAGCAATAGGTGGAGGCTCTGTTATAGATACAGCAAAAGGCGTAAGAATGATGATTTCACAAAATGTTAAAAATATTATGGAACTTGCAGGCTGTGAAATGATTTCATATGGAAAACATATACCTTTTGTTGCAATTCCTACTACTGCTGGAACTGGCTCAGAAGTAACATTAGTTGCTGTTATATTAAATAAATGTCAGAATATAAAAATGGAATTTATATCATATTATCTTTTACCAGATATTGCAGTACTAGATCCAAGAATGACAATAAGTTTGCCAGCAAAAATCACCGCTGCAACTGGTATGGATGCTTTGTGCCATGCAATTGAAAGCTATACATGTTTGCAAAAAAATCCGCTAAGTGATAGCTATGCCACAGCAGCAATTAATTTAATTAGAGAAAACTTAATAGAAGTGTGTAAAAATGGTAATGACAAAAAAAGAAGACTTGCAATGGCTAATGCTTCTTTAATGGCAGGAGTTGCATTTTCTAATTCTATGGTAGGAATAATTCACGCGATTGGGCATGCTTTAGGTGGAGTAAGTAGAGTACCACATGGAGAAGCAATGGCAATATTAATGCCTTATTGCATGGAATATAATTTAGATAAATTGGGAGAACTTTATGCAGAATTATTGTTACCACTTGCAGGAGAAGAAGTATATACAAGTACTCCAAAAGAAGCAAGAGCAAAGAAAACAATAGAAACTATAAGAAATATGCAGCAAGAACTTAATAAATTAACGGGTCTACCTTTAACTTTAAGCGAAAAACAAGTAAAAAAAGACGATTTTAAGAAAATTGCAGAAACAGCAATTAATGATGGAGCATTAATTGTAAATCCAAAAAATGCAGAAGTAAAAGATATAATAGAAATACTAAATAGAGCATATTAAAAAGAGAGGTTTAAATATGGATATAGAAAATATTATACAAAAACAAAGAGAATTTTTTAAAACAGGAAAAACAAAAGATGTAAACTTTAGAAAAAAAGCATTAAAAGATTTAAAAACAGCAATTATAAATAGACAAGAAGAAATAAATAATGCTTTAAAATTAGACTTAAATAAATCAGAAACAGAAAGCTATATGGCAGAAATAGGAATGGTTTTGAGTGAACTTTCATATGCTATAAAACATGTAAATAGTTGGGCAAAAAGCAAAAGAGTACAAACTCCACTTGCACAATTCCATAGCAAAAGTTATTATATTTCTGAACCTTACGGAGTAAGTTTAATTATTGCACCTTGGAATTATCCATTTATGCTAGCTTTAGATCCTTTAGTAGGAGCGATTGCTGCAGGAAATTGCTGTGTTTTAAAAGCATCTAGAAATGCGCCAAATGTATGTAAAATATTACAAAAAATAATATCTGAAATATTTCCAAGTGAATATATAACAGTAATAGGAACAGAATTAGAAAGTACAAGTGAATTATTAAACCATAGGTTTGATTACATATTCTTCACTGGAAGTGTTAGAGTAGGAAAATTAATTATGGAGTCAGCTTCTAAATACTTAACACCTGTTACACTAGAACTTGGCGGGAAAAGCCCTTGCATAGTAGAAAAAACAGCAAATATACCACTTGCCGCAAAAAGAATTATGTTTGGTAAGGTTTTAAATGCAGGTCAAACTTGTGTAGCACCAGACTATATTTTAGTACAAAAAGATGTAAAAGATGAATTAATAAAAGAAATGAAAAAATCTCTAACTAAATTTTTAGGAGAAAATCCTATTGACAACGAAGAATATACTAAAATAATAAATAAGAAACAGTTTGGACGTATTAAAGGATTATTAGAAAATCAAAATATTATTTTAGGCGGAAAATATGATGAAGAAAAACAAAAAATTGAGCCTACATTTTTAGACGAACCAGATGAAAATAGTGCTGTTATGCAAGAAGAAATCTTTGGACCTGTTTTCCCAATTATCTCTTATGAAAATATAGAAGAAGTTATAGAATTTGTACAAAAAAGAGAAAAGCCATTAGCATTATACCTCTTTACTCAGAGCAAAAAAGTACAAAAGTTAATACAAAAAAATCTTTCTTTTGGTGGAGGCTGTATTAATGACACAATTATACACCTTGCTACTAGCAAACTAGGATTTGGAGGAGTAGGAAATAGTGGAATGGGATCTTACCATGGTAAAAGAAGTTTTGATACATTTAGTCACGAAAAAAGCATAGTTAAAAAATATACATGGCTTGATTTACCAATGAGATATATGCCATATACAAAAGGAAGATTAAAAATAATAAAAATGTTTTTAAAATAGCATGCTTGGTCAACACTATCTCTAAAATATATAAGAAAAATTTGGGAAAAAAGAATATAATTTATGCAAATATTGTAGGGGCGGAATTTATTTCCGCCCTTTTAAAAATTAATATATTATTGCAAACGTTGTAGGGGCGGGCCTTGTGTCCGTCCGTCTTTTGAAAAAATTGCAATAATTAAACATTTATGCTAATATGTTATAGTATTAGAGGTGTATTGTTTATGAATAAGATTTTAGACGAGATAAATAAACCATCAGATTTAAAAAGATTAAATATTGTAGAGAAAAAACAATTAGCAGAAGAAATAAGAGAATATATATTAGAAATAGTTTCAAATAACGGAGGACATTTGGCTTCAAATCTGGGAGTAGTAGAACTTACTATTGCTCTTCATAGTGTACTTAATTGCCCCGAAGATAAAATAGTATGGGATGTTGGACATCAAGCTTATGTTCATAAAATATTAACAGGAAGAAAAGAAGAAATGAAAACCTTAAGAAAGCTAGGAGGAATTTCAGGCTTTCCAAAAACATCAGAATCAGAATATGATAGTTTCGATACAGGGCATAGCTCTACATCTATATCAGTTGCTTTAGGTATGGCAAGAGCAAGAGATTTATTGAATAAAAAGAATAAAGTAATTGCAGTTATTGGAGATGGTTCTTTAACTGGTGGAATGGCAGTTGAAGCTTTAAATGACGCAGGAAGTAGCAAAACAAATATAACAGTAATATTAAATGATAACGAAATGAGTATATCAAAAAATGTAGGAGGAGTACCTGCATTACTAACTAAAATTAGGGTTAAAAAAACATATAAAAGGTCTAATAATTGCATAAAAAGATTTTTTAACAAAGTTCCTGTAATAGGAAAACCAATAGTTAATTTAGCACATGTAATAAAAAGAACAATAAAACAAGCAGTTATACCTAATATGTATTTTGAAGATATTGGTTTTACATACCTTGGACCTGTTGATGGTCATAATATACAAGAATTAGAAGATATTTTAAGAAAGAGCCAAAATGTAGAAGGTCCAGTTTTGATACATGTAATTACAAAAAAAGGTAAGGGTTATAAATATGCTGAAGAAACTCCAGATAGATTTCACGGAGTATCAAGTTTTGATGTTAAAACAGGAGAAACTAAAGGTAGCAATAAAAAAGACTATTCGAAAGTATTTGGAGAAAAGTTAGTAGAATTAGCAGGTAAAGATAAAAAAATAGTTGCAGTAACAGCTGCAATGACAGATGGAACAGGTTTAAAAGAATTCTCAAAAAAATATCCAGACAGATTTTTCGATGTAGGAATTGCAGAAGAACACGCAGTGGGACTGATTGCAGGTATGGCAAAGAGCCGGATTAAAGCCAGTTTTTGCTGTATATTCTTCTTTTTTGCAAAGAAGTTTTGACCAATTAATTCACGATATTGCAATTCAAAGTTTGCCAGTAACAATTGCAATAGATAGAGCAGGAATTGTAGGAGCAGATGGAGAAACACATCAAGGTTTATTTGACTTAGCATTTTTATCTGAAATACCTAATTTTGTAGTTATGGCACCTAAAAACTTTGAAGAATTTGAAAAGATGCTAGAATTTGCAATAAACTTAAATAAACCAGTAGCTATAAGGTATCCAAGAGGAGGAGAGGGAAAAGTTAAATTCGATAAATGCGATGAAATAAAATTAGAAAAAGCAGAAATTATAAAAGAGGGAACAGATTTAAGCATTATAACAATTGGAAAAATGGTAGAAAGAGCAGTAGAGGTTTCTAATCTTTTAGAAAAAGATAATATAAATGCAGAAATTATAAATGCCAGATTTTTGAAACCATTAGATGAAGAAACTTTATTAAATTCTATAAGAAAGACTAAAAAAGTAATTACAATTGAGGACCGGAATTTTAAAAGGAGGACTTGGCTCTGCTGTAATAGAGCTTATAAATAATAGTGATATAAAGGATGTTAAAGTTAAAACATTTGGATATAATGACTGCTTTATAAAACACGGAAGTGTAGAAGAAATAGAAAGTTTAATAGGATTAAATGCTGAAAGAATATTTGAAAAATTAACTTATTGATTAAAATAATAAAAAGATTATATGTAATTGTCTACTAATAAATTGTTAGTTAGTGTTCAGACCAAAACTAAAATTTTAGAGAAAATGTAAGGGAGACCATTGGTCGTCCGCTCTTCGTAGAAATTACTAAATATAATTTTGGTTTAAATATTTTTTATTAAATGAATTATAATAGATATATTGTTATATAAATTATTATGATATATAATATGAATAGTTAAAAGTGAAGAGTACAAAACTTTTCGAGTTTTGAGGAGGAGAGGAATATGTCAATTTTAGTTACTGGTGGAGCAGGATATATTGGAAGCCATACAGTTGTTGAGTTATTAAACAGAAATGAAGATATAGTTATAGTAGATAATTTTGTAAATAGTAAGCCAGAAGTATTAGATAAAATAAAGAAAATTACAGGAAAAGATTTCAAGTTTTACCAAGTAGACATATTAGATGAAGAAAATTTAGAAAAAGTTTTTAAAGAAAATAATATAGAATCTGTAATTCATTTTGCAGGGCTAAAAGCAGTAGGAGAATCTGTTGAAAAACCAATTGAATATTATCATAACAATATAACAGGAACTTTAGTTTTATTAAAATTAATGAAAAAATATAATTGTAAAAAAATAGTATTTAGCTCATCTGCAACAGTATATGGAGATCCTAAAGTTATACCTATAACAGAAGATTGTGAAGTTGGAGGCACAACTAATCCATATGGTACAACAAAATTATTTATAGAAAGAATTTTGCAAGATGTATATGTAGCAGACAAGGACTTTAGCATAGCACTTTTAAGATATTTTAACCCAATTGGAGCACATGAGAGTGGATTAATTGGAGAAGATCCAAATGACATACCAAATAATTTAATGCCATATATAACAGGAGTGGCTAGTGGAAAATTAGAAATATTAAGTGTATTTGGAAATGATTATCCAACAAAAGATGGAACAGGAATAAGGGACTATATCCACGTTGTAGATTTAGCAAAAGGACATTTAAAAGCATTAGATAAAATAAGAAAAGAAACAGGTGTGCAAATATATAATTTAGGAACAGGAAATGGATATTCTGTATTAGATTTAGTAAAAACGTTTGAAAGAGTAAACAATGTAGAAGTAAAATACAAAATAGTAGGAAGAAGAGCAGGGGATATAGCTACATGTTATGCAGATCCAAGCAAAGCAAAAAGAGAATTAGGCTGGGTAGCAGAAAAGGGAATAGAAGACATGTGCAAAGACAGTTGGAATTTTATAGTTTCAAATAAATAAATTGTAATTTGAATGTGAAGTGAGAAGTGGGATGTGGGAAGTGTGAAATTAGGGTAAGCCTTACGTAGCCTATCCCTAAAAAGCACACCTCACACTTCGCACCTCACACATCACAATAACAAATTACAATTTATTTAAAAAGGAGAATGATGTTATGAAAAAATTATTATTGGTTATAGATATGGTAAATGGCTTTGTAAAAGAGGGTGCTCTTGCTGATAAAAAAATAAATGATATAACGCCAAATATTATTAAACATATAAAAGATTTTATTAAAAACAATGACGATATAATAAGCATACAAGAGGGACACAACAAAAATTCTAAAGAATTTAAAAGCTTCCCAATTCACTGTATTTTAGGAACTAAAGAGGCTGAACTAATAGATGAACTAAAACCATACGAAATTAATATGAAAATTATTAGAAAAAATTCAACTTGTGGGTTTGTAACAAAAGAATTTTTACAATACATTAAAGAAAACAAAAATAATTTAGAAGAGATTATTTTATGTGGGTGTTGTACAGATTTATGTGTTATGAATTTTGCAGTACCTTTAAAAAACTATATAAACGAAAACGATTTAGATATAAATGTAAAAATATATAAAAATTGTGTTGAAACATATGATGCTCCAACACATAATAGAGATGAATATAATGAGATAGCATTTAAAATAATGAAACAGAATGGAATTATGATAGAATAAATTACATTTTCTTTTCTAACAACTCATTTTTTAAATCCCACAATTTTTGAGATAAATCTACATAGTACTTATGTGGATTTTTTATACGTCTTACTTCATTCCATAAACTATTTAATTCTTGTTTTGCAGTATTTGCAATAGTTTTTAAATCTGGAGAGTTATATACCAAATTTCCATTATCAAATATTAATTCTTGAAGTGGCCTTACGGTATAATTTTTTAATGTTTTCTTTTTCCAAGTGTTTGTTGGATCAAATATTGTATAACTGCTTTCTGGAATTTTTTCATCATTTAAAGTAATTACATCTGCTAAAGCTTTATTAGTATTTTTATCGTAAAATCTATATACTTTTTTAAAACCAGGGTTGGTTATTTTTATTGTGTTATTAGATATTTTTATTTTTGGTATTATTTTTCCATCCTTTTCAATAGCACATAATTTGTATACACCACCAAATACAGGATCACTTTGGGCTGTAATTAATTTTTCTCCAACACCAAATAAATCTATTTTGGCACCTTCATCTAAAATTGAAGAAATTACGTATTCATCAAGTGAATTAGTACCACAAATTTTGCAATCTTCAAAACCTGCTTCATCTAATATTACACGAATTTTTTTAGATAGGTAAGAGAGGTCACCACTATCTAATCTTACTGCTTTTGGACGATAACCCATTGGCAATAATACTTCATTGAATACTTTTATTGCATTTTGAATTCCTGAACCTAATGTGTCATAAGTATCAATTAGTAAAGTACAATCATCTGGGTAATCTTCTGCATAAGCTTTAAAAGCTTCATATTCAGAATCAAAGCTTTGTATAAAACTATGTGCCATTGTACCACTAGCAGGTACATTATATTCCTTTGCTGTTAAAACACAAGATGTTCCGTACGCATCCTCCTATAATTGCAGCACGTGCGCCTAGTACTGCTGCATCCACATTATGAGCACGTCTTGCGCCAAATTCCATAACAGGTCTTCCGGCTGCTGCATTTACAATTCTACTTGCCTTTGTTGCAATTAGAGACTGATGATTTATTAAAAGTAAAATTGTTGTTTCTAATAGCTGCGCTTCAATGAGTGGAGCTTTAATTGTAATTAATGGTTCATTTGGAAACACAACAGTTCCTTCAGGAACAGACCATATTGTACCTGTAAATTTAAAAGAACTTAAGTAGTTTAAAAATTCATTAGAAAATTTATTTAAACTTCTTAAATAAGATATGTCTTCATCGTTAAATTTTAAATTTTTAACATAATCTATAACTTGCTCAAGACCAGCAAATATAACATATCCACCTTTATCCGGTATTTCTCTAAAAAACACGTCAAAATATGCATAAATATCACTCATGTTTTTTACAAAGTACGCATTAGACATTGTTAATTCATAAAAATCTGTTACAAGTTCTAATTTTCTATTATCCATAAAATAAAACTCCTTTATTAATTTAATATTAAATATTATATCATTGATGTCAAGGGATATTAAGCAAAAAGAAAACTCCCCCAATTAAATCGGGGGAGCGGAGCGATTACTCTGCTACTGTGAAAAAGACGATGGAAACGTATGAAAATGATGATTTCAATCTGTTATCCCAAGTATCGCATGTGTTTCCTGAAACTTCAATTTTGACAACATTGTTCCAATCAAAGGATTCGTAGTCAAATTCATGAGGACACTCGTCAGAATCTTCCTGCTTGGTATACAAGAAGGCATAAAGAGGCGCATAAGGATCCTTTTTCTCTGCTTCCTTGCAGAGTTCTTCAAGCTCTTTATCGCCTAAGCGAAGGAGCCAATCAAAATTGCCTGCAGCAGGCACAATCAAATTGTGCGGCAGCCGGCGCTTGCAATGGAAACAAGAAGGTCCTTAGCATAAATGGGATCCTCGACTTTGTAGAATTTCATAGTGTAAAACACTCCTTATAAAATATTTGATACACTAAAAGCGTACCTTATGTAAATTATAACATTTTATACAAAATACGTCAAATTATTCGTTGACACATGAATATTCAAAGGAATATAATTACAAAATAAATAGTAAAAATAAAGAGCAAACAACATAAAAATTGTTTTTAAAATATGAAGGAGGCAAAATGTTAAATCACACTTCACACCTCACACCTCACACCTCGTACTTTTAATTAAAATAATGTAAACCTGATTATTAATATTTTAAAATAAATATATACATTTAAAATTTATATGGTATAATTATCGTAAATTTGAAATTTAAAGGGGATGAATTTAATTTATGATACAAATTAATAACATAACTAAATCATACGTAAAAGGCAAAAAATCTGTTGATAACTTAAACTTAGAAATACGAGACGGAGAGATTTTTGGATTTTTAGGCCCAAACGGAGCAGGAAAAACTACAACAATAAAAATGATAACAGGAATATTGAATCCAGACGAAGGAGATATTTTAATAGATAATGTTAGTATTCAAAAAAATCCTTTAGAAGCAAAGAAAAAATTTGGTTTTGTACCAGATAGTCCAGATATGTTTTTAAGATTAAAAGGAATAGAATATTTAAACTTTTTAGCAGATATATACGAAATACCAAGTGATATTAGAAAGCAAAGAATAGAAGAACTAACAAAAAAATTCGAAATTCAAGATGCTTTGCAAAGTCAAATTCAAACATATTCACATGGTATGAGACAAAAAATAGTTATAGTAGGGGTACTTTTAAATAACCCTAAAAACTGGATATTAGACGAGCCAATGACAGGTTTAGACCCTAAATCTTCTTTTGATTTAAAAGAAATGATGAGAAAACATAGCAGGGAAGGAAATACTGTGTTTTTCTCTACACACGTATTAGAAGTTGCAGAAAAATTGTGTGATAGAATAGGAATAATTAATAAAGGAAAATTAGTTTTTGTAGGAACTTATGAAGAGATGAAAGAAAAATTTGAAGGCAAGGGAACACTAGAAGAATTATTCTTGGAGATTACAGATGAACTTTAAAAAAATATCATCTCTTACAAAAGTTTTCCTTAAAAATTCCTTCCAAAACACCCAAACAGCAAGCAATAAAAAATCAAGCAAAATAGCAAACATGGTATTGTATATTTTTGTATTTATTTATCTTGGTGCAATAATGGGGTTTGTTAGCTACAATATGATAAGTGGCTTAGTACAAATTCATCAAGAAGAAATATTTTTAGGACTATTTTTCTTAGCTATAGCTGCATTTATAGTTTTTCAAGGTATATTTTCATGTATAAATGTATTCTATTTTTCAAAAGATATAGAATTTGTATTACCGCTTCCTGTTAGCGCAAAAGAAATTTTAATATCAAAATTTAATGCAATATTACTAACAGAATATATATTAGAATTAATAATAGGTGTTGTACCATTAATAATTTATGGAATATTAACATCTGCAGGAATATTATATTATTTTATGTCTGCAATTTTCTTATTATTATTCCCAATATTACCGCTATTGTTAGTAAGCATAATAGTAACAATAATAATGAGTTTTGCAAAACTTACAAAAAAGAGAGATGCCTTCCAATTAATTGCAACAATAATTGTAATTGCAATTGCAATAATATTTTCAACTGAAACAAGTAATACTGAAGAAATTACAGACGAGCAAATGATACAAAATTTATTGCAAGCAAACGGTATGGTAACAATAGTAGAAGATTATTTTATAACTTTAAGGCCATCAATAAATGCACTTACAGCTACATCTATTTTTCCGGCGTTAATAGAAACATTAAAGGTGGTTGCAATAACATTAGTATCATACATAATATTTATTTTAATAGGACAAAAATTATATTTTAAGGGTGCTATTGGAAATTTAGTTCGGAGGAACTGTAAAACAAAATAAAAAATTAAATGTTGATAAAGCCTTTAGACAAAACAAAATTGGGTTAAGCTATGTAAAAAAAGAATTTAAAATACTAATTAGAAATCCAATATTTTTTACACAGTGCGTTCTTCCAGCATTAATTATGCCTGTACTTATACTTGCTATATTTTTCTTGACGGGAAATAGTGCAGAAACAGAGATAGAATTAAGTAGCTTGTTAAATGGAAATATATATAATACAATAACAGTATGTGTTTTAATAGGAATAATACAATTCTTTAATATATCAATATATGTTTCTGCAACAGCAGTTTCAAGAGATGGATTAAATGCTACATTTATAAAATACGTGCCAGTACCATTATATAAACAATTTATATATAAAGCTATACCAAATATGATACTTAGTGCTTTGCCAGCATTAATAGTACTTCGGAGTATTTTGGTATTTAGTACCACAAACATCAATATTATTTTTAGTTGCTATATTTGTAGTATCAATGCTTTTAAATATAATACAAAGTTATATAAACCTAATTGTTGATTTAAAGAAACCTAAACTAGAATGGGATACAGAATACGCAGTAGTAAAACAAAACTTAAATTTAGTATTTCCAATGTTATTTGCACTAGTAGCAATATGTATAATGGTAGGATTTGGACTTTTATTAAATGGATTAGATTATAAAATATCTTTATTAATTATATTAATCATATTTGCAATTATTGCTTATGCAGTAGATAGAGTAGTATACAAAAATCAAGTAGGTTTGTTTAAGAAAATATTTTAGTATAAAATAGAGGATGAAAAATGAAAGAAATATATATTGTACTAACACATACAGGGACAACTTTATCTAATATTGTAAAATACTATACAAAAGAAAAATATTCTCATGTATCAATAGGTTTGGACAAAGATTTAAAAGAGCTTTATTCCTTTGGTAGATTAAACCCATATAATCCTTACAGAGCAGGATTTGTGCGCGAAGAATTACATGGAGGAACTTTTGCAAGATTTAAAAATACAATAGGAGCTGTTTATTCATTTGAAGTTACCGAAGAGCAATATTCAAAAATAAAACTGATGATAGAAAAAATAAAATTAAATAAAGAAAATTACAAATTTAATATTATAGGTTTATTTTTAGTAAGTTTAAAGAAAAAATATAAACGTAAAGACACATTTTACTGTGCTGAATTTGTAAAATATATATTAGAAACATCACTAAATAAAGAGGGAACACTACCAGAAATAATCAAACCAATGGATATTATAGAATTAGATAATATGAAACTAGTGTATGAAGGTTTACTTTCAAAATATAGTTATAGATATGAATTAAACTTTTTTAGCTATACAATTTAATTAAAATAAGAGGCAGGGAAGCGAGATAAACCTTGACTTTTATTTTAAAATTAATTAGGAAATCGCTTTGGACAAGGTGTACGGTTTTTTTCGTAAAGTAAAACGTATTAAAACATTGACTAAAACGAAAGATATAAATAATGCAATAATATGTAAACAATAATTTATATAAAATAAGAAAATGTTGATAAATATTGCAAAACAAAAAGATATAATTTATAATTAACATAATTGTAATTACAGGGTTTTAATCGCCTGCAAAAAAATGTAGGGACGGCAAGAAAGCCGTCCGAGAAAACAAAAACAAAAGAAAGGAAGATGCACAAATGAATAACAAAAAAACAAACAAAAATCACACCTCGCACCTCGCACCTCACACATCAAACTATAATAATTGCAGAAAAATTGTAGGGACGTTGTCGGTAAGTAATACCCAAGAGGATAGCCAAACTGTGCCCATAGACCACAGAGGCATAACCCTAATAGCCCTAATAATCACAATAATAGTAATGTTAATACTAGTAGCAGTAACAATAACAGTAGCATTAAATAGTGGGTTATTTGGAACAGCAAGAAAAGCAGCATATCAAACAGAAATATCAGAAATACAAGAACAATTAGAAATAGCAAAAGCAGTAAAAGTTGCAGAAAATGGAGGAGAAGAAACTTCAGACTATGGAATAACAATAAATGATTTACCTATATCAGACGAACTAAAAACAAAATATGGAAGTAAATTAGTAGTATCAAAAAATGGGACACTTTATTATGACCCAGCTGTTGTAACAGAAGAAGAAGAACGTGGCTGGATAGAAGAAATAGGAATAAGTGCATATACAGGCGAAGAAGATACAGACCTTACAGCATTAAAGAAATATTTTTTAGGAGAAGATGGTAGAGATATAAATGACATTTTTAATTCTGATACCACTTTTAAACCTATTACAGGAGTAATTGAAAATCCAAATGATGTACTAAAATTTTTAAACCAATCCGTTGCTGGTTCAGATGGAAGCAGTTTGATTATGGATATGTATGTTTGCTATAAGGAAGAAGCAGTATATAAGGTAAGATGTGATATGGATTCTAATACCGGAAGTTCTTTAACTAGAGAATTGGAGTTTTTGTATAAAAATGAGAACGATGATAGCAATATATACCAAGAGGGAGACATTTACAAATTTGATGCAGATGGAAATGGCGAAAAAGATTGGATAATTTTATATAATTACGGAGATACTATGGAAATTGTTAGTCCAGAACCTATGGGAGAATTAACATTAGGATATGAAGAAAACATATGGGAAGATGAGCAGGTAAAAAGTGAAGCAGAGATTGACGGAATAGAAGGTTTAACGGACACAGAAAAGAATATATATTCATATAACAATGCAATAGATAAAATGAACAAGTATTGTGACAGTTTAATTACAAACAAAGATAAAATATCTGTAAGAAGCGCAGGAACTAATCCATATAATAATATTGATACTAGCGAATTTTATAGCTCAGATGTTTTAGGAATCTATAATCAAAAGATAAAAAATTCAGATAATAATTATGAACAAGATTTTGCAAGATTAAGTTATTTTAATATTGCAAAAACAAGTAGTTATTATTGGTTGGGAACAAGGTCTATGATTAATTATATGCAAGAAACAATACGAGCAAGTGTAGGAACTGTAGACAGTAATGGAACGTTGAATATGAATTTGATGGAAGGAGATAATTTATTAGATTTTGTATATAGGAACAATGAACTATTAGATGACGGGCAAAGTATCTCATATCCAGTACGACCAATTGTTAAAATAGCGGTACCAGAGACATAAGTCAAAAAATAGCACTCAATCCTAAAAGGAAGGAATAGATGAAATGGAGTATAATTTATCACATAAAAATGATAATCAAAAAAAGCAATACGAAAGTATAATAGAACAAAACAATAAAAAATATTTGAAACTTGCTGAAGAAATAAAAAATATAAGAATAGGTAAAAATGGAACAGCACAAGATAGGCAATTTAAAATATTAGAATTACAAATACAACAAAAAGAAATAGATAGAGATACTGTTGCAAAAGAGCGAGCTATTTCAAGTTTATATGTTAGAGAAATGGAAGAAAACTTAACAAGGCGCAAAATAAATAAAGAAATTTCGGTACAAGAATTTTCAAATGAAACACATAATATTAGAGAATACATGTCAATGATTTCTGTCAAAAATTCTATTGAAGATTATGATAATGAAGCAACAATTCTTGAAATGAAATTACAATTAGAACATATGAAAAAAAATATGGAAAAAGTTTCAAAAGAACAGTCTGATAAAAGTATTGCAGAAATAGAAAAAACACTATCTGATAATGAAAAATATAGACAATATGAAGTTGATGAATTAGCTAAACAAAACTTTGAATATAAAAGAAGAAATTTATATTATCAGAGAAATAGTGGAGAAATATCTACAGATGAATTAAAACAAAAGTTAGAAGAATTAGAACAAACAAAAGGTAAAATACCAACCCAAAAAGAATTTGAAGAAATGTTAAATAATCTATCTCAAAAACATTTACAACAGACGCAGCAAGACAAAAATTATGAAAAAGAAGTCAGCAGTAGAGATGGCATAAATTATTCACTTTATTGGGAAAATAATATGAACCAAGATATAAATGAATGTCATGATTACAGTGCTTATTGTGCTGTTCAAGATTTTGATAATAAAACTTTTGAATTTGGATTATATGCTCCATCAGATACAGCAAGTCAATATGTAGAATACATTGGTGAAAAATTAGGAGAAGAATATGCAAGAGATGCAAGGGGTGAAAAAGCTGAACTAGCAAAACAATTTGCAATGCTTGAAGTACAAGGTAGAATTGGTAATTTTTTAGATATTTATAGTTCAGAGAAGGTAAGTGGATATGACAATCCAAAGTTATTATTACAGTTAGAAAAAGTTAGTGAATTAAATATTCAAGACTTTGAGGAAACATTAGGACTAGATACATCTGCATTACACAAAGACATATTTGTAGCAACTTATGAAATTGAAGAGTGGGACGAAGCTTTACAAAAAAATGTAATGAAACCTATAAAAGAATATTATCAAAAAGATGAAGAGGGAAATTTTGACATTTTTGGAACAGGTACAGAATATGAAACAACATTTTTAATTGATGGTATGTGGTTGGATATTGATACAGACAAGGTATTACAAGGCAAGTCTCTTGAAAAAGTAACTCAAAGAGAAATGGCAGATAGACTTGTAAAAAATGGTATAGATGATTTGTTTCAAGCATACCAAAGTGCAGAGATAAATCAAGAAGATTTAAACAATGCTTTTGAAAATATAAATAGGACAAAACAAGAAAGAGAACAAACACGAGCCCAAAATAAATCAAATAATTATGAAGGAAGGTAAAGGTATGAATATATACACAAAAGAAATGTATTCGGAAGTTTATGGGGTTTTAAATATTCTAGGCAATAATTATATATCAAAGTTACCATCTAGTTTATATAACATGATAAAAGAAGAAAAATTGGAAACATATAATCCGAATTATGATGTAACAATAAGTTTATATAAACAAAATTTAAAAAGAGAAACTCTTTCTATGATTGCATTGTTTCATCTGAATTATTGGTGTAATTCAGATGATGAAAAAAATAAATTAAAGGAATTATTTAAATCAAATGAAGAAAAACATCAATTAGAAATAAGAGAAAAATACAATTTAGATAATATTTTTAAAAACACAACCAAGCAATAAAAGGTAGTATTGTTAAAAGCCAAAATTTTTTAGTAGGGTATAAACAAACATTTTTCAGAACCACAAAGGAATCACTAGAGTATGAACAAATTTTGTGTTCCCTTTAAAAATTTTATTATTTATTCTCATTTTTGCATCTATTAAGGTAAAAAATAAAAGCTTCCTTTTCCATATCAGAAATTGTTTTATAATTCCAACTGCAAAATAATTTGAATGAGAAGTGTGAGGTGGGAAGTGTGAAACTAGGGTAAGCCTTACGTAGACTATCCCTAAAAAGCACACCTCACACTTCGCACCTTACACATCACAAAAATAAATTCCAATTTATATAACAAAATAGAGGTACATTTGTTGTACCTCTAAATTTTTAATTATTTATTTCTTTTCATTATTGAATCCGTTATGTGTTACTCTGTCTTTTAATTCAGCAAGCTTTGCAGAATTCCAACGAGATGTTGTTCCAACTAAATATCCTGTTATTCTTTGTATTGTATCAATATCCTCACTACCACACTGTGGGCACTTAATTAAATTTGCATCTGCGTTTTCAAATCCACAATGCATACATCTTGAACGTGTGTGGTTTATTGAACCATATCCCATGTTATATTTATCCATTAAATCTACAACCGCTTCTACAGTTTCAGGGTTATGTGTTGCATCTCCGTCTAACTCTATATAGAAGATGTGTCCTGCTCTTGTTAGGTTGTGATAAGGAGCTTCTATTTTTGCTTTATGTTCTGCTGTACATTTATACCATACAGGAACATGGTTACTATTTGTATAGTATTCTCTATCTGTAATACCAGGAATTATACCAAAATCTTTTTTATCTTTTCTTGTAAATCTTCCAGATAATCCTTCTGCAGGAGTTGCAAGAACACTAAAGTTTAAATTGTATTTATCAGCAAAGTCATCACATAATTCTTTTAATCTAGTTATAATTTCGATACCTAGTTCTTGAGATTTTTCTGATTCTCCATGATGTTTTCCAGTTAGTGCGATTAAACATTCTGCAAGTCCAATAAATCCTATACTTAAAGTTCCATGTTTTAATACTGGTTCAACGTTATCATTTGGTTTTAGATTTTCACTATCTTGCCACATACCAGCCATAAGAAGAGGAAATTGTTTTGCAACTGCTGTACATTGGAATTTATATCTTTCATATAATTGTTGAGCTGCAATTCTTGCATATTCTTCTAATTTATTCATAAATATTTTTTTAACAGCTTTGTTGTAAGCAGGTGTCATGTTTTCTTCGCTATTTATACCTAATTCGAATTTTAGTCCAGTTTTTTCTTGAGCTTCATAAGCAGATTCAATAGCAAGTTTTGGTAAATTTAGAGTAGTGAAAGAAAGATTTCCTCTTCCAACAGAAGTTTTTTCTCCAAATCTATTTTCAAAAACTCTAGTTCTGCATCCCATTGTTGCACATTCATAGTAATATCTATTTGGATCGTCTGCTTTCCATTTTTCATTTTGGTTAAACGTTGCATCTAAATTTATATAATTTGGGAAAAATCTTTTTGCAGCAACTTTGCAAGAATATTTGTATAAATCATAGTTCTTATCTTCTGGTAAATAGTTTACACCTCTTTTTTTCTTCCAAATTTGGATAGGGAAGATTGCTGTTTCACCATTTCCAACACCTTCATATGTAGATGTAAGCATTTCTCTTATTATACATCTTCCTTCTGGAGAAGTATCTGTTCCATAATTTATTGAGCTAAATACTACCTGGTTTCCACCTCTTGAATGAATTGTATTCATATTATGTATAAATGCTTCCATAGCTTGATGAACTCTGTCAACAGTGTTATTGATTGCAACTTGAATAACTCTTTTTTCTCCTTCTAATCCATCTAATTCTTCTTTTATATAATCTTCTACTTTATA
This sequence comes from uncultured Clostridia bacterium, assembly GCA_944391865.1. Lineage (GTDB taxonomy): Bacteria > Bacillota > Clostridia > TANB77 > CAG-508 > CAG-452. The sequence continues at coordinate 25,940 of CALXVD010000007.1, forward strand.
GTCATATAAAGAAGAGAAGTCTTTTCCGAATGCTTTTTCTAATTTCTTAACTTCTTCTACAAATGTTGTTCTAACATATGGTGCAAGGTAATAGTCAAATGCAGGAATTGCTTGTCCACCATGCATTTCATTTTGAATTGTTTCCATTGAAATACAACCAATTATACTTGCTGTTTCAATTCTTTTTGCTGGTCTTGAACTTCCATGTCCTGCTCTAAATCCATTTTTTAATATTTTGTCTAATGGATGTTGAAGACATGTTAAACTTTTTGTTGGATAATAATCTTTATCATGAATGTGTATATATCCTTCCCCAGAAGCTTTTCTTACTTCTGGAGAAAGTAAGAAATCATCAACAAATGGTTTTGTAGTTTCTGATGCAAATTTCATCATCATACCAGCTGGAGTATCTGCATTCATATTTGCATTTTCTCTTGTAATATCGTTTGCTTTTGCACCAATAATATCTAAGAATATATCCTTTGTTTTAGATTTTCTTGCAACATCTCTATTGTATCTATATGTAATATAGCTTTGAGCAACTTCTTTTCTACTAGAAGCCATAAGTCTTTTTTCTACTAAATCTTGTATTTCATAAACACTTGCTTGGTTTTTATCTTCTAATTGTCTTTCTACAGTAGATGCTATTTTATTAGCAAGGTCGATATCAACACCTCCAGTAGTTTGTGCCATTGCCATAGTTATAGCTTTTACAATCCTTTCTTCATTAAAATTTACAACTCTTCCATCTCTTTTGATAACTTGCATTTTTAATCCCCCTTTAACTTTTGTGTTTGTTTTTAGATTGAATATATTTTATAGATAAAAAATATAAAAATCTGTTGTAAAAACAACAAAAACAAAAAAAGTCGAAAAATTTAGAATACAAAGACCTGAAACAGTTGGAAAATAAGAGAAAAAATTTAATATTACATTTATATTACATTAAGATTTCAAAACAAATATTTGAATAAATCAACTAACTTTAAAGCAAGGTGTTGTTTTTGCAACACTTTTATGATATATATTAAAATAAATAATATATATGGAGATATAGTTATGAAAAGAAATTTTGATGTTAACCATTTTGTAGAAGAGTTGAGTAAGAATTGTGCTATAACAGAAATAAAAAAGTTTAAAAAAGATGAAATTATAACTACATATCTTATTAGAAGAAACCAAATGTTTATACTATTAAAAGGAGAAGCATATCTTGCAAGATATGATAGTGAGGGAAACAGAAGAATTATATATTATTTAAAAAAGAATGATGTTTTCGGTGAGGCCTTTTATAAAATACACACAAATAGAGAACTCTTTGTAGTTGCAAAAAAAGATTGTGAAGTATTAATGTTGCCTTATGAAACATTAGAAAACTGTAACAAAGACTGTATGTTCCATATAACATTACTTAAAAATCTACCAGATTTAATATTAAATAGAGTTGCAGATATAAATTATAGAACAGAACTTTTAACAAATAAAAGTATAAAGGGAAAGCTTTTATCATACTTAAATAATTTAGCAATAGAAAATAACAGCAAAAAATTTGAAATTCCAATTTCATTATCAGAACTTGCAGATTATTTAGTTGTAGATAGAACGGCAATGATGAAACAATTAAAAAAGTTGCAAGATGATAAGATAATATCAAAAAATAAAAATAAAATTACAATATTAAAAGATGATTTATTAAATGAAGTATAATTAGCTAAGGAGCTCAAGATGAATTACAAAATTACAAATGGCTCTATATCATATGGAGCAGAGACAATATTAGAAGAAATTGATTTTGAAATAAAAGAAAAAGAAAAAATAGCAGTAGTTGGAAGAAACGGATGTGGCAAATCTACGCTTCTTAAAGCAATTGTAAATAACCAAATGCTAGAAGAAGGAATAGGGGAAGAAAAATTTGGTGTATACAAACAAGGTAGTCCGGTAATAGGTTTTTTAAAGCAAGTAGAATTCGAAGATGAATCTACAAGTCTGCTAGAAGAAATTTTAAAAGTATATAAAAAACAAACAGATTTAGAAAGAAGAATAGAAAATTTAGAAAAAGCATTAAAGCAAGAAACAAGTGATAAATTAGTTAAAGAATATACAAATGCAATGGATATGTATAAATTTTATGATGGATATACTTATAAAAAAGAATATACAACAGCACTTAATAAATTTGGATTTACTACTCAAGACGAAAACAAAAAAATTTCTGAATTTTCAGGAGGGCAAAGAACAAAAATTGCATTTTTAAGACTACTACTTAGTAAGCCTGATATTTTGCTTTTGGACGAACCAACAAACCATATGGATATAGTTGGTAAAGAAACATTAGAAAATTTACTTAAAGAATATAAAGGAACATTAATATTTGTTTCGCATGATAGATATTTTGTAAATAAAATTGCAGATTCACTTTTAGTATTTGAAAAAAACGGAGCAAAATATTTAAATTGCAGTTATGATGAATATATAGAAAATAGAGAAGAAAAAGAAGAATTATTTACAACCAAAAAAGTTAAAAATAAAAATAACGAGTACATATTAAACAAAGAAAGAAACAAAATAAAAAATAAGATAAAAAAATTAGAAAACGAAATTAATGCAAATGATTTAGAAATTAAAAGAATAGAAGCAGAAATGCAAAAAGAAGGAATAAATACAGACTATGTAAAACTAAATGAACTACAAGAAAAAATCACAGCTTTAAATAAACAAAACGAGGAAAAGCTAATAGAATGGGAAGCATTAGAAAACAAATTATCTTAAAAGTTTAAAAAAATTTATTGCAAATTGTAGGGGCGGCAATCTGCCGTCCGAAAAATAGGAAGATTTAATTGTGAATTATGCAAACTATAAATTATAAAAAACGCATATAAATATTGCCAAAACAAAACCTATGAATTATAATTAAATAAGTTAAAATTATCCGGTTAATTTTTATTCAAGGAGGAAATTTAATTATGAAAACTAATTGGTAGTATTATGGGAGTGGTTTTAATATTTATAGTCTATTCAGTAAGCCAAGTTCTTTTAAGAAAACTATATAATTAAATCGATGGATTTGATTTATGATTTTAATATAATTGTTGAAATTTATTTGACAATATTAAAAAATTATGCTACTATATAAGTACAATAAGCAATGTACCTTCGGTCTGGTTGTGTATATTGTTTGCTCGTATGTGTACCTGTAATACACATACTTTTTTATTTACTATGTAAAAATAAAAGCAGGAAAGTCCTGTAATTCTTTCCTACTTTCGACTATGTAATGACACATCCGAATCTGAAATCTCACTTAATACTTTCTATTCAAATTTTTTCTAAATATTAATTAATAACTATAAAATTACAATTTTTAAACCAAAAGTGGTATAATATAAGTATAGAATTTATTTTATTTGTATATAAAATTCTTTGAAAAGAGATGATTAATATGGATAAAATTTATTTAGTAACAGGTGCTGCAGGGCACTTGGGAAATACCATTGTAAGAAAATTATTAGAAAAAAATGAAAAAGTAAGAGCATTAGTTTTAACAGGAGATAAATTTCCTATTAAAAATTCAAATGTAGAGCTTTTTTATGGAGATGTAAGAAATAAAGAAAGTTTAATTCCTTTCTTTAGTAATTTGGAAAATTTTAAAGCTATATGCATTCATTGTGCAGGAATAGTTAGCATTTCATCTAAATATAATCAAGCTGTTTTCGATGTTAATGTAAATGGAACTAAAAATATTATGAACTTATGTTTAGAATACGGAATAAATAAAGTTGTTCATGTAAGTAGTGTTCATGCAATAGAGGAAAAGAAAAAAGGAGAGCCAATAGTTGAGGTTTCTAAATTTGATAAAGAAAAAGTAGAAGGATTATATGCTAAAACTAAAGCAGAGGCATCACAATATGTTTTAGATATGGCAAAAAAAGGACTTGATGTATCTATTGTTCATCCTTCTGGTATTTTAGGACCTGGAGATTATGGACACGGACATTTAACTCAACTTGTTATAGATTATTTAAATCATAGATTAACTGCTGCAGTAAATGGCGGATATGATTTTGTAGATGTAAGAGATGTGGCAGATGGAATAATTAATTGTACCAAATACGGAAGAAAAGGTGAGTGCTATATCTTATCAAATAAATATTTTGAAGTAATAGATATATTAAATATGTTACATGAAATTACTGGTACTAAAAAAATTAAAACTATACTTCCTTTATGGTTTGCAAAGCTTACCGCTCCACTTTCTGAAATTTTTTATAAAATTTTAAAAGAACCACCGCTATATACTTCATATTCTTTATATACATTAACAAGCAATTCGTATTTTTTGCATGACAAGGCAACAAAAGAGCTAAATTATAATCCAAGACCAATGAAGGAAACATTAAAAGATACAGCAGATTGGCTTGCTAATATTGGAAGAGTTAAAAAATTTTAAAAAAAGAAAAACGCATAAAGTATTCAAATTAGTTAATAATAAGAAAAAATAGTAAAGGAGAGAAACTATGGAAAAATTATTAAATGATTTGAATGCTTTTTTAAGTGATTTAAATGTTTTTTACAGAAAATTACAAAATTATCATTGGAATATTAAAGGAAAGGATTTCTTTGTTATTCACCCAAAATTAGAAGAGTATTATGATGGAATTAATGAACAAATAGATGAACTTGCAGAACATATTTTATCATTAGGCGGAGAACCTTTAGGAACATTAAAAGATTATCTAAATACAACTAAAATATGCGAAGCAGAGAATAAAAAAGTAGACTGCACAGTTGTTTTTAATGAGGTAATAAAAGATTTTTCTACTTTGCTTAAAGATGCTGTTACAATAAAGGAAGATGCAGATAATAGCAAAGAATACAAAAGTTCTGCACTTATGGATACATTTATAGAAGATTATTCTAAAAAATTATGGATGTTAAAACAAACAATGGAATAAAAACTTATGAAAGAAGATTTATTAAATTCTATTAAAAATAATGAATTTAAAATATATTTGCAACCTAAATTTGATACAATATCGGAAAAAATTGTTGGGGCAGAAGCTCTAATAAGGAAAATTGTAAATGGAAAAATTATTATGCCAGATAATTTCGTTCCAGCATATGAAAAAACAGGAATAATCACAATTTTAGATATGTATGTTCTTGAAGAAATTTGCAAATTACAAAAAAAGTGGAGGGAATTAAACCTTCCACTTCTTCCTATATCTATAAACGAATCTAGACATCATCTAAAAAATAAAAATCATGTGCAAGAATTACAAAATATTGTTAATAGATATGATGCAGATACTAAACTTATAGAATTGGAAATGACTGAAAATACTGTAATAGAAGATATAATGCGCGCAAAAAAAGCAGCTGAATCTGTTAAAAAATTAGGATTTGTTGTTTCTATGGATGATTTTGGTACGGGTTATTCTTCATTCAATATTTTAAAAGATATTGAAATTGACATACTAAAAATTGACAAAAGTTTTTTTAAGGATTTAGAAAAAAATAAAAGAGCTAGAATTATTATAGAAGCAATAATAAAAATGTGCAAAAAACTTAAAATTAAAACTGTTGCAGAAGGAATTGAAACAAAAGGTCAAGTTGATTTTTTAAAAAAAATAAAATGTGATATTATACAAGGATATTATTTTTCACCGCCTTTAGAAATTCATGATTTTGAAAATAAATATTTAGAAGAAAAAAATTCCTAAATGTATAAAATTTCTAATTTAAAAACAAGAAAAGAAGACATAATATTTACTATAAAAACAAAAAAGGAGGAAAATCTTTATGAAAAAAATGGTAAGTATTGTAACGGCTTTTCTTGTTTTATTTTTACTTATTTTTTCTATAAATGTATATGCAGACGCTTTAGGTTCAGTGGATGTAACTGTAGATAAAGAGACTGTACATCCAGGAGAAACAGTAAAAATAAATATATCTTTTGGACAAGATTTGGGTGCATATACTGTTGATGTTGCATATGATAATAACTTACTTGAATATGTCTCTGCAGAGGGAGGTACTCCAAATGATAATGGAACAAGAGTAAGAGTTGTATTCTATGACAGTACTGGTGGAACAAGCCCACGTTCAAGTATGTCTGTTACTTTTAGAGCAAAAGAAGGAATTACAACAAGTAACCCAACTGACCTTAGCGTAACTGCAGAAGGACTAGCAAATCCCGATGCCTCAGTTAGCTATGATGATATAGCTGTTCCAATTGACAAAAGTATAATTGTAGAACCTATATATGTTGATTATGACATAGCTCTTAAAGTTTCAGGTGATGTAATAAAAAACGAAGAAAAAGATATGCAAATTGTTATTTCTTCAAGTATGGGTAAAAATTATGAACACACAAGAATAATAGGTGAAGTAACAAGTAATACAGAAGGAACAGCAAAGCTTCTTGCAACTGACGAACAAAGCTTAGATCATGATATTCTTCAAAGCGGTTGGGGAGATGCTGCTGGTGATCCAATTGGTGGAGTAGATGTGGCAAAGAAACTAGATGTAAGAGGATTGTTTAGTGAAGCAGGAGAGTATGCTATTACTTTAAAATTAATTGATAGAGATAATTCTGATGCAGAAATAGCAAAGGAAACGTTTAATGTAACTGTAAAAGAAGAGGCATCAGTTGTAGGCCCTGAAGAAGAAAATCCATCAGAAACTATTCCAGAAGAAAATGAAACAGTAAATAACGAAAATAATATTACTAATAGCACACAAAACACATTAGAAAATGAAGAACAACCAACTACACTTCCAAAAACAGGTAATACTATTTATTTTGCGTTAGTATCTATTATAGGAATATTAATAATCGCATATGTTTCAATAAAAAAAGAAGAGGAGTAAAATAAATAGGCGGAATTTATTTCCGCCATTACATATAATTTAGGGGTGAAAATTAAAAATGAGAGGAGAGAGAAGAAAGAAAAATAAATTTTTATCTGTACTAAAAACAATAATTTTATTATTAATTATTTTGATTATAGCTTATGTATTAATTGGGATATATAAAGAAAATAGAATAAGTTTAAAAGAGGGCTCTAAATCAAATTTTGAAGCAACCAGAACTATATTAGAAGAAGATAACAATGTAGAAAAGGTAGATATAGACTTAGAATATTTAGGATACGAGGTTGCAGCTAAGTTACAAATTCCAAATATCAATTTGGAAACTTATATTTTTAAAGATTATTCTAAAGAAATATTAGATTTAGGTCCTACTAAATTTTGGGGACCAGATGCAAATGAAATAGGTAATTTTTGTATAGTTGGACATAACTACAAAAAAGAAAATATGTTTTATAACTTAATAGATTTAAGCGTAGGTGATGAAATTTATTTGTTAGATAATAAAAATGGAAAATATACTTATACTATATATGATATCTATAAAGTAAAGCCAAATGATACAACACCTATAGAGCAAAATACAAATGGAAAAAGAGAGATTACTTTAATTACATGTGTAAATTATTCAAATACTAGGTTAATTATAAAGGCAATTGAACAATAAATGTTAAAATATAAAATTTATTGCAAATATTGTAGGGGTCGACGTCCTCGGCGACCCGCCCTTCAGAGAAATTGCTAAAATATAATCTGTTAAAAACATAAATTTATTCAGCTCCTCGGCTCAATACGTGTAGAATCAATAAAATTATTCTATTTAGGCGTAAAGATGTCCTGCAACGGGTAAGAGTTTTATATTTTACTTCGTTCGTCCCACCTTCGAACAAGGTGTAATAAAATTTACGCAATTTGCTTAATTTTATAACACCTTATATCTCGGCGGTCCCCACACGAGCTCACTCGTAAAATAAAAACTATTACCCTGCGCGGACTTTAAGCGAGTGGTAGAATAATTTTATTTGTAAATATATTTTACGAAAGGATTAATAATGAAATATATTAAAATTTATATAACTGCGGTATTTTTTTTAATAATAATTGCAATTTCAAATATAAATTATGCGGCTGATAGAAAAGAGGGGATAGAGAATTTTCCTGATTCATATAAACCATATTTGTATGAACTTCAAAAAAAACATCCTAATTGGAGTTTTACTGCACTTTATACTAATTTAGACTGGAAATATGTAATTGACAATGAAAATGTATTTGGTAAAAATTTAGTTCCTAAATCATATTCAGATAGATGGAAAAATACTAAGCCAGGCGAATATAATGTAGAGATTGATGCAGGCTGGGTAGATTCTTCCAGAAGGGCTGTTGAGTATGCAATGGATCCTAGAAATTTTCTAAATGAGGTAAGGATATTCCAGTTTGAAGGACTATCATATAGCGAAACAACAAATAATATTACAGGAATTGAAAAAATTTTATATGGTACAGAGTTTTATAATAGAATTGTTGATTACTTGGACAGTAATGGTAATAAAATTACAATGACTAGTAAATATTCAGATTTAATTTTATCTGCAGGGAAAACATCAAGAGTAAATAGTTTTCATTTAGCTTCTAGAATTAAGCAAGAAGTAGGGCCATTTTTATCTCATAGTTCAATTAGCGGAACCGTAGAAGGCTTTAAAGGTTTATACAATTTTTATAATATAGGTGCAACTAGTTCATCAGAGCCAATGGGCGCTATAAAAAATGGACTTCAATACGCAAAAGATGGTAAAGGAGCAAGTGCTGAAACAAAAGCTAAATACTTGATACCTTGGAATACGAAAGAAAGAGCAATAACTGGTGGAGGAATATTTATAGGGTCTAGCTATATACATTTGGGACAAGATACGGTTTATTTACAGAAATTCCATGTAACTAGTAATACAGGAGGAGAACTTTTTTGGCACCAATATATGACAAATGTCCTTGCACCATACAGCGAATCAAAATTAACATATAATGGATATTCAAACACAGGTTTATTAAATGATAGTATTGAATTTATTATTCCAGTATACAACAATATGCCAAGTACACCAACAGAAAACCCTAATATTTTAGAAAGTGATTTTACAAATGATAATACAAAAGTTTATGCAGATGTAAATACAACACTAAATATAAGAACAGGACCTTCTACTTCTTATGAATCTTTAACCTTAGTGGATAAAAATGAGGTAATGACAAGAATTGCAAAAGGTAAGCAGTCTGGAGAATTGTGGGACAAGGTTAAGCTTTCTAATGGAATGGTTGGATATGCTTTCCAAAGTTATTTAAAGGAAGTACCGGAAAAACAAATAGAGCAAATAAACCTATCTATTGATAACACGACAATAAATAAAGGAGAAACAAAGAAATTAAATGTAGAAATTTTGCCAGAAGAAGCAAGAGACCATGAGGTAGAATATATTTCTAGTGATAGTAAAATTGCAAGTGTAGATAGCACAGGAAATATTTTAGGTATAACCTCAGGAAAAGCAACAATTACTGTAAAGGCAAAAGAAAACAATGTTTCAAATAGTATAGAAATACAAGTGTATTCAAAAGTTCAAGATATGGATTTAAATGTAGAGAATTTAAATATTCAAAAAGGAGATACATTTATTGTTAGTCCTATTTTTTATCCAAGTGATGCAAGTAACCAAAATGTAACTTTTAGTTCTGAAAATGAAAGTGTAGTAAAAATAGATAACACAGGACTAATAACTGCAATTAATGAAGGAAGTACAAAAATTATTGTAAAATCTCAAGAAGGAAATATTACAAAAGAAATTACAGTAACTGTTCTTCCAAAACTCCAAGATGATGAACTTAAATTTTCTGATGAATTAAGAGTAGAAGGAAATGAAGTAAGCGGTTTTGATATTTCAAAACTTAAAGTTTCTGAAATAAAAGATAAGATTAATACGATATATAATATAGAAATATATAATAGTAAAGGGGAACTTCTAGAAGATAATAAATTTGCAGGAACGGGGTCAATAATAAAAATAGTAGATGAAAATAATTTAGTAAAAATGGAGTATAAGATTATTATATATGGAGATGTAAATGGTGACGCAAAAATAAATAGTGTAGACTTATTAGTACTACAAAGGCATATATTAGAAGTAGAAAAATTACATGATGTATTTATTAAAGCAGGAAATATAAATAAAAATGGAAAAAATCCAACGTCTTTAGATTTATTATTAATCCAAAGACATATATTGGGGTTAAAATCAATTGAACAATAAATTGGAATTTGTCTGATTAAATTAATTGCAAGACGACCATAAAATCTAGTTAAAAACATAAATTTATTGTGCTCCTCGGTTCAATACGTGTTTTAGCAATTCTAGCGTAAAATTGAACGAGCCTCTCGGTTTCCGCTTCCTCCTTCAATTTTCCTTAAGAATTGCACAAACACTCCAATCACATCCGGTGCTCATAAATTGATGTGTTTTAACTGATTTTATTACTATGCTATAAATTAAATTGTAGAGTAGCGCGAAGAGATTTCCATTTATATTTTTCGAGCGGGTTACGGGTGGGGACCAACAAGCTGGAGAATGTTATATAAATTTGCGTATAGCAAATTTTATTACAGTCTCCGCGAGGTTGGGGCGCGTGAGAAAAAATATAAATAAATCTCTGGGAGCGAACTTAAAAAAATTTAATTTTATAATCCAATTAATATTTGAGGTGTTTATGAAAAAAATCAAAAAAATCTATATATTAATTTTATTGTTTTTCATGTTTATTTTAAACATGAATATAAGCTTTGCCCAAAATACGATTATGCTTTCATCAGATAAAACAAAAGTGGAAGCGGGAGAAGAAATTAATGTAAGTATAGAACTTAAAGACGTAAGAGTGGCTTCGCTTACATTAGAAATTTATTGGGATACAACTAGATTAGAATATATAAGTGGTCCACAAAATTCAAATAATCTGTCTAATAGAGTTTTATATTCTTGGGTTAGTGATAATGGTGAGAATAAAGATAATATTTTAGCTGATGGTTTTAAATTTAAAGCTATTCAAGATGGAACAGCAAACATAGTAGTTACAGGAGAGTTTTATAATTCTAACGGAGAAATAGTAGATATTAATGATAATAATTTAGAAATAGAAATAGGAAATACTAATGAACAAACGATGCCACTTAATGAAACACAAGGCAATGTTAGTAGTGATAATACAAATTTAAGTATTTTAAGATTAAATCATGAAGGTATAAGTCCATATTTTGATAAGAATATAAAAGAATATTATTTTATTGCAAATACATCTATTGATAATTTAGAAGTAACTGCAATACCTGAAAACAGTAAATCAACTGTAACAGTAATAGGAAATAACAATTTAAAATTGGGAGAAAATACAATTGATATTAAGGTCGAATCAGAAGATAAAACCAAAACTTCATTTTATAAAATATATGTAACTAGAACAGATAATATAGATTTAGCAAACGCAAATTTGGAAACACTCGCAATAAGAGAGGGAACACTAACTCCTGAATTTTCTAATAATATTACAGAATACCAAGTGGAAATACCAAATAGTATTGAGAATATTAATATTTTAGCAATACCCCAAATAGAAAACGCAACAGTTAAGATATTAGGAAATGATAAAATTAATGTTGGGGATAATAAAATTCAGGTTATTGTAACTGCTGAAAATGGTACTACTATTAAAAAATATTATATTAATGTCCATAGAAGAAGCGAAGAAGAGGAAACAGAGCATCATATAGAAGAAGAACTACAAGCAAAAAAACTATCTTCAATTATGCAGGAAGACAATATAGAAGAAAAAATTGAAAATAATAATCAAGTTGACGAAACAAGCAATACAAACAGTATTTTAATCATTATAGGTTTGGCTGTTATAATTGCTATCGTTTCTTATGTAGTCTATAAATATAAAGTTAAAAATAAAAAGTAAAAAAACATTGACAAAAAGGATATATTAAGTTTAAATATTGCTATATAATAATATAAGGGGAACAAATGTATGAAATTAATTGTAAAAAATGTTAAAAAGAATTTTGAAAAGAAAGAAGTTTTAAAAGATATAAATTTTGAATTTGAAAAAGGAAAAATATATAACATAATTAATTTATAAAATTTATTTTACTTTATAGAAAATTATTCTTTAATAGAATAGTTTTCTTTTTTATTATATAATTTATAAGTAAAATATTAGAAAGAGGAAAAAGAGTATCTTGAAAACTGAATTTATAATTAATACTGAAGTATAAAAAAGGAGGAAAAATATCTTGGAAAGATTAGAACGATTTGAAAAAGCATTACAGGATATACTTAGTGAATATGATAAATTAGGAAAAGAATTAGAAAAACTTAGAAACGAAGGTAAATCTAAAACAGTGAAGTTTAGAGAATTATTAGTCAAAAAATTAGTTTACAGTATGATTATTACAATATTTAAGAGATATGATTTAATAGATAATTAGAAAATATTAAATTCTAATATACAAAATGTAAAAAAATACTACACAAATTAATAAAAGTATGATAAGATATTTATGTTTAATGAATTTAGAATAATGACGAGTAAATTTTAAGGAGGAGAGAATATGTCAGGACACTCAAAATGGCATAATATACAAGCTAAAAAAGGAAAAGCAGATGCAGCAAGAGGAAAAATATTTACAAAACTAGGAAGAGAACTATTAATTGCAGTAAAAGAAGGCGGACCAGAGCCAGCAGGAAATTCAAAATTAAAGGCTGTTATAGCAAAATGTAAAGCAGCAAATATGCCAAATGATACAATAAATAACGCAATTAAAAAGGCTTCATCAAGTAATGAAAATTATGAAGAAATTACATATGAAGGATATGGCCCAAATGGTGTCGCAGTAATTGTTAATGCATCAACAGATAATAAAAATAGAACAGCAGCAGATTTAAGACATGTTTTCGATAAAGCAGGTGGGAATTTAGGAACAAATGGTTGTGTATCATATTTATTTAATAAAAAAGGTGTTATTATAATTGATAAAACTAAAACAGATTTGTCAGAAGATGATTTAATGTTACTTGCAATAGATAATGGTGCAGAAGATTTTAAATCTGAAGAAGAATGTTATGAAATTACAACTTCTCCAGAAGATTTTTCTGGGGTAAGAGAAGCTTTAGAAAAAGAAAATATAGAATTTGAACAAGCAGAAATTCAAATGGTTCCAACAACATATGTAGAATTAGACGAAAAAGGAAGCGAAAGAATGCAAAAATTAATAGACAACCTAGAAGATTTAGATGATGTAATGGATGTATATCATAACTGGGATGAATAGAAATGAGGCATATAGCCTCATTTTTTAATGAATAATTATAATGGACAGTTGGTAATTTTGAATGATTTTTGTTAGACTTCAATAGAAACATTATAATTCTAAATATTATATTTAAAATTATAATGTTTCTATTTTATTATCAATTTCTTAGTATAGTCTAAATTTGCTTTTGAGTCATATTCATATCCAAGTGTATATATGTTAGTTGCAAAGATATCTTTTTCTAACATGTTTTTTAATATTTTGTTATTGTTATTATCCATAAATTTCTTAACAGATGTTATAACTGGATATTTCGCTTTAGGATTGCTTATTTGTGATAGCAAAATTTTTCCTCTTTGGCTAGCACCTAAAACTCTAATATATGGTTTTATTTTATAAGAATCTTGAATATCTTTTTTAGTAATATTTAAGATAGAGTAGAGGAGTATTCTTTGAATTCTTGAACGAGTATATCTTTTTGATTTTATTGAATTTATTAAATCTTCTAAATTATTACAAGAATTTGCAGCTTGTTTTATCAAATTTTCTAACCCTTCTGAAACATCTCGTAAATTTCCTATTTCTTGCACACTCATTTTTCTTAAAGTGTAAATTATTTCTTTTTCAAAAACAGAAACGTCATTTACAATTTTACCATGCTTTATATTTTCTGTAAGAATATTGTAAGATGGTGCAGGCATTAATTTTTTTACATCTTCGTTATTTTTAATTAAATTTCTAATTGCCGTTGCACTTGCAAGTCTATCTTTTATTTTTAGACTGTTATATCCTGCATCAATTCTTTTTATTGTTAAAGGAGTAACCTTACTTTTTAGTCTTTTTATTGCTTTTAAATATTCTATTCCAAGTATATTATTAGGATCAGATAAAACATTTGCATATTTTCTAACATCATTTAAGTAAAGTAATAAGGCATTTTCTCTTGCTTTAGGATATGATAATCCTTTAGACAACTCATGAGTTAATATTGTAGTAAATTCTTTTGGTTCATCATATAAAACATTAGCAATACAATCTAGAGTATCTAAATCACCACATTCACTACCAAATGAGATAGTAACATCATTACCAAAAGCACCTAATATTTTCAGGGCACCTTCAGCAAAATTTTCTGCACTTGAAATACTATAAAGAACAGGAAGCTCTATAACTAAATCCATTCCACACTTAATTGCTGCTTCTGCTTTAGACCATTTATCAATAATAGAAGTATCGCCACGCTGAACAAAATTACCACTCATTATACAAATAGAGTAGTCAGGGTTAATAAGTTTTTTTGATTTTTGTAATTGGTACAAATGTCCATTATGAAAAGGATTATATTCAGCTACAATTGCTAATATTTTACTCATTATTTACTCCTAATATTGAAAAATAAATATATTTGTTGATATAATATCACATATATAAGAAAAAAACAAATTGGAATCTGTTTTTGTGATGTGAGAGGTGCGAAGTGTGAGGTGTGCTTTTAGAGCTAGGCTACGTAAGGCTTACCCTAATTTCACACTTCCCACATCCCACTTCTCACTTCTCAGATAAATTACAATTTATTTAGGAGAAAAAATGAAAGGGGTCTGTCCCTTTTCGTTTGGCACAAAACCAAATTTATAAAAGAAAGGAAACTATTATGGATAAGGTTATTATATATACAGATGGTGCATGTTCACGGAAATCCTGGACCAGGAGGTTGGGGTGCAATTCTTATGTTTAATGATATAAAAAAAGAAATAAGTGGTGGAAATAAAGAAACTACTAATAATATAATGGAGATAACAGCTGTAATTGAGGCTTTAAACCTGTTAAAAAGGCCATGTGATGTAGAAATATATAGCGATAGTGCATACGTTGTAAATGCATTTAATAATGGATGGATATATAACTGGCTTAAAAATAATTGGAGAACCTCTGGAAAAGAACCTGTAAAGAATAAAGAGCTTTGGCAAAAACTTTATAATTTAACCAAAACTCATAAAGTAAAATTTATAAAAGTAAAAGGACATAGTGATAATGAATTCAATAATAGATGTGACGAACTTGCAAGAAGTGAGATTATTAGACAATAATCTGTTACCAAATAATTACAAAGGCATTACATTTATGTAACAATCATTGAAACATTAAAGGTTATAACTTATAATAAAATAAAATATTGGGTGGTATTGTAGGTGATTAGTATGGATTCTTTTGCAGATTATATTTTGACAGAAGAAAGCTTTGCTAAAAAAATTGAAATTATGTGTTATCTTCAAAAAAAGACAAATATATTTTTTGATAATTCTGTTATATTTAAAGCTTTAATTGCTAAATTATTTATTGAATCTATGGATATAGATGTAGATAAAAATATTGTAATTACTGCTATGTTATTATGTGGCTGTAAAAAAATAAATAATGCACAAGATATAGAAAAAATAAAATCTTATGCAAAAGAAGGTGCAGAATTTATTTCTAAACTTGGATTTTCAAAAGAATTTTGTACAATATGTGAGCAACATAATAGATACAGTAATAGTATCCCAAGAAAAAAAGAAAGTGATATACTAGAACTTGCAGATCAATTTGGAGGAATGCTTTTAGATAGGCCAGAGAGAGTTGCCTTTCCAATAGAAGAAGCATTAATACTATTAGAAAGTAGAAACCTAAAAAATTGTAACAATAGATATTTAAACCAATTTAAAGACTTTATAAATATAGCAAAGGAGGTAAACCTATGATAGATTTTTATAAGTTTAGTATTCTATCTGCACTAGGAAAAGATGCAGGAAAAAGTAGTATGTCAGAATATTTAAGAGATATAGAAGGAAGTTATGATAGAGCTTTGGGGCAGATACGTGCAATGAAAGCTAAAAGATTACCTAGCAAACAAGATATGGAGTTATATTTATAAAAAGGATGGAAAATATATGTACGAAATATTTGCAGATTTACATGTACACATAGGAAGAAGCGAAAATAATAAACCAATAAAGATAACAGCAGCAAGGAGTTTAAACTTTGCAAATATAGCAAAAGAATGTAGAGAAAGAAAAGGTATAGATATTGTAGGAATTATAGATTGTGCTTCACCTTATGTTATAGAAGATATAGAAAATTTTTTAAGCACAGGAGAAGCTTATGAAATAGAAGATGGCGGAATAATATACAAAGATAAAGTATGTATAATTTTAGGAAGCGAGATAGAAACATCTGAAGAAGGGCTAAATGGGCACTTAGGAAGTGCACATAATCTTTGTTATTTTCCACATCTAAAAGATATAAAAGGCTTTTCAAAAGAAATGAGTAAACACATTAAAAATATTACACTTAGTTCACAAAGAGCAGATTTGTCTGCATATGAATTAGTAGATATAGTAGAAAAATATAATGGAATATTAATTCCAGCACATTGTTTTACACCACATAAAAGTTTTTACGGAAATTGTACAGATAGACTAGAAAAAATATTTAAAGAAAAGTATTATAAAATACCTGCTATAGAGCTAGGTTTAAGTTCTGATACATATCTTGCCGACATGATTTCAGAATTAGAAAATAAAACTTTTTTAACAAATTCCGATGCACATTCATTACCTAAAATTGCTAGAGAGTATAATAAAATATTAGTAGAAGATATAAGTTTTAAAGAACTTTTAAAAGCAATAAAAAATGAAGATGGAAGAAAAATTATTTCAAATTATGGTATGGATCCAAAACTTGGTAAATATCATAGAACTTATTGCGAAGTTTGCGGTAAAAATATTAAAGGAGATGCTCCAGTTACCAAGTGTGATACATGCGATAGTAGAAATATAACTATGGGAGTTTACGACAGAATAGAAATAATAAAAGATAAAGAAACATCAATCAGTCCTAAGAATAGGCCAGAATATATTTATCAGATACCTCTTAGTTTTATACCAGGTGTAGGTAAAAAAAGCTTAGAGAAATTATTAGATACTTTTGATACTGAAATGAATATAATTCATAACTTATCTAAAGATGATATTGAAGCAGTTGTTGGAGAAAAAGTTGCAAATAATATTATTTCAGCAAGAGATGGTAAAATGAAAATACAAGCAGGCGGAGGAGGAGTATACGGTCAAGTTTGTATTTGAAGTGAGAAGTGGGATGTGGGAAGTGTGAAATTAGAGTAAGCCTAACAATGTCTAACCCTAAAAAGCACACCTCACACTTCGCACCTCACACTTCAAAAAATAAATTTCAATTCATTTTTTAACAAATTTTTATAATATTTTATGTTCTTTTTTTTTGCCTATTGAATACACATTATGTATAAGTGTTTCGGAGGTAAATAATGAACAGAAGATTTAAAAGACATATTGGAAGTAAAAAATCGTCAAGAACTAAAGAAATAATTTTGTCGCACATACAAAATAATATAAAAGAGTATTTTATAGCAACAATTATATTTTTAATTGGCATAGTTATTGGAGTAATATTTATAAACAACACATCAGAAACCCAGTCATCTGAAATAATTAGTTACATTAATACATTTATAAATGGAATAAAAGAAAATCAAGAAATTGACGAATTAGCATTGCTAAAAGACTCAATTAGTAAAAATTGTGTACTAGCTATTTTATTATGGTTTATTGGTTCTACTGTTATAGGAATTTCTATTGTTTATATAATACTCGCATTTAGAGGATTTTGTTTAGGATATACTATATCTTCAATTATACTTACTTGTGGCATTCGGCAAAGGAATTTTGTTTTTGCTTTCTACAGTTTTGCTCCAATATATTATATTTGTACCTTGTATAATAGCACTGACTGTAAGTGGTATGAGGTTGCACAACTCTATAATGAAAGATAAAAGAAGAGAAAATATAAAATTAGAAATACTAAGGCATACTTTCTTTTCTTTAGCTATGTTAATATTACTAATCATTTCTTCTTTTATAGAAGTTTATATATCTAAAAACATTCTCATTTTAGTTATAAAATATATTTGATAAATTAAAAAAATCTATTTACTTTTTTTTTCTAATCTGATATAAATATATACATAATAAATATTCATAATTAAAAAAAGAGGAGATAAAAATGGATAATCAAATTAGTAGTTTTTTAGAATTTATTAAAAATGATAAAAAGTTGTCAGATAACACTTTACAAGCATATAGAAGAGATATTCTCCAATATAAATCATATTTAGAATCAAATAAAATGAATTATACAAAAACAAAAAATAAAGACATGAAAGAATATTTAGAGCATTTAAAAGACATAAATAAAAGACCATCTACAATTTCTAGAAATTTAGCTTCAATTAGATTATTTTATCAATATTTACTAAAAAATAATAAAGTAAAATCTGATCCAACTGAAGGAATTGCATCTCCAAAAGTAGATAAAAGAGTTCCAAGCATACTAACTACTCAAGAAGTATCTTTATTGTTAGACCAACCAAAAAATGTAGATTTAAAAGGTATTAGAGATAAAGCAATGCTCGAATTTGCTTATGCTACTGGAATGAGAGTAACAGAAATAACATCTTTAAACATAGACAATGTGAATTTAGAAGAAGGTTTTGTTGTATGCAAAAATGGAAATAAACAAAGAAAAATACCATTGGGTTCTTTATCTTTAAAAGCATTAAAAGAATATGTTGAAGAATCAAGACCTATTTTAATAAAATCTGAACAAGAGAAATCTTTATTCGTAAATATAAATGGAAAAAGATTAACAAGACAAGGATTTTGGAAAATAGTAAAATTCTATAAAGAGCAAGCACATATTAATAAAGAAATTACACCACATATTTTAAGGCATTCTTTTGCAACACATTTATTACAAAATGGTGCAGAATTAAAAGCTATACAAACAATGCTAGGTCATTCTGATATTGCATCAACGCAAGTGTATATGCAATTCCAAGACGAGAGTTTAAAAAATGTATATAAAAAAGCACATCCAAGAGCATAAAAGTATATTAAAAAAGAGATTAACATTGCAATTAATCTCTTTTTGTTATATAATATAGAGAAATTTAGAATTTTAAGCAAAAAAAGAAGAGTTAATATTCTCTTCAATATTTCAAAGGAGGAAATTATATATGGCAAAAATATTACCCGATATATCAAGAACATTTAATGAATTTTTATTATTACCAAATTTAACTACAGAAAATTGTATACCAGCAAATGTATCACTTAGAACACCACTTGTAAAATTTAAAAAAGGAGAGCAAGCAAAATACTATGCAAATGTACCAATGGTATCAGCCATTATGCAATCAGTATCAGGAGAAAAAATGGGGATTGCACTTGCAAGAGAAGGAGGGCTTGCTTTTATTTATGGTTCTCAATCAATAGAGTCTCAAGCTGAAATGGTTTATCATGTAAAAAAACATAAGGCAGGTTTCGTAATTAGTGATTCTAATGTTAAATCAGGAACAACTCTTAAAGAAGTATTAGATTTAGTTAAAAAAACTGGACATTCTACTGTAATCATTACAGATGACGGAACAGCAAATGGTAAGTTTTTGGGAATTGTTACAAATAAAGATTATAGATTATCTAGAGACAACCAAGATGAACCTATAGATAATTTTATGACAAAAAAAGAAAATGTTATTTGGGCAGAAAAAGGTATAACTCTTTCAGAAGCAAATGATATAATCTGGGAAAACAAAATAAATTGTTTGCCAATACTAACTAAAGAAGGAAATTTAAAATATTTAGTATTTAGAAAAGATTATGAAGATAGAAAAAATAATCCTAATTCTTTATTAGATGAAAACAAGAGATATATTGTAGGTGCTGGAATTAACACAAGAGATTATGAAGAAAGAATACCAGCATTGGTAAATGCAGGTGTAGATATCTTATGTATGGATTCTTCTGATGGATATTCTGTTTGGCAAAAAAGAACCATAGATTTTGTTAGAGAAAAATACGGGGAAGATGTAAAAATTGGTGCTGGAAATGTAGTAGATAGAGAAGGATTTAGATATTTAGCAGATGCAGGTGCTGATTTTATCAAAGTTGGAGTAGGTGGAGGCTCTATTTGTATAACTCGTGAAACAAAAGGAATTGGTAGAGGACAAGCTAGTGCCTTAATGGAAGTAGTAGATGAAAGAAACAAATATTTTGAAGAAACAGGAATTTATATTCCAGTATGCTCAGACGGAGGAATAGTATATGACCACCACATTACTCTTGCACTTGCAATGGGTGCTGACTATGTAATGATGGGAAGATATTTTGCAAGATTTGACGAAAGCCCAACAAGAGTTGTAAAAGTAGGAAACAACTATGTAAAAGAGTATTGGGGAGAAGGTTCTAATAGAGCAAGAAATTGGCAAAGATACGACTTAGGAGGAGAAGCAAAAGATAGACTAGCATTCGAAGAAGGCGTTGATTCATATATACCTTATGCAGGATCTTTAAAAGATAATTTAAAAGTAACAATTGCAAAAATAAAATCAACTATGTGCAATTGTGGTGCAACTACAATTCCTGAATTACATGAAAAAGCAAGATTAACACTTGTATCAGATGTAAGTATTTCAGAAGGCGGGGCACATGATGTAATGCTAAAAGAAATAGATACTTCTTATAAATCATAAAACATTTGAAAATTATGTAAATATGTGATAAAATAAAGAATATAAATTTTATATTCTTTATTTTATTGAGTTTGGTCATCTCAAAATACTTCAAATTTGAAGAAGGGGGAATTCTTTTGAAACTAGAAAAGTTGCCACATCAAAGAGTTATGTGTATCGATGGTTCTATGCGGCATTTTGAAGACTGCGTAGGCTTTTGCAACAATTGCATTCATAAAGGATTTGTCACAATAAAATTGCTACAAGAACATAAATGTTTTGAAAAAGAATGTATTTTTCTTGATATAAAATCCGATCATCCTTATGTAATACAAATACAAAGAAAGAAAAAGCGTAAACAAATTATAAATGAAACTAAAAAGAAAAATAAGAATATGGAAAAAAGAATTGTACAGTTTGCAAATGAATTGTTGCCTGAGCCTGCTGAAATCATTATGTGTAAACATTTGTATGATTCGACATTTATTCTTGTAACGCATTCTCTACGTTCTCACGGAGATAATAGTCTATCTCAAAAAATATATTCTGAACTTAAATGTCAAGTATATATTAAAAATATATCCGAAAGACAAATACAGAATATAGAATGCACATATTTATCACTTTTACCAGAAAATATGAAGGAAAAAGTAAGAAAGTATGAAGAAAGTAAAAAAAGAAAATGACCAAAAAACTCTCCTCCGATTATGTCGGAGGAGAGTTTTTTATTCCCACTCAATGGTTGCAGGTGGTTTTGATGTTATATCATATACAACTCTATTTATATGTTTTACTTCGTTAACAATTCTTGTAGATATTTTTTCTAGTAGATTAAACGGAACTCTACTCCATGTGGCTGTCATAAAGTCTGTTGTGCAAACACTTCTTAATGCTAGAGTATAATCATATGTCCTATAATCACCCATAACACCAACAGATTTTAAATTTGTAAGAACCGCAAAGTATTGATCTAATTCTTTGTCTAAACCAGCATTTGCAATTTCTTCTCTAAATATATAATCTGCATCTTTTAATATTTCTAATTTTTCCTTTGTTATATCACCAATAATTCTAATTGCAAGTCCAGGTCCAGGGAAAGGTTGTCTATACACCAATTTTTCTGGAATGTTAAGTTCTAATCCAGTTTTTCTTACTTCATCTTTGAATAAATCTCTTAAAGGTTCTATAATTTCTTTAAAATCTACATAGTCTGGAAGTCCACCAACATTATGATGACTTTTTATTACAGCAGCTTTTCCTTTACCACTTTCTATAACATCAGGATAAATAGTTCCTTGCACTAAGAAGTCAACTGTTCCTATTTTTTTTGCTTCTTCTTCAAATACTCTAATAAATTCTTCACCAATTATTTTTCTTTTTTTCTCCGGTTCAGAAACGCCAGCAAGTTTTGATAAAAATCTATCTTCAGCATTTACTCTAATTAAATTTATATCAAATTGGTTTCTAAAAATGTTTTCTACCTCGTCACCTTCGTTTTTACGAAGAAGACCATGGTCAACGAAAATACAGGTTAATTGTTTTCCAATTGCTTTATGTAAAAGCACTGCTGCAACTGAAGAATCAACACCACCAGATAGAGCAAGTAACACTTTTTTGTCTCCTATTTTTTCTCTTAAAGACTTTATAGATTCTTCCACAAAAGAAGACATTTTCCAGTCCCCAGAGCATTTGCACACATTATATAAAAAGTTTCTAATTATTTTTATACCATTTACTGTATTATTTACTTCTGCATGGAATTGAATACCATAAAAATTTAATTCTTTATTTTCTATTGCTGCAACAGGACAGTTATCTGTAGTTGCAATTACTCTAAAACCATCTGGTAAATTTTTTACTAAATCTGTATGACTCATTAAGCAAATATTTTTTTTATCGAATCCTTGAAATAGAGGAGAAAAGGTATCTAAATTTACTTCTATTTCTCCATATTCTTTTTTTGTACCACGTTCTACAACTCCTCCTAAAGTATTGCTCATTAGTTGCATTCCATAACAAATGCCGAAGAATTGGTACACCTAAATTAAATATTTCCTTGTCACAAGTTGGAGAACCTTTTTCGTAAACACTTGCAGGACCACCTGTAAAGATAATTCCTTTTGGATTAATCTCTTTAATTTTTTCAATAGGAGTATCATAAGGTAATACCTCAGAATAAACATTACATTCTCTAACACGTCTTGCTATTAATTGATTAAATTGACTATAAAAATCTAAAATTACAATAGTTTCTTTATTTTTCATAACAAAAACTCCTTAAATTATAATTTAATACAAATATTCTATCATATTATTTTTGAAAAGTATATAAAACCAGATTATTTTATAAATTGTAATTTGTTTTTGAGAGGTGAGAGGTGTGAAGTGTGAGGTGTGCTTTTTAGGGCTTGACTACGTAGGGCTTACCCTAATTTCACACTTCCCACATCCCACTTCTCACTTCTCAGATAAATTACAATTTAAAAATTTAAAAAACATATTGACAAAAAACAAATGTTTGTTTATAATAAAACAGAAAAGACAAATAAATGTTCGTAAGAATTACATATGAAATACAAAAAGGTGGTAGATATAATGAAAATAAAAAATGTAAAAAAATTTATAAGAAGTATACTAATAATTTTAGGAATAATTTTATTTATAAGTTTACTAATTACTAAATCAACATTATCACATAAACAAATTGAATATAAAACAATATATGTTTCAGAAGGGGATACATTATGGAATATTGCTAAATCAAATCAAGTAAATAATGAGTATTACAAAAATAAAGATGTAAGATTTATAATAAATGATTTAATTAAAATAAACAATTTAGATAGTAGTAATATAAATGTAAACCAAGAATTATTAATACCTGTTGTTTAATTAATATGCTTTAAGGGCGGGACTTGTGCCCGCCCAAAATAAAAATCATAAATTTGCAAGAGGATTATTTTCAACTGCACTTCTAATCTGGCTATTATCTACATGAGTGTAAATCTCTGTTGTAGAAATGCTTTCATGTCCTAACAATTCTTGAAGTGCTCGAATATCAACATTTCCATATTGATACATAAGTGTTGCTGCAGTATGTCTCAATTTATGTACAGAATATTTTTTTACATCTAATCCTGCTTTTGAAAGTTCTTTTTTTACAATTAGCTGAACAGTTCTATTGCTAATTCTTTCGCGCCTTTCACTTAAAAATAGGGCGTCTTTTGAATCATATTTTATTCCTTCTTTAGGCCTAACTAGCAAATACTCTTTTATTGCTGACATACAAGCATTATTTAAATAAATAGTTCTTTCTTTATTTCCTTTACCTATAACGGTTAGTTTAGCTTCGCTAAAAGTAATATCCTTAATATTTATATTAACAAGTTCTGATAAACGCATTCCACAATTTAAAAATAGAGTAATTATTGCATAATCTCTCTCAGAATTTCTATTATCTTCACTTTGGGTAACTTCTAATAATTTTTTGCTTTCATCTAGAGATAAATATTTAGGCATCCTTTTTCCAAGCTTTGGAGTTTCCAAATTCTGTGCTGGGTTTGTATCTATTAATTTTGCCTTTTGAGATAAGTACTTAAAAAAGATCCTAATTGTAGAAATTTTTCTTGCACGTGTTGCAGGTTTGCTTCTTAGCTCTGTTGCCATATATGAGATATAGCTATGTATATCTTCTAATGTTATTTTCTTAATAATATCTATATTTAAATCACTTATATCAATTTTTGAATAATCTTTCTCATTTGTTAATTTAAAATGTATTTTTATAAATTTTAAAAAGTTAGTAAGATCATAATTATATTCTTTTATACTATTTGGAGACTTGTTAAGTATAGTAATACTGTAATCCAAAAATGAATTTAAAAAATCGGGATTTAATTCTCTATTTATCATATTTTGCCTCCTAATTAAAGTACAGTTTGTTATCTATTCGGGTCGCTGTAGGCAGCGACCCCTACAATGTTTGCAATTTATTATATTTTAATTAAAAATGTTACAATTGCGTGGCTGTCTAAGTTGTCATGAAATATTTGTTCTTTTATTTTTAAATTATATTCTACATTAAAATCATTTCTATTTAACAATACTATAATAACACTTTTATCAGGATTTTTAAATGCTGTGACTTCAAATTTATCAGAAAATTTACTAAATCCAATTCTTTTACTTCCAGACTTTATAAACTTGCTAAAATGTTTAATATAGTAAAATGATAAGTTTTTAATATAATCTGTTTTATTTTTATTTAACATTATTGGGCTATTACAAAAGTTATCTTTATGATTAGGACCACCTTGATAATCAAGAACCATATTCCAATCAATAAAAGCATTGATGCCTGCATTTAAATCACCAATAATATCGTGTGCATAAATTTCTGCATTTTTAATTTCTTCATTTTTATTAAAAGCAGAATACCCTGTGCATCCTTCGGTATGAATTAATAATTTATTTGGATATAGTTTTTTTGTTAATTCTATATTTTCAAAATGATCACCTGTATACCAATGAAAGGCAATACCAGAAACTTTTTGAAGTGCTCCTTTAAATTTAAAAGAATTTATAGCACGTGTTAATAACTTTTCTTTATTGTGATCCCAGATTAGTAATTTAGTGCCAATATTATTTCTTTTAAATTCAGGATAAATATAATTAATAAGTAAATCCAATTCTTCTGTGGGGCTATATAAACATGATTCCCATGTTTGAATAGCATTTGGTTCATTTTGAATAGTCATATAATCTATATTTATATTTTCTTTTTGGTATGTTTTTATAAATTTGGCAAGATAAATTGCATAAGTTTTTTTAAACTCCGAAAGTAATTTGCCGCCATCAGTTAATTTTTTATTACTTTTCATAAAAGCAGGTGGACTCCAAGGAGATGCTAAAAATTTTAAATCCATATTTCGTTTTTGAGCTCTTTTAATGATAGGCATAACATATTTCATGTCCTGCGAAATAGAAAAGTCAGATAAGTCCGTTTTGCTTGAATATGAGTAACTATTTAAATTAAAGTCAGAGCTACCTATACTTAATCTGCATATATTATAATTCATTTGATTTTTCAAAAAATATTCGTCTAAAATTTTATCAGAATTTTCCTTAGAGCAAGTAGATAAATTATAACATGTAGACCCGAGTTAGGGCACCGACCAAAACCTAAAAATTCTTGAAATTCAATTGAAGGATATATATTTATTAATTTATTTTCTTCTTTATAAACATCAGGTGTAAAATTAATGGTAGAAGTTTCACTTAAAAATAAATTCCTTCTAAAATTAGTCTCATACTTTGTTATATTCATAAAACACCTCATAAATATTATATGTATATTTTTAAAAAAGTATAAATTTATTTTTAATATATCAAAACAAATAAATTACGTCAAACTGCAAAGAATTTTGCTTTTTTCGTTTAATATGATATACTATCATAAATTAAAATATGGAAAGTGATATGTATGTTTAAAAATAAAAATGCAGTTCAAGACTTAAAAGAAGAAGAAATACCAAAATCAGTAAGAGAAATGCAAAAAGATAAATCTTCAAAAAAAGAAAACAAATCAAAAAAGAATAGTAAAAAAGATAGAAAATTAAAAAATAAACTTCCATTAAAGAAAAGAATTAAAAGATTTATATTAATTATACTTGCAATTATATTTGTAGCTATAATTATAAATACAATAATTGGAGCTTTTAGATGGAAACAATTAACTGTAGATATGTTTACTAACGAGTGTTCTAAAGTAGTTGATACTAATGGAAATGTTATTGCTAAGCTTGGTAGTGAAAGGAAAAAAATAAAAGTAAATTTTGATGATATACCAGATAATTTAAAAAATGCGTATGTATCAATTGAAGACGAAAGATTTTATAAACATAGTGGTGTTGATATAAAAAGAACTGGTGGAGCAATACTTTCATATATTTTTCATGCAGGAAACTCATCATATGGAGGAAGTACTATTACTCAACAATTGGTTAAAAATCTAACAGGAGATAATACCGATTCTGTTACCCGTAAAGTAAAAGAATGGTGGAAAGCTTATCAGTTAGAATGGTATTTTTCAAAAGATGAAATTTTAGAAATGTATTTAAATGTTATATATGTAGGTCCAAATATATATGGAGTAGGTACAGGAGCTGAATATTATTTTAGCAAAGATGTAAGTGAGCTTTCTTTAGCTGAATGTGCCTTTTTAGCTGGTATAAATAATTCTCCAAACTCATATAACCCATTTGATGAAGATATAGATAATACAGAAAAAATCAGTAAGAGAACCAAAACAGTTTTAGAAAAAATGTTAGAATTGGGATATATAACAGAAGAAGAATATAATATCGCAAGTTCTGAAGTTGATTCAGGTTTAGATTTTGACAAAGGAACTATCGAATCAAGTGATGGAATTTATTCTTACCATACTGACGCATTAATATCTGAGGTGATTTCAGATATATCAGATAAATACAATATTACAGAAACTTTTGCAACAAATTATATATACTTATCTGGATTAAATATAAACAGTACTCAAAATTCAGATATACAAAATGAAGTTGAAATAGAATTTAATAAAAGCGAATATAGGGTTGCATCAAGACAAGGTGGAGATTCGTCACAAGCTGCAATGGTAATAATTGATCATGAGACTGGACAAGTTGTTGCATGTAGTGGCGGACTTGGAGAAAAAACTACGGCAAGGGGGCTAAATAGAGCAACACAAAGTACAAGACAAACAGGTTCTGCAATCAAACCATTAGCAGTAGTGTTGCCACGGAATCGATAAAAAAATTTTTACAGCTTCTACTGTTTATGATGATGTCCCTAAAACCTTTGAGGGTAATTATTCTCCAGAAAATTATGATGGAGATTTAGGCAAAACAACTGTAAGACGCGCAATAGAAAGCTCTCAAAATATTCCATTTGTAGAAATGCTGGAGGAAATAACACCTAAAACTGCAATTAAATATTTAAAGAAGATGGGAATAACTACCCTTACAGAAAATGACGAAAATTTACCATTAGCTTTAGGTGGTTTGGAAAAAGGAATTACGCCACTAGAAATGGCTGCAGCCTATGTTACAATTGCAAACGATGGCGTATATATAGAACCAACTTTTTACACAACTATAACAAATAGGTCTGGTAAAACAGTAGTTAAAGCTAAACCGAAAACCAAAAAAGTTGTTTCAAAACAAGTTGCATATGTTATGCAAGAAATTTTAACTCAGCCAGTTACTGGAAACCATGGTACAGCAAGATATTGCAAAGTACCTGGAATAGATACGGCTGCCAAAACAGGCACCACAAATGAAAATTACGATAGGTGGCTTTGTGGTTTTACTCCTTATTACACAGCGGTAACATGGTTTGGGTATGATCAAAATGAAACTATATATTTTAATAGGCAAAGTCCAGCTGGTATAATTTGGGCAAATGTAATGAAAAGGATTCATTCTGATTTAGATAATGCAACATTTGATAAACCTAGTTGGATTCAAACTGCAATAATATGTGCGGACTCAGGATGTATTGCAAATAGTGGTTGCCCAAACACTTATGAAGAGTATTATTTATGGGGAACTAAACCAGATGAATGTACAATGCATTCCGGAAGTAAAATAACAAATTCATCTAATTCAAATAATTCATCAAATACAAGTAACGACAATACGGAAGATTATGAGGAAATAATATTTGATCCAGATTTAGAAGATGATGAAATACCTATAGAAGACGAAACTGAAACAAATACAGCTATCGATGATAACCAAATTAATGATACTAATACTTCAGATAACACAGATTCATCTTCAAACACTGATGACACAAATATAGATAATACTACTAATAACAATGCTGATGATACTTCAGGCTCTGATAATGAAGGTACTATTAATGATCCTGACAAAATTCAAGATGACACCTCTGATGGCCATCAAGGCGAAGAAGAACCTTCAGACGCAACTAATGAAACAACTAATCCAACTAATGAAGTCATTCCAGATAATTAGCGTTCAATTCTAATAGTGATTACCTATTTAGTGTGAGAACAATACAAAAAATGATAAGATAGTAATTATTATATTCATATTATTTTCATATTTAATTTTGAATAAAAAAGTTAATATAAAGTTCATTAATGTTAATTATAATAAAAATATAACATTATGAAATTTCAATAGGAGAGTTGTATGTTACAAATAAAAAATGTTTATAAAGAGTATAGAACAGGAACTTTAATACAAAAAGCTTTAGACAATGTAAGTTTAAACTTTAGAGATAATGAATTTGTTGCAATACTTGGACCAAGTGGTTCTGGAAAAACTACACTATTAAATATTATTGGTGGTTTAGATCGTTACGACAAAGGCGATTTAATAATTAATGGAATTTCTACAAAAAAATATAAGGATAGAGATTGGGATTCTTATCGTAATCATACAATTGGATTTGTATTCCAAAGTTATAATTTAATACCACACCAAACTATTTTAGCAAATGTTGAACTTGCTTTAACTATTGCTGGTGAATCAAAAAATAAGCGTAAACAAAAAGCAATAAAGGCTCTTGAACAAGTTGGACTTGCAAATCAACTTCACAAAAAGCCAAACCAATTATCAGGTGGGCAAATGCAAAGGGTTGCAATTGCAAGAGCCTTAGTAAATAATCCAGATATAGTCCTTGCTGATGAACCAACAGGAGCATTAGATAGTGATACAAGTGTTCAAGTTATGGATTTATTAAAAGAAGTTGCAAAAGACCGTTTGGTAGTAATGGTAACACATAATCCGGAGCTTGCCAAAAATTATGCTAATCGTATTGTGAATATAAAAGATGGAAAAATACTGTCTGATACAAATCCATATATAATTGAAAATGAAAAACATACAAAACTTGTAAATAAAAAATTTGGTAAAACATCAATGTCTTTTTTAACTTCATTATCTCTAAGTTTCAATAATTTAAGAACTAAAAAAGGAAGAACAATTTTAACAGCTTTTGCTGGCTCAATTGGCATTATCGGTATAGCACTTATATTATCATTATCAAATGGAGTTAATAAATATATTAAAACAATTGAGGAAGATACTTTGTCTGAATATCCTTTGCAGATACAAAGCTCAGGAATTGATATGAGCTCATTTCTTATGGAATCAGACAGTAACGATGGAAATAACGAAGAACATGGAGATATAAACGTTAGTAAAAGATTAACAAGTATGTTTTCAAAGATAGGTACAAATGATTTAAAAACTTTGAAACAATATTTAGAAAGTGACGATTGTCCTATAAATGAATATTCAAAAGATATTGAATATACTTATGATGTTACACCTATCATTTATAGTGCGGATACAGAAAATTTAAGACAAATTAATCCAGACAATACCTTCTCAAGTTTGGGAATAAGTTCAAGCCAATCTAATAATAGTATGATTTCTAGTATGATGAGTACAAATGTATTTTATCAAATGCCTCAAAATGCAGACTCGTATCAAAATCAATATGATATAAAAGCAGGTAAATGGCCTACAAACTATAATGAATGTGTTTTAGTTTTATCATCGCAAGGAAATATTAGTGACTTTTTATTATATACATTAGGCTTAAGAGATTATACTGAATTGCAAAATTTTGTTACTGATTTTTCAAATGGAGAAGAAATAAATGCTCCAGATAATTTAGGCTCATATTCTTATGATGATATCATTGGAATTACTTTTAAATTAATTAATAGTAGTGATTGTTACGAATATGATGAAGAATATAAAATTTGGCGAGATAAAACTGATAATACAGAATATATGAAAAACGTAGTAGAAAATGGAGAAGACTTAAAAATTGTTGGAATTGTACAGCCAAAAAAAGGAGCAACAAGTACTATGCTATTAAATGGAATTTATTATCCAGCTTCTCTAACAGAATATGTTCTTGAAAAAGCTAAAAACAGTAAAATAGTGCAAGAACAACTAGCAAATCCAGAAATTGATGTATTTACTGGAAAAAGGTTTGACGATACTGAAGAAGATAACTCTTTTGATATGAACTCTTTAATTGATGTGGATACAAATGCATTGCAGTCAGCTTTTAAAATAGACCAATCGAAGATAATAGTAGACTTTGGAAATTTAAATAATATATTAAATCAAAATTCATTACCAAGTCTTGAAATAGATGATATTTTAAGCAATATAGATTTTTCTATGTCGAGTGAAGATATACATAAATTAATGACAGATATTTTAAATGGTTATGAAGAATATTTAGAAGAAAATTTAGGAACTGATTTTAGCAAAATAAGTCAACAATTATCAGATTATTTGCAATCCAAAGAAGCAAGCGAATTAATTAATAAAAAAATCCAAGAAATCATTGAAGAAAATGGAAGTTTGACTTTTACACAAGAGCAACTCCAAAGCATTCTGACAGAAGTTTTAAATGGTTATCAGCAATATGTAGAGGATAATAAACTAATAAGTATAACTGATTTAAACAAATATCTTATGGAATATCTTGAATCAGATGAAGCAAAAACCATTATTACCAATAATATATCACAAATAATACAATCTCAAGATTTAGATGAACAAATATCAAAAATAATGGAAGAATACATGCAAAACGTTATGGGGACAATTAGTAAAAGTATGCAAAAGCAAATGGAATCAAGTATTCAAACTTTAATTAAATCATTAACAGGAGCAATTAGTATCGATGAAAATGCTTTTATAGGTGCGTTTAAGATGAAAATGAATGAAGAAGAACTATCAGAATTATTTAATTCTCTTATGTCTAAAGAAAGTGTTACTTATGAAAGTAATTTAAAAAAACTAAATTATGCTGATTTAGATGAGCCAAGTGGTATTAATATTTATCCAAAGGATTTTGAAGGAAATAAATCAATTATTAATTTATTAAATGATTATAACACTCATATGAGGGAAGAAGGTAACGACGACAAAGTAATTTCATTTACAGATATGGTAGGAACTTTAATGAGTTCCGTGACAACCATTGTTAACACAATAAGTTATGTTTTAATTGCATTTGTTGCCATATCTTTAATTGTTTCTTCTATTATGATCGGTGTTATTACATATATTAGTGTGTTGGAACGCAAAAAAGAAATCGGAATTTTAAGAGCAATGGGAGCTTCTAAACATAATATTTCACAAATATTTAATGCTGAAACAATTATTATCGGAGCGCTTGCTGGATTGATGGGAATAGCTCTTACTTTATTACTAATCATTCCTATAAATAAAATTATTTATTCACTTTCAAATGGTGTAAATGTAAAAGCAGCATTACCACTTGTGTCAGGTATAATTCTAATTGTATTAAGCGTAGTTTTAACACTAATCGGAGGAATTATTCCTTCAAGAAAAGCTGCCAAGGAAGATCCAGTGTTGGCTTTAAGAAGTGAGTAAAATTTGAAATTTATAGTGGTAAATTGGGAGAAAATTAGTTTTTAATATAATTATTTCCCAAAAATAAAAAAACTTGATTTTGGGAAATCAGACTGTTATATTTTATAAAGTAAAATAGTAATTTATTGAGGAGGTAAAAGTGAAAATTGCAAAGATTATATTATCAATAGTTACAATGCTATTTGCATTACTAGGATTATTAAAAGTTATATCTTTT
>CALXVD010000008.1 GCA_944391865.1 uncultured Clostridia bacterium
AAAACCGAACAAGAAAGAAGATAAAATTAATTTGATTTTAGAATTTTGTAAAGAGCCAAAAAGTGTAAAAGAAATTATGGAATATATTGGATTAAAACATAGACCAACATTTATGTATGATTACCTAAATCCACTATTAGAAAAAGAAAAATTACAAATGACAATTCCAGATAAGCCAAAAAGTAGTAATCAAAAATATGTAACAATTGTTAATAATTTTTGAATATGAGTTAAATTTTTCGTGGCAAAATTAAATAAAAAAATAAGACTAGTCTAAAAATGACTAGCCAAACACAAATACCTTGTGTATAATTTGGTTGAACAAAGATCAAATATACGGAGGTATTTAATGTTTTAAAATATTTTAACAAAAGAAACAGTAACTTTCAAGGATTTAAAAAAAATTGCTTTTAAAATTGCATGTGAATTTGCAAATGAGATTTTAAGAAATATGTTGGTAGAATATGATAAAAAGATAATGGACACTATAGATACCAAAGAATTTAGACATAAAGGTAAAGAAACAACAACGGTGAAAGCCAAAACAGGATTAGTAGAATATACAAGAACTAAATATATCTAAAAACAAGATGATGGAAAAAATATGTGTTTATTTAACAGATGAAATATTAAGAATAAAAGAAATCGGACAAGTATCAGGAGGAATAATAGAATTAGCAACACAAAACATATCAGAAGTATCATATAGAATATGTGGAAGAATTAAAGTATAAATATGATGTAGAGATAGAAGAAGTAGAAAAGCTAAATGAACTAGAAAAATACTTAAATAAGCGAAAAGATATAATAAAGAGATATAAAGACTATGAAGGAGTAAAAGGAAAGTTAAAAAAATATAGTAAAAAAAACAGGCTTAAAATATAGAAATATGGGATGCCACGAGAGTAATAACTACAGCAAATTAACAAGAAAAATGAAAAAGAAAAAAGTAAAAACAAAAAGCATAATAAATTTTTTTTACCACGGAAGAAGAAAATGCATCTATCGAAAAAAGTATTAATGTCACCGTAAAAAGTTATATGGATTTTGAAGCAAGCACATATGAAGAGTTAAAAGATAAAGATGCCATAAATCTTGTTTCTCTTTTACCAGATTGACAAAAAAAACACCAAGTGTTTCAGAAGATTCAAACTTGGTGTTTTAATTTTTGTTCATATAATTAATATTTTTAGTTTATTGCTGAAAGATTTATTTAGATTTTTTATCATCTGTCATTACTTCTTTAATTGCACCTAAACTTGATAAAGCACTAGTTGCTTCGAAAGGAATAAATACTTTGTTTGCATCTCCTTCTGCAACTTTTTCAAGAGCTTCTAACGATTTTAATTGAACTAATTTATCATCAGGATTTGCATTTTTAATTGATTCGTATACCATTTCAATTTCTTTTGCTTTAGCTCTTGCAACTTCTCTAATTGCTTCTGCTTCACCGGCAGCTCTTCTAATTTGTGCTTCTTTATCAGCCTCTGCTTGTAAAATAGCAGCCTCTTTTTCACCTTCAGCAATTGTAATAGCAGCTTGCTTTTCACCTTCTGCTTGAAGAATAGCAGCTCTTTTATTTCTTTCTGCATTCATTTGTTTTTCCATAGCATCTCTAATATCTTCTGGTGGTCTTATGTCTTTAATTTCAACTCTGTTTACTTTACATCCCCACTTGTCTGTTGCTTCATCTAAAAGCATTCTTAATTGATTATTTATCAAATCTCTTGAGCTAAATGTTGAGTCTAAGTTCATTTTACCAACAATATCACGAATAGTAGTTATTGCTAAATATTCAATACCTCTTTTTAAAGATTGAATTTCATATACTGCTTTTGCTGGGTCTGTAATTTGATAAAACACAACAGTATCTATTGTAATAGTAACGTTATCTTCTGTAATAACTCCTTGAGGTGGAATATCCATTGTTTGTTCTTTTAAACTTACAACACTTCTTACATGGTCAACAAAAGGAATAATTATTGTAAGTCCTGCGTCAGCAATCTTATGAAATTTACCAAGTCTTTCTATAATATATACTTCAGATTGTCTAACAACTTTGATAGATTTAAATGCTATAATAACAATTAAAACTAGTAGTATAATTAAAAACCACATATTTGTTCCTCCTAAAATTTATATAATAAAATATTAAAAACTAATTTATATAAAAACTAAAGGTAAAATAAAAGATAAAATTAAAACGAATAATACCATTTTTATTCCTCCTATAAAAATAGAATTATAATACAGAATTTATTTTTAATGGTGCTACAATTAATTTTACACCTTCTATTTTTAATACCTCTACTTCAGTACCTTTTGAAATTGTTAATTCATCTTCAGTGCTAGCAGACCAAATTTCACCATTTACTTTAACTTGACCTGCTCCTTCTATAGGGTTAATATCAGTAGTTACTATTCCGTGTTTACCAATAAGTGAATAACTATTGGTTTTTATAGTTTCTTTACCTGTAAATTTATCTGCTAAAGGTTTAGTAAGAGGAATTAGTATACAAGAGGTGATTGCAAATACAACAGTTTGAATAATTAAATTATCTGTTATAAAACTAGTAATCATTGCAAGTAAGGCACCAATTCCAAGCCAAAACATTAAAAAGCCTACTGTTGCAATTTCAATTATAAAAAAAATACCAGCAGCAATTAACCAAAAACACCACATATTATTTCCCCCTAATAATATAATTACTATACTATTATATAATAAATATGACAAAAAATAAAGGTATTTTGGAAATTATTTTGGTTTTACAAAATAATGTGTTAATACCCAGACTAAATTATAATTTTAGCTGTCCACACATGAAAAGCAATTCCTAAAACAAACCAAATAAAAAACCTTTAAAAATATAATTTTTAAAGGTAATTAAATAAATTTATTAAGATTAACTTTCTGCAATTACTTTTGCAACATTATATATAAGACTAATTTTTTCTGGTGGACAATTTTTTAGCAAATTAGAAAAATCTTTATTTAAATAACTATGAGAATCTTTTGAAACTCCGTTTAGAATTTCTCCTTCGGTTGTATCCAGAATAGCACATATTTGATTTAATCTTTTTAAACTAATAAGAGAACTACCACGCTCGATTCTGCTCAAGAAAGCAACAGACACATCTAGTTGTTCTGCTAGTTTTTCTTGAGTAAGTTTTTTATTTAATCTTGCTTGTTTTAATCTTTCACCAATAATGTTGTAATCTAATGCCATAACAACACCTCTTTTTATTTTTGAATATAGCATTAATAGGTATAGTTATACAGAAACTTATAAATAAACATTTACAAATAAACCTATATATGCGTATAACTTTATTATTGGTAAAAGATAAAAAAATATTCCCATTAATTATGGGAATATTATATTTTTTAAAAAGGGAACTTTCCAAAATACGATGACGATAATTGTTACAATTATTATAGTTAAAACTAAAGCTATCATATCTTTTGAACGCTCTTCTTTAGGCTTTTTTGTTTCGTTATAAATTAAAGTTGCAATACTACTAACGAATTGCTTAAGACTTGATGTAAGGCTAAATTTTTTATCAGTTTCTTTTTCAGGCTTAGTATCTGAATTGTTCTGTTCTTGATAAGATTTTGCGTTCTGATTATTTACATTGCTAGCTTTATAAGAATAATTATCAAATCCCATTTTAGCATCATATTCAAATCTTGAATAAGAATTTGACAGTACATTATATGCTTCTGTAATTTCTTTAAATTTATTTTCAGCCCAATAAATCTTATCTTTTGGATAAGTATCTGGATGATATTTTTTTGCAAGTACTTTATATGCTTTTTCTATTACTTCAGGTGATGCATTTTCGTTAACTTCTAAAATTTGATAATAATTTTTCATAAATTTTCTCCTTGTATTTGTATTATAACCAAATATATCATAACATAAATTTTAAAATTGTAAAATATATTTATATTTTTTAGTGTAGAAAATTGTAATTTGTTTTTGTGATGTGAGAGGTGCGAAGTGTGAGGTGTGCTTTTTAGGGCTAGGCTTTGTTAGGCTTACCCTAATTTCACACTTCCCACATCCCACTTCTCACTTCCCATTCAAATTACAATTTATTCAATTGATATAAATTTTAACTAAAGACTTGTTTCGAAAAAGAAATTAATATAATATAATACAGTATATTGAAAGTAACAAAAGTAAATAACTAAGAAAGGAGGATTAAAATTATAATTAAAAAGCGCCAGGGCAACATTTAGTTGCTGACGAGGAATAGGACTTATCGAAACATTCGGCGGATAGTTCTATGGCATAGAGAGTTTGTCATTAAATATCATACAAAAACTAATAGCAATGTTAGAACAAAAATGATATAAAGCTCTTATTTTGTGTTTCTTTCAATTCCAATAAAATATTAGGAGGAATAAAATAATGTGTGGAATTGTAGGATATATAGGTTATAAAAAAGCAACACCTATATTAATTAATGGACTATTAAGACTAGAGTATAGAGGGTATGATTCAGCAGGTATTGCAACAATTGAAAATAATGAAATAGTTGTAATAAAAAATAAGGGTAGAGTAAATACATTAGCAAACTTAGACGGAATAGATAAGCTTGAAGGAACAGTTGGAATAGCACACACAAGGTGGGCAACACATGGTAAGCCTTCAAAAGAAAATTCACATCCCCATTTAGACAATAGTAAATCTATTGCAGTAGTACACAATGGAATTATAGAGAATTATCATGAACTAAAAAAGTTTTTAACAGAAAAGGGATATAAATTTCTATCTACTACTGATTCAGAAGTTATTCCAAATTTAATTCATTATTATTTTAACCAAGATAGCAAAAATGATGAAAATAGATTATTAAGAGCCGTAAAAAATACATGTAAAGATTTAAAGGGAAGCTATGCAATAGAAATTTTATCTATATACAATAAAGATAAAATGATAGTAGCAAGAAAAGATAGTCCACTTGTAATAGGAAGAGGCTTAAAGGAAAGCTATATTGCATCTGACATACCGGCTATTCTTTCATATACAAAAGATTTTTATTTACTAGATGATAATGAAATAGTAGAATTGTCAAAAGATAAAATAAAATTTTATAATAATGAATTAGAAGAATTTGAAAAACCAATAAAAAGTATAGAATGGGGAGCAATATCAGTAGAAAAAGACGGATATGAAGATTTTATGCTTAAGGAAATAAATGAACAGCCACGAGCAATTAGAGAAACAGTAGGAGCAAAGCTAGATAATGGAAAAATAGAAATAGAAGGACTAGAATTTAGTAAGGAATACTTGGAGAGTTTAAATAAAATATATATAGTGGCTTGCGGAACAGCAATGCATGCAGGCTTGGTAGCTAAATCAACATTTGAAAAGTTTTGCAAAATACCGGTGGAGGTTGATATAGCGTCAGAATTTAGATATAGAGATCCACTAATTGACGAAAAAACTTTATGTATTTATATAAGCCAATCAGGAGAAACAGCAGATACAATAGCTGCATTAAAACTTGCAAAATCAAAGGGCGCAAAAACACTTGCAATAACAAATGTAATAGGAAGCTCAATAACAAGGGAAGCAGATTATTCAATATATACACATGCAGGACCAGAAATTGCAGTTGCATCAACAAAAGCATATACATCGCAAGTAGTATTACTTATAATTGTAGGAATGTATTTTGCTGAAAAGCTTGAAAGAATAGATGTAAGTATTCTAAAAAATTTAAAATCAGATATATTAAAATTACCTTCGCAGATAGAGGAAATTTTAAAAAGTACAAATCAAATTCAAGAATTTGCAAGAAAAGTATACAAAGAAAAAGATATGTTCTTTTTAGGAAGAGGAACAGATTATGCAGTAAGCCTAGAAGGCTCTTTAAAACTAAAAGAAATATCATATATTCATTCTGAAAGTTATGCAGCAGGAGAACTAAAGCATGGGCCAATTGCTTTAATAGAAAATGGTGTAACAGTAGTTGCAACAATGACTAATCCAGACTTAGTAGAAAAATCTATAAGCAATATTCAGGAAGTTGTAACAAGAGGTGCAAAAGTTTTTGTAATTACAAGTGAAGATATAAAAAATGATGGATTAAGTTGGGTAATAAAAATTCCAAAAACAAATACATTAATATCACCTATATTATCAGTAATTCCAATGCAACTTTTTGCATATTATATTTCAAAAGAAAAAGGATTAGATGTAGATAAACCAAGAAACCTTGCAAAATCAGTAACGGTTGAATAGAAAAGATTAGCCCCTTAAGTTTTTATAAAAACTTAAGGGGCACTTGTATACCAAATTGATCTAGTTACTGCAAATATAAAAAATTTAATTACCTCTTGAAAAATAAATTTATTATGATAAAATATAGACTGAAAATTTGTTTGCAAGGAGAATTAAGATGATTGCATATGTAAAAGGAACTTTAGATACAAAAACAGATACATTTGTTATAATTGATGTACAAGGGATTGGATATAGAATAT
Organism: uncultured Clostridia bacterium; assembly: GCA_944391865.1. Classification (GTDB taxonomy): domain Bacteria; phylum Bacillota; class Clostridia; order TANB77; family CAG-508; genus CAG-452. The sequence continues at coordinate 6,500 of CALXVD010000008.1, forward strand.
TTATGCCATCCAATTCAATTGAAAGCTTAGGAGAAATCGGAAAAGAAGTTAAGGTATATACATATTATTATGTAAGAGAAGATAACATTAGTTTATATGGATTTTCTACGAATGAAGAATTAAGAATGTTTGAACTTTTGTTATCAGTAAGTCGGAGTCGGAGCAAAATCTGCAATTGCAATGCTATCTCAAATTAGTCCGTCAAGTTTCGCATTAGCAGTAATTTCAGATGATGTATCAAAACTTGTAAAAATACCAGGAGTTGGTAAAAAAACAGCAGCAAGAATTATTTTAGAATTAAAAGATAAATTAAAAACAGAAAATGCAATAGAAGAAAACAAAGAAATAAGCAACATAATAGAAAAAGAAAGTGATGCAGAAGAAGCAATTGCAGCACTACAAGTTTTAGGATATACTAGAAAAGAAATAGAAAAAACATTAGAAAAAATAGATATTAAAAATTTAGAATTAGAAGAAATAATAAAATTAGCATTAAAGTATTTAGGTAAAAATTAATATAAATTGTAATTTGTAAGACAAATTCGTTTAAAATAATTGTAGGGGTCGCCGCCCTCGGCGACCCGCATACCAATATTTTCGGGTCGCCGGGGGCGGCGACCCCTACAACATTTACAACAAATTTTGCACAACAAATTACAATTTATCAAAAAGAAGGAGAATATAATGGATTTAAATATACCTTTAGCCCACAGAGTAAGACCAAAAACGTTAGAAGAATTTGTAGGGCAAGAAGAAATATTAGGAAAAGATAAAATATTATATAGAACAATAAAAGCAGATAGACTATCTAGCATAATCTTATGGGGACCAACAGGTTCTCGGAAAAACATCGCTTGCAAAAGTTATTAGTAATACAACAAAATATAAATTCGTAAAATTAAATGCAGTAACGAGCGGGGTAAATGATATAAAAAGAGCTATAGAAGAGGCTAAAAATCCACTTCTTAACCCTAGTGGAAAATGTATTTTATTTATAGATGAGATACATAGGTTTAACAAACTTCAGCAAGATGCTTTGCTTCCATATGTAGAAGATGGAACAGTTATATTAATAGGAGCAACAACAGAAAATCCATATTTCGAAGTAAATAAGGCTTTAATATCAAGGTCTATGGTGTTTAGATTAAAACCATTAACTCCAGACAATGTGTTTACAATATTAAAAAACGCAATAAAAAATCCAGAGGGATTAGGAAGTTATAATATAAATATAGAAGATAGCACATTAAAAAAAATTGCTGAAATTTCAAATGGAGATGTAAGAACAGCATTAAATAGTTTAGAAGTTGCAGTACTTACAACGCCAATAGACCAAAATGGAAAAATAAATATAACAAACGAAATTGCAGCAGAATGTGTAGGAAAGAAAAAGGCAGTATTTGATAAATCTGGAGATAGCCATTATGATAATATTAGTGCATTTATAAAATCAATGAGAGGAAGCGATCCAGATGCAACAGTATTTTATTTAGCAAGAGCAATAGAAGGTGGCGAAGATCCGGTGTTTATAGCAAGAAGAATAGTAATTGCAGCAGCAGAAGATGTAGGACTTGCAAACCCAAATGCACTGGTGGTTGCCAATAGTGCAATGCAAGCAGTAGCAAGCGTTGGAATGCCAGAAGCAAGAATAATACTTTCAGAAGCGGCTGTGTATGTTGCAAACTCAAAGAAATCTAACGCAACGTATTTAGCAATAGATAAAGCTTTAGAAGATGTAAGAACAAAAGATACAGGAGAAATTCCAATGCACATTAGAAATGCTCCAGCAGAAGGAATGAAGGACTTTGGATATTCAGTAGGGTATAAATATCCGCATGATTATCCAGGACATGTAGTAAAGCAGCAATACTTGCCAGACAAAATGCTTGGAACAAAATATTATATAAAAGATGATACAATAGACTAAAACAAAAAGGGACAGACCTATTTCGTTTCAGTTGAATTTTGAAACGAAATGGGTCTGTCCCTTTTTGTTTTTTCTTATTTCTTTTCATCTGGAATATATTCTAACAATTCTGAAATTTCGCAGTCAAATACCCTGCAAATACTATTTAAATGTTTTACATCAATTCTTTTAACTTCTTCATAATACATTTTTGAAACCGTTGCGGGCCTGATATTAGCAGCACTAGCTAATGCCTTTTGAGTCATTTTATGCTTTCCTAATAAATCTGACAATTTAATTTTTATCATAAAAATACATCTCGCTTTTTGTTAATTTGCCTAAATTTTATCATTTAAAGTCTCAAAATGACATGGAATAAAATTAATATAACGATAAACGTAATAAAATGTTGCCTACTGGTAAAAATGCTGATATAATATTTACAAAAAATGGGAGTATAAAAAAATGATTTTAATTAAAACTAAAGATATGAAAAATTTAGAAAACAAAAGTTGGAAGGCAGATGGCCAAAAATATTTAAAAGAATTACAAGCGTTTTTAGATAAGGCAGAAAATATAGAAAATGAAGGACTAAAAAAAGATATAATATTTCAAATGTTAAAATGTGACAAAGAATTAACATTACTTGCAGAAAAGAAATTTAAAGAATTTAGTACAAATATAGAAGAAAGCACAGAGGATGATTAAAAAAATTCTTATAGGAATTATTGCAGGTTTTATAAGTGGTCTTTTTGCAGCAGGAGGAGGAATGATAGTTGTTCCTGCTTTTGTTCACATGTTCAAAATGGATGAAGCCGAGGCAAGAGCTACATGTATTTTTGCAATACTTCCAATGGTTATTGCAAGTGGTTTATTTTATTATGCAAATGATTATATCGATTGGAATATAGGAATTAAATGTGCAATAGGTGGAATAATAGGTGGAGTATTAGGAGCAAAATTATTAAAGAAATTATCTGATAAAATTTTAAAAATAATTTTTATAATATTTTTAGGTTATGTGTCTGTAAAAATGATTATATAAAGGAATATAAAATATGTTAGAATTTTTGACAGGAATCATTTCTGGGATAATAAGCGGAACAGGAATGGGTGGAGGAACAGTTCTAATTCTTATACTTTCTGTTTTTATGGGAATAGATCAGCACATAGCACAAGCAACAAATTTGGTGTTTTTTATTCCAACATCCATTTCAGCTATTGTTACAACAATAAAGGAAAAATTAATAAATTGGAAAGTAGGAGTGCCAGTTGCAATTTCAGGAATAATAGGAGCAATAATAGGTGCTAAAATTTCAGTGAATATGGATGTAAAACATTTAAAAAAATATTTTGGATATTTTTTAATTTTAATAACAATATTTGAAATTTATTCACTAATTAAAACGTATAAAAAAGATTATAAAACAAATAATAATGTAAAAGAAAAATTGTAATTAAATGAGAAGTGAGAAGTGGGATGTGTGAAGTGTGAAATTAGGGTAAGCCTAACAATGCCTTGCCATAAAAATCACACCTCACACTTCGCACCTCTCACCTCACAAAAAAAGAAAGGAGATTTCAATTATGAAATTTATGAAAGGTATGATAATTGGTACTGCACTTGCTGCAGGTGTTACATTTATGTATAATGAAGGAATGATGAATAAAAAGAAAATAATGAAAAGAGGAAGACAGTTAGCTAAAAGGATGGGGATGATGTAAAAAATGAGCTATTCTTCAATTTAAGAATAGCTCGTTTTTCTATTTACATGGTTTGTCGCAATCATCTTTGCAGTCATCTTTACATGGCTTATCATCACAATCTAACTTAATACCTTTTAAGCATTTGCCTTGACGTTTACACTCTTTGCATATTTTTACATGTTTTACTTTGTTAACCCATACTTGAATCTCATATGATTTATCTGGACATAATGGTCCAAAAACAAACTCACCATCTTTATCTGTAAAAGTATGAGAAACAGGTTTTCTTTCTTCTTTTCCATATTCATAACATACTTCTATTAATTTTACTACAGCATCTTCAACAGGATCTTTATAGCAATCCTTAATTACACCATAAATAACATTTCTGTTATCTTCTGGAAGATTAATTTCTAAGTCAAATTGTTTACCTTTCTCGATAAATCCATCAACTTTAACTACAGGACAAAAATCTTTTTCAAAATCCATTAATATCATTCCTTTTCTTTTAATATAGCTTTAAGCTTAATATATAATATGTAGTAATTGCTAAAAAAGTGATAAATTTTGTAGATATTAAGAAGTAATTATGGTATAATAAATTGGTAAAGGATTATTTATGTAGAAAAATGTAGGGGCAGGCCTTGTGTCTGCCAGTACTCCAGAGAATTTGCCATAGAACAGGAGAATAATTATGAAAAATTCTAAATTTAAAATTATAATAATAGCAGTAATAGCAATAATTATACTAGGATGTGCCGTATTTGCTTGGCTATATTTTGGAACGGATATGTTTAAATCAAATAAAGAATTGTTTTATAAATATGCAAGTCAATTTAATTTATCTGACTTTTTCAACATAGAAAACTATAATAACTTTTCAAAGAGAAAACAAACCGAAACACACTCTAATAGTGGGGCAATTGGTGTACAAGTAACTAAAGGAGAGCAAACAATAAGTGATAATTTACAGTATTCATCAAACAGTGATCCTCCTAATAATAAAGCAAGTTCAGAACTTAATTTAATTAGAAATGACCAGACTATACTTACCATGCACTACTTAAAAAATCAAGATTTGTATGGATTAAAATTTGACGATTTAGTAAAGCAATACATAGTATTTGAAAATAATAATTTAAAAGATTTTGCAACAAAATTAGGAATGCAAGACACAAACAGTATTCCAGACAAATTTGAAAAAATAAATATAGATATAAACACAGAAGAATTTAAAAATATATTCAATAATTACTTAAATACAATAGTAAGCAAAATACCAGATGGAAACTATTCTAAATTAGATAACGGTTATAAAGTAGAACTAAATTCTACTCAATTTAAAGAAATTATGCAAACAGTTTTTGAAACTATGAAAACTGACGAGCAAATATACAATAATTTGATATCAATTAATAAAGGTCTTACATTTGAAAGATATCAAAATACAATTCAAATTTTATCAGATAATATTTTAGCACAAATTCCAGATGGAGTTTTAGGGTATATTAATGTAAATGTATATGTACAAGAAAACAATGCAGTAAAATTATCTATTATACTACCAAATACAGAAATTTCTTTAGAAAAAACAAATGGTTTAACACTAAAAATTAACAATTTAAATTTAGAAACACAAATTAGCAAAACAAATAGTTCAGAGGAACAAGAAAAATGGAGTATGGTAGCAATATTAAAAGAAGAAGGAACAGAAAAAGCAAGAATAAATGCAGAGTTTTCAAGAAATGGATCACTTACATCACAAAACGTTTCATTTAACATGAATATAAATATAACTATGGCAGAATATAGTGACTATGATTCTACTATAAGTTACAGTAACAATATTGATTTTACAAGTGGAGTAGAAATAGAAAATTATACAGAAGGAAATTTTGCAATAATAAACAATTATAGTTCAGAACAAATGGAATCTTTATTTAATAATTTAGGAGGTTTATTAACGCAAAAAATAGATATAGAAAATGGGGCTTTATATGCACTAATTTCACCTATAATTTTGGTAAATAGCGCAATAGATGTTACAGGACAATCTGTATCTTCATTAGAAACTGAAGTGCTATCATTTGATAAGGAGACATTGCTTATGGCAGTGGTCACTGCAATGGATGATAATGGAAAAATAGACTATCAAAAACTAGATGCAAACTTGCCACAAGGCTTTACAGGAAGTAATGGTTTATATATAAGTCAAAATAAAAATAAATTTATGGTTCAAAATAATGGTACAATAGAAGTAGTAAAAGATGTTACAGAACCTGCTAATATGCAAGAACAAGTAATAGAAATTTTTAATTCACGATTAACTCCTTATGAGGGAATAAAAATAGGTGCAGAGATAAGGTCTATGGGTTCTATGATAGAAGCAAGCAATGCAACTAATCAGGACAAACAAATTGAATATGATAAGGAATTTTTAGACTCTGTTGAGTCAACAAAGAAGTATATAGTAACATTTGAGAAAGATAATGAAGGATATATTAACAAAGTAATAATTACGGAACAACAATAAAACACAAATATTAGGCATTTTAATTGCCAGAAAAAAATGTAGGGACGGCAAGAAAACCGTCCAAAAAATACCAAAGAAAGGATGAAAAACAAATGGAAAATAGAAAAAATAAACAAAAATCTCACATATCACTTCGCACATCTGACCACAAAGGTATTACTTTAATAGCATTAATAATCACAATAATAGTAATGCTAATACTAGTTGGAGTAACAATAACAGTAGTATTAAATACAGGATTATTTGATAAGGCAAAAGAAGGAACCAACAAAACAGAAATAGAAATGGACAAAGAAACTTTACAAGCAGCCATTGTAGCATCAATAGATACAAATAGTATGCAAATAGCGGATTCAACGACTTTAGAAGAAAATTTACCAGAAGGTTGGGAAGTAAAACAAAACGGAAATGATGAATATACAGCAACAAGCCCAAACAATAACGTATTTAAAGTAAAAGGAAATGGAGAAATAAAAGAATTAAATAATGAAGAAGGAACAAAAATAGGTGTAGTATATAATAAATATTATTCAGGATACACACCGGGTGATTTTAATAAAGAGTATCCTACTAGCTATTTGTTCCTAGAAAACGGAATAATGATAGTAAAGTCTTATAATCGGATATGGAGATTATGATTATAGTACTGTTAAATATGAAAAGGATAATGATAAATTAACTGTTGGTGAAAATTCATATTATATTTTTGAATTTATTGAAAATGGGTTAATAGTAACAGCAAGTGATGGAGAAATAGAGTATACGGAAAAAGCAGAACTAACAGACGAAGAATATGAATTTTATAATACAAAAGATTCTACAAACTCTGTATATTTAGGAGAACCATATATTAGCAGTGAAACAGGTAAAATTCTGATAGTGTATGATAATGGAGTTGAAAGATATAATTCTTCATTGGAAAGGGAAAGAATAACTAGTTACGGATATGACTTTGAAATAAAGAAAAATGAAATAATCGTAACTGCATATGATGTAAATCATACACAATATATCATTAATATTAATTCAGATACAGAATTAGAATTTGAAGGAACAGTATATACTAAAGCTACATGGCAAGATATAAATGTTTAATTGTATTTTATATTTAGAAATTTCTTCGAAGAGCGGGCCAACAATGTTCGCCCCTACATTTTTAATTATGGTATAAACAGTAACAAAAATAACAGTACATTACAGATTTTTATTGAAAACACTTGACTTTTTTCAAAAAAATGGTATATAATTACTATACAATTGTAAAAATAACTAGAAGGGTGGGAACAAATCCCACTCTTAACTTTTGAAAAGGAGAAAAATCATTGGCAAAAATAGAACAAGAAGTTGAAAATATACTTTTAGCTCCAATAACAAATTTAGGTTATGAGCTATATGATCTGGAATATGTAAAAGAAGGGAAAGATTATTTCTTACGTATTTATATAGACTCTGAAAATGGTATAGACTTAAATGACTGCGAAAAAGTAAGTAATGTCATTTCTGAAATATTAGACAAAAATGATTTTGTTAAAGAGCAATACTTTTTAGAAGTATCATCTCCAGGAGTGGAGAGAATATTAAGAAAAGAAAAACACTTAAAAGATAATATAGGAAATAAAGTTCAATTAAAATTGTTTAAGCCTTTTGAACGGAAAAAAACAATACGAAGGAATATTAAAAGATTTTGATATTGACTATATAATTTTAGATGATAATAAAGATATAAAAATTAATAGAAAAAATATATCGCAAATAAAAACAGTGTATGAGTGGTAAGAAAGGGTGATTTGGATGAAGTCTATAGAAAGCAAAGAATTAATAACAGCAATGGAGGAATTAGAAAAAGAAAGAGGAATGAAAAAAGAGTATTTATTGGAGTCTTTAGAAACTGCATTAGTTACAGCATATAAGAGAAATTTTGAATCTGCAGAGAATGTTAAAGTTGTAATAGATGCAAATACAGGATATATAAGAGTATTTTCTTTAAAACAAGTTGTAGAAGAAGTCCAAGATGAAACATTAGAAATTAGCCTAGAAGATGCAAGGAAAGAAGAAAAAGACGCAAATTTAGGAGACACAATAGAAATTGAAATTATACCTAGAGACTTTGGAAGAATAGCTGCTCAAACAGCAAAACAAGTTATAGTGCAAAAAATAAGAGAAGCAGAAAGAAACATGGTATATACTGAATATAACGATAGAAAAGGCGAAATAGTATCTGGAATAGTGCAAAAAGCAGATGGAGGAACCGTAGTATTAGATTTAGGAAAACTAGAAGGTATAATGCTTGTAAAAGACCAAATACCAACAGAACAATATAAAGTAAATGATAAAATAAGGGCATATGTACTAAGTGTAGAAAAAGGAATAAAAGGTGCACCACAAGTTTTAGTTTCAAGAAGTCATCCTGATTTTGTAAGAAAACTATTTGAATTTGAAATACCAGAAATATATGAAGGACTAATAGAAATAAAAAGTGTAGCAAGGGACCCAGGTTCAAGAAGTAAAGTTGCGGTATATTCTACAAACCAAGATATAGACCCAGTTGGTTCTTGTGTTGGACAAAAAGGAATAAGAATTCAAAATATAATAAACGAGTTAAAAGGTGAAAAAATAGACGTAATAGAATGGAATGAGGATCCAGCAATATATGTTTCAGCAGCATTACTTCCAGCACAAGTTATGGCAGTAGATATAAAAGAAGAAGAAAAATTTGCACAAGTAATTGTGCCAGATGATCAACTATCTTTAGCAATAGGAAAATCTGGCCAAAATGCACGCCTTGCTGCAAAACTTACAAATTGGAAAATAGATATAAAAAGTGAATCACAATTTAGAGAATTATTAGAAAAACAACAAAGTGAAGAAACAGAGAAAGAGGATAATGCTGAAGAATAGCTTTTAATGAAGTGAGAAGTGGGATGTGGGAAATGTGAAATTAGGGTAGGCCCTATGGTAGCTCGCTCTAAAAACACATCTCACACTTCACACCTCACACTTCGAAAACGAGTAGGTGGTTATATGAAAAAAATTGTACAAAGAATGTGTATAGGATGCGGTACAAAAAAAGATAAAAGAGAATTAGTAAGAATAGTAATGAACAAAGAAGGGCAAATATCACTAGATAAAACCGGAAAGTTAGAAGGCAGAGGAGCATATATATGTGATAATATAGAATGCTTAGAAAAAGCTATAAAGGCGAAGAAATTTGAAAAAGTATTTAACAAAAAAATAGATGAAGAAATTTATAAAAAACTAAGGGGTGTAATTATTGGTAAGGAAAATTAATTTTAACTTCAAGGCTAAAATAAACTGTGGGGGTGATGTTATTGGGTAAAATAAAAATACACGAAATAGCAAAAAAATTAGGGTTAAGTAGTAAAGAAGTTTTAGAAAAAGCATTAGAATTAGGTTTAAATGTAAAAACACATTTAAGCAGTTTAGATGAAAAAGATGCAGAAAAATTAGAGTCAAAACTTTCTTCTTCTAAGAAAGAAGTAAAAGAAAAAAGTAGTGGTCCAGTAATTATAAGAAGAGAAGTAATAATGGCAGATAATGAAGAAAGCAAAAAGGCAGAAAGCAAAGTAGAAGAAAGAAAAACTAGTAGAGATGTTGGATTTATAGAAAGACAAAGAAAAACAGATTATAATATTGTTTATAGAAACAAACCTACAAAACCTCTAACAGTAAGCGAATTGTTTGGTAAAAAGACACAAGACAAACCAAAAGAAGAAAAAACAGAGCAAAAAGTGGAAACAGAAATAGCAAAAAAATCAGAAGAGGTAAAACCAGCAGAAGAAAATATAAAAGAAGAGACAATAGAGAAGAAAAATACTAGTGCTACTATTAGACCAAATAACTTTAATAGACCAAATCATAATCAAAATCGTAATCAAAATTACCAAAATACATCTAATAATAGACCTTTTAATAGAGAGGGACGTAATAATAGACCATATAACAACAATAGACCTTTTAATAATCAAAATAATGGAAATAGACCATATAATAGAAACCAAAACGGATATGGAAGAAAACCTCTTGACGAAAGAGGAATAGAAAAGAATATTAAAAACATTATGGCTGCAGATAATATGCCTAAAGAAAATGTTAGAGAATATTCAAATAAAGCAATAGACAAACAGAAAAATAATAGGTACGAAGAAAGAACAAATAAAAAATCTTCAAAATCAAGAAGAAATGATTATGATGAAATTAGCAGCCATAAATTAAAAGATTTAAAACAAGAAAGCAGACTTTCTAATATGTTTGATGAAGGTTCAATGCTTGATTACTATGACTTGACAACAACAAGAGGAAGAAGAAGTAAAAAGAAATTGCAACAAAATGAAAATAGAGTTAAACAAAAAATATTTGATTTAACAGATATTACAATTCCAGAAACAATTTCTGTTAAAGATTTAAGTACAGAACTTAAGAAAACAAGTAGCGAAATCATTAAAAAATTATTAGAATTTGGAATTTTGGCAACAATAAATAATGAATTAGATTTCGATACAGCATACTTAGTTGCACAAGAATTTGGTGTAACAGCACACAAAAAAGAAGTTGTTACAGACGAAGATATATTATTTGATGATAGTGAAGACAAAGAAGAAGATTTAAAACCAAGGCCACCAGTAATTGTTGTTATGGGACACGTAGATCATGGTAAAACTTCACTTTTAGACGCTGTAAGAGAAACAAATGTAATAGAAGGTGAAGCAGGAGGAATTACACAACATATTGGTGCATACAAAGTAGAAATAAATGGAAGGGAAATTACATTTTTAGATACACCAGGGCATGAAGCATTTACTGCAATGAGAGCCAGAGGTGCTCAAATTACAGATATAGCAATACTTGTTGTTGCTGCAAATGATGGCGTAATGCCACAAACAGTAGAGGCAATAAACCATGCTAAAGCTGCAGGAATACCAATAATTGTTGCAATAAATAAAATAGATGTAGAAGGAGCAAATCCAGATAAAGTAAAACAAGAACTTGCAGAATATGACTTAGTGCCAGAAGAATGGGGAGGAGACACAATCTTTGTTCCTATTTCTGCAAAGAAAAGAATTAATATAGATAACTTACTTGAGATGGTACTTTTAGTCGCAGATATGAAAGAACTAAAAGCAAACCCTAAAAAACAAGCTAAGGGTGTAGTTATAGAGGCAAAACTAGATAAATCAAAAGGACCAGTTGCAACAATGCTTGTGCAACGTGGTACATTAGATGTTGGAGATACAATATTGGTTGGTTCAGTAATTGGAAGAATAAGAACCATGACAAATGATAAAGGTAAAAAAGTAAAAAAAGCAGGTCCTTCAACACCAGTAGAAATAACAGGACTTAATGAGGTTCCAGAAGCAGGAGATACTTTCTACGAAGTAAAAGACGAAAAAACTGCAAAACACTTGATGGAAAGAAGAAAACGTCAAGCAAGGGATAAAGCATTAAATGCAACAAATAGAGTTACATTAGATGACCTATTTAGTCAAATCGAAAAAGGAAATTTAAAACAATTAAATATAATTGTAAAAGCAGATGTTCAAGGATCTGTAGAAGCAGTAAAACAATCATTAGAAAAATTATCTAATGACGAAGTAAAAGTAAAAGTAATTCATGCAAATGTAGGTGCTATAACAGAAAGTGACGTTACACTTGCAAATGTATCAAATGCTATAATTATTGGATTTAATGTAAGACCACAACCTATCGCAAAAGATATGGCAGAAAAAGAAAATGTTGAGATAAAAACATATTCAGTAATATATAATGCAATAGAAGATGTAGAAGCAGCAATGAAAGGAATGCTTGATCCAGTATATAAAGAAGTTGTAATTGGAAATGCTGAAGTAAGACAAACATTTAAGATTTCAAATGTTGGAACAATTGCAGGATGCTACGTAACAAATGGAAAAGTAGCAAGAAACGCAGGAGTAAGAGTTTTAAGAGATAATGTTGTAATACATGATGGTAAATTAATATCATTAAAGAGAATGAAAGATGATGCAAAAGAAGTAGCTGCAGGATATGAATGTGGTATACAAATTGAGGATTATAATGATATTAAAGAGGGAGATACTATTGAGGCATATATAATGGAACAAGTTAAGCAATAGAACGAATGAAAATTAGCACCTTGCACATTTTAACGAAATCGTAAAATCCTCAATGTGCAAACGCACACCTCCGGTTTTACTCATTCGTTAAAATGCACAATCTACTAATTTTGCTTCGTTCTAGAGATTTGTATTTGTATGGGCGGGCCTTGTGTCCGCTCACAAGAAGGAGACAGTATGAAAAAACAAAATGGAAATAATCGTTTAAATCGAATAAATGAAGAATTAAAAAGAGAAATTAGTAATATAATTAACTATGAGGTTACAAATTCAAATGTAACTGGAATGATTAGTGTTACTTCTGTTAAGATTTCTCCAGATTTAAGATATGCTAAAGTATCTGTTAGTATTTTAAATTCTAAAAATGTTAAGCAAACTTTAGCAGGATTAAAATTATCTTCAGGGTTTATTAGAAGTAGAATTGCAGAAAAAGTAAATTTAAGAGTAACACCAGAACTAGTATTCGAATTAGATGATTCAATGCAATATGGGGAAAAGATTGATTCAATTTTAAAGGACATAATGAAAGATATAAAACCAGAAGATTAAAAGGAGATATATATGACATTAGATAATATTGTTGAAGAAATTAATAAAGCTAAAAATATTGTAATTTTAACACACGAGAATCCAGATGGAGATGCAATAGGAAGTAGTTTAGCTATGTATAATGCATTAAAACAGATTGGAAAAGATGTTGATGTTATTATACCAGAATATCCAAAAACATTTGACTTTTTACCAAATAGTAAAGAAATATTAAAAGAAGGAAAAAATTATAATTATGATTTGGCAATAGCCTTAGATTGCGGAGATATAAAAAGATTAAATGGTTTTGCAAAGTATTTTGAAGATGCAAACGTAAAGATATCTATTGATCATCATAGTTCAAATACAATGTTTGCAGATTATAATTTTGTGAATCCTACTTCTCCAGCATGTGCCCAAATTTTAGTAATTGTTTTAGAAGCTCTAGGTATTGAAATAGATAAAAGTATAGGAACATGTTTGCTTACAGGAATAATAACAGATACAGGAGGATTTAAGTACCAAGGAGTAACAGCAGAAACATTTGAATTTGTTGCAGGATTATTAAATAGAGGAGTTAATGTATCTAGTGTATATAAAAAAGTTTTACAAGTATTATCTAAACCTAGATTTGAACTTACAAGAATTGCAATGAATAGATTAGAATTTTTAGAGGATGGAAAGATAACATTTACATATTTAAATAAAGAAGATGAAGAAAAAGTCGGAGCAGGAAATAATGACTACGACGGAATTGTAGAAATGGGTAGAGATGTAGAAGGAGTAGAAATATCTATATTCTTACGAGAAACAGATGACGGATATAAAATTTCACTTCGTTCGAATGAATATGTTAACGTTGCTGATATTTGTTTGATGTTTGGCGGTGGAGGACATGTAAGAGCAGCAGGAGGAAGCATAAACCTCACATTTGAACAAGCTAAAACAAAAATAATAGAAGAATGCAAAAAACATCTAAAATGAGGGACATCCAGAAAGCATATGAGGAATACCCGTGGGTTGAGGTTTGCCCCTCAAACCTTATGAAGAAAAGTAATAGATTTATAAAAGAAAAACAAATGTAGGGGCGACCATTGGTCGTCCGTTCTTCAAAGAATCACTAAAAATAAAAAATTGAATAGGAGAGTAAATGGACGGAGTACTAATAATAAACAAGCCTAAAGGTTACACTTCGCATGATGTAGTAAATGTTGTAAGAAAGAAATTAAATATAAAAAAAGTAGGACACACCGGAACATTGGACCCAAATGCTACCGGTGTTTTGCCACTTCTAATCGGAAAAGGAACAAAATTATCAAAATACTTAATAGAACATAAAAAAACATATGTGGCAACATTAAAATTGGGAACTAAAACAGATACAGGTGATTCTAGTGGAGATATTATAGAAGAAAAGCCAATAGAATTTCCAGTTGATGAGGAAAAAATAAAAAAAGTTTTAAATAGCTTTTTAGGAAAACAAAACCAAATACCTCCAATGTATTCAGCAATTAAGGTTAATGGAAAGAAGCTATATGAATATGCAAGAAAAGGACAAGCAGTAGAATTAAAGCCAAGGAAAATAGAAATATATAGCACTGAACTTAAAAACTATGATGAAAAAGATAAAATAGTTTTTGAGGTAGAATGTTCCAAAGGAACATATATAAGAGTATTATGTGAGGATATTGCAAAATCTTTAGGAACAGCTGGGCATATGGAAGAACTACAAAGAACAAAAGTTGATAAATTTGATATAAAAGAATCTCTTTCCTTAGAAGAACTGGATAATATAAATATAGAAGATAAAATAATATCCATGGAAGATATTTTTAAAAGTAATTTAAAAATAGATTTAGATAATAAAAAATTAGTATTATTTTTAAATGGCGTCCAATTAACTTTTAATTTAAAAGATGGCTTATATAGAATTTATAACAACAAAAAATTTGTTGGATTAGGAATAATAAAAAATAAAATACTCAAAAGAGATATAGTAATTTAAAAAAGTTTATGATAGAATAAAGATACTAATTAGAATTTTTTTTGAGGTGAGAGGTGCGAAATGCAAGATGAGATTTTAGGGTCAGTCTTTATAGAATGTGTCCTAATTTCCCACATCAAACTTCCCACATCCCACTTCGCAGTATGTAAAAAAGGGGTTGAAACACATATGACAACTTTATTTAGTTATTTAATAACAATGTTTGCAGGAATGTTTTGGGTATTTAGAGTAGTTGTTGCTTTAATGTATACTATGAGCGTAGATATAGGAATAGAACCATTAAATTTTAATGTAGAAGTAATACTGCTATTTGTTACATTATTCTGTATGATATTTATTATTAAAAGAAATATTATAGGAGCATTAGTTTATTTTGTAACATACGGATTTTATTTTGGAACAGACTTTTACAACGGAATTATGAAAATAGTAAATGAAGAAGCTGTTGGACTTGATTATTTAGGATTAATTATATCATTTGTGGGAATATTATTGCCTACGCTAACTGTTATAGATATTTTTGTAAATAAAGATAGAAGGGGAAGCGGAAAAGATAAAAAAACAGACTGGTTTTATACTAACGAAGAATATACTAGAAAGCTAGACGAAAGAGCAGACAAAAACCAATATAAATTTTAGTTTTTAAATTAAAGGGCAGTAACTATTTTATTGTTAAATAGAATAAGATACTGTCCTGTTTTGCTATTTGTAAAAAATTAGAAAGGTGAGAAGAATGAATGAAAATAAAATGAACATCAACTGGTATCCAGGGCATATGCTTAAAACTAAAAAGCAGATAATAGAAGATATAAAATTAATAGATATAGTAATAGAAATACTAGATGCAAGAATTCCCGAATCTAGCAAAAACCCAGATATACAAAAAGTAATACAAAACAAGAAGCGAATAGTAATACTAAATAAAAGTGATTTAGCAGAAGAAAATGAAACTAAAAAATGGGTTAAGTTTTATAAAGATAATGGAATAATTGCAATTGTTGCTGATAGCAATTTAGGAAAGGGAATAAAAGAAACTCTAAAGCAAATAGAAAATATCATGGAAGAAGATATGCAAAAAGCAGCATCAAAAGGAAGAATAAAGAAAAATATTAGGGTTATGATACTTGGGATACCAAATGTGGGTAAATCTTCATTTATAAATAGATTATGTAATAAAAAGAGTACAGTAGTAGGAAATAAACCAGGTGTTACAAAGCAAAAGCAATGGGTAAGAATTGCAAATAATATAGAATTGTTAGACACACCAGGAGTGCTTTGGCCAAAGTTTGAAGATGAAAATGTAGCATTAAATTTATCTTACACAGGATCTATAAAAGATGAAGTTTTGCAAAGCGTAGAAATAGCATTTAAGTTGCTTATGTTTTTATATAAAAATTATAAACAAAATTTAATGCAAAGATATAAAATAACTAGTGAAGAGTTAGAAACAATAAAAGCCGAAGATAATAATGAAGAATTATATAACCTTATGAAACTAATTGGAAAAAGAAGAGGTGCAGTTATATCTGGTGGAGAAGTAGATGATGAAAAAACTGCAAATATTATATTAAACGATTTTAGATCTGGAAAATTAGGAAGAATAACATTGGAGAAAGTATATGAAAAATGAAATTGAAGTAAATTTAATGTCACCACTAGTGTGGGCATACGTTGGTGACAGTGTATATGAATTATTTATAAGAACACATTTAGTAGAAACAACAAACTTAAAACCACATAAATTACACATTGAGGCAATTAAGCATGTAAAAGCAAAGGCACAAGCAGAAATTTTAGAAAGTTTGCAGGCTGAGCTTACAGAAAAAGAAAAAGAAATTGTAAGAAGAACAAGAAATACAGAAAACCATCACTTGCCAAAAAATGCAGATCCAACAGATTATATGTACGCAACAGCATTTGAAGGATTAATTGGTTATTTGTATTTAAGCGGACAAAAAGATAGACTAAATGAATTGCTAAATAAGTGTATATGAATTTGTTTATAATTGTTTTTTAATTATATATTTAAGCCTCTTTCTAAAAAAACATTGACAAAAACAAATGTTTGCAATATAATGCTTCCGAGGTGATAATATTGATAAACACATTACATATAAAAAATGTTGGTATTATAGACGAAATAAGTGTTGATTTAAATAAAGGATTTAATGTATTAACAGGAGAAACAGGAGCAGGAAAAACACTTATAATAGATTCACTAGATATTTTGGCAGGTGGAAGATTTTCTAAAGAAATGATTAGAAAAGGAGAAAACTATTCATTTGTTGAAATGAGTATTAAAAAAAATAATTCTAACGAAGAAGATACAATATTATCAAGAGAAATTAATATTAACGGAAAAAATCTATGTAAAATAAATGGAAGAATGGTAACAGTATCTGAACTTAAGAATTTTATGAAAAATTTACTTGATATACATGGTCAACACGATAATCAATCATTACTAAATACAACAACACATATAAATTTGTTAGATAAATTTGCGGGAAACAGTTTGAAACCTATAAAATTAGATTATTCAGAAAAATATAGCGAGTATAAAAGATTAAAAGAAGAAATTGCAAAAAATTATGGGGATGATAAAGAAAGACAAAGAAAATTAGATTTGCTAAAATATCAGTCAAATGAGATAGAAGAAGCAAACTTAAAAAAAGGTGAAGAAGAAGAATTAGAAGAAAGAAAGAAAATAATGCTAAATGCAGAAAAACTTTCTAAAAATTTAGAAATAGCAGAAAATGAAATTTTAAATGTATCATTGGATTCTATTGCGTCCGCAATGAAATCATTGGAAAAAATAGAAGATATTAACGAAGAATATAAAAAACAATCAGAAAAAATTAGAAGCATATATTATGATTTAGAAGACTGTGGAAGAGAAATATCAAGATTTTCGGAAGATATTTATTTTGACGAAAGAGAAATAGAAGATGTAGAATCAAGGCTTAACATTATTTCTTCAATTAAGAGAAAGTATGGAAACAACATAGACGAAATATTAAAATATAAAGCAGAGGTAGAAAAAGAAATATATGATATAGAAAATTTAGAAGAGTATACTAATAAATTAAAACATGACCTAGAAATTTTAGAAGAAGAAATGAAAGAGCTATGCAAAAAAATGCATAATATAAGAGAAAGAACAGGAGAATTTTTATCAGAACAGATTCAAAAAGAATTAATAGATTTAGAGATGAAAAATACAAAGTTTAAAGTAAAAATTGATTATAGTTCATCAAATCAGTTTAATGAAAATGGGCAAGATAATATAGAATTTTTAATAATGACAAATGTTGGAGAAGATTTTAAACCACTTACAAAAATCGCATCGGGTGGCGAAATGTCTAGAATAATGCTTGCAATAAAAAAAGTATTAGCAGATGTAGACGAAGTAGAAACGCTAGTATTTGATGAAATAGACACAGGAATTAGCGGAAAAGCAGCAAGCAAAGTTGCAGAAAAAATGAAAGAAATATCGAAAAACCATCAAATAATATGTGTAACACACTTAGCAACAATTGCAGCAAAAGGCGATAGCAATTATTATATAAACAAAAAAGTAGAAGACGGAAAAACAAAAACTAACATATCATTGTTAACAGACAATAAATTGATCGAAGAAATTGCAAGAATAGCTAGTGGAGAAGTAACAAAAGTATCGATGCAATATGCAAAAGAATTAATTGCAAAAAATGCTTGACATATACTTGTAAAGTGTTGTATAATACCAATTGCGTGTAGATTTGCGATGAAGCGAAATGTGGCTACATTTCTGAATAAGCAGAAAATGGAGGGAACTTTCGCAGAGTATGTCTTGGCTTAAGACCTAGGCGGATAAGTTTAATAAAGCACACTTGTCCTAAGTCACTAAAATAAAATTTAAATGTAACTTAGGCTTAAATTATGTTCAAAAAAGAAACACCAGGGTGCGTTAAGAACTTTCCTAAGGCAATTAAGTAATGCAGATTATATACTGCAAACAAATTAAAGGAGGGAATTTAACAATGGCAAACGCTGAAAAATTAGAAACAGAAGAAAAGAAAACAGAAAAAGTGGCAAAAAAAGCTACAACAAAGAAAACATCAGAGAAAACTGCAACAAAAACAGTGAAAAAACAAAAAACAGAAAGGGTTACTAAAACAGTACAAAGTGAAAAAATAAGAATAAGACTTAAAGCTTATGATAATGTTGTTTTAGATCAGTCTGCTGAAAAAATAGTAGATACTGCTAAAAGAACAGGAGCAAAAGTATCTGGTCCTATTCCATTACCAACAAAGAAAGAAATAGTAACAATTTTACGTTCTCCACACAAACATAAAGATTCAAGAGAACAATTCGAAATGAGAACACATAAAAGAGTTATCGATATTCTATATCCTACACAAACAACAATAGATAGCTTAATGAAATTAGATTTACCAGCAGGTGTAGACGTAGAAATGAAACTTTAATTTAATATATAGATATAAATAAAATGTTTATATACAACAAAAACCAAGCTAATAGATGGAAAACGGTCAAAAGCGAGGAGTACGAGGAAAATGAATAAAAATTTTAGAGATAGTACAGAGGTACATTGATAATATTTTTATGAAATTTGACAAAGTAATGCGAAGGCTTTCAGCGTTTTCGAAAATTAGCCAATAGTTAAGGAGGAAATAAAAAATGAAAAAAGCAATATTAGGTAAAAAACTTGGAATGACACAAATTTTTGATGAATCAGGAAAAGTAATTCCAGTTACAGCAATAGAAGCTGGACCTTGCACAGTAGTACAAGTTAAAACAGTTGATAGCGACGGGTATGACGCTGTTAAATTAGGCTTTGGAGATGTTAAAGAAAACAAATTAACAAAACCTAAAAAAGGTGAGTTTGCAAAAGCAAATATAACACCTAAAAAACATTTAAGAGAATTTAGATTAGAAGAAGTTACTTATAATGTAGGTGACGAAATAAAAGCTGATATATTTGCACAAGGAGAAAATGTAGATATAACAGGAACAAGTAAAGGAAAAGGATTCCAAGGCGTTATTAAACGTCATGGACAATCAAGGGGACCTATGGGACATGGTTCTATGTATCACAGAAGACCAGGTTCAATGGGATCTACATCAACACCAGGTAGAGTATTTAAAGGTAAAAAACTACCAGGACATATGGGAATGGAAACAGTTACAATACAAAACTTAGAAGTTGTAAAAGTTGATTTAGATAAAAACTTAATCTTAGTAAAAGGTAGTGTTCCAGGAAATAAAGGAGCAATATTAAAAATTAAAGATTCAGTAAAAACAATTAAAAAATAGGAACAAATTGAATGAGAGGAGATATAAAAATGCCTAAAATAGATGTATACAATGTAGAAGGTAAAAAAGTTAGCGATATTGAACTTGCAGATAGTGTTTTTGGTATTAAACCAAATGAAAAAATAGTACATAGTGTATTAGTTAACTATTTAGCAAATCAAAGACAAGGTACAGCTAACACAAAAACAAGAGCAGAAGTTTCTGGTGGTGGAAGAAAACCATGGAGACAAAAAGGAACAGGTAGAGCAAGACAAGGAAGTATTAGAGCACCACAATGGTTTAAAGGTGGTATTGCTCTAGGACCAAAACCAAGAGATTATAGTTATACTTTAAATAAAAAAGAAAAAAGATTAGCTATAAGATCAGTTTTAAGTTCTAAAGTATTAGAAAATAATTTAATAGTTGTAGATAGCTTACCATTTAAAGAAATAAAAACAAAAAATATGGTATCAGCACTTTCTAACTTAAAAGTAGAAGGAAAAACTTTAATAGTCTTACCAGAAAAAAATGAAAACGTTCAAAAATCTGCAAGAAATATTGAAGGAGTAAAAACAAGCTTAGTAAATACAATAAATGTGTATGACTTATTAAAATATAATAAATTAGTTCTTACAGTAGATGCAGTTAAGAGCTTAGAGGAGGTGTATGCATAACTATGTTAGCAGAAGATATAATTATAAAACCAATAGTTACAGAAAAAAGTAGCAGTAACCTAGCAGAAGGAAAGTATACATTCAAAGTTGCAAAAAAAGCAACTAAAGTTCAAATTGCAAATGCAGTAGAAAAACTATTTAATGTAAAAGTATTAAATGTAAATACAATGACTGTAAAAGGAAAAGAAAAAAGAGTTGGAGCAAATGTAGGTAAAAGACCTGATTGGAAAAAGGCAATAGTTACAATCGATACAAATCCAACTGAAAGCTCTTATTTAACAAAGGGTGGAAAAGAAGTTAAAGTAGATAAGAAGTATAAAGATTCAATTGATGAATTCATGGGAGCTTAGTCAAATGAAATTCGGCATCTTGCACATTTTAATGAATTCATAAAATCCTCAACGTACTTTTGTACGCCTCCGGTTTTATTCATTAATTAAAATGCACAATATACCAAATTTGCTTTGACTAAAACATAAAATTATCCAGAAAAAACTGGGATAAAAAATAAATATCTGTTATGCGGAGCAGGAAAAAAATCCGTAAATATTTAAGTAAGAGAATTTAGCAAAAACGAGTAGTGCTAGGAAAGCAAAAGAAAAAAACGCAGATAGTACAAAGGTACATCGAGTATTTTTTCTTGAAGCTTGACAAAGTAATACGAAGTTTTTCATAAATTCGAGAAAGGATAGAAAAATGGGAATAAAAACATTTAGAGCCTATACACCATCAAGAAGAAACATGACTGTTTCAACATTTGAAGAAATTACAAAAAAAACACCAGAAAAATCTTTACTTGCTAAAAAGAAAAAAAATGCAGGTAGAAATTCTTATGGAAGAATTACTGTAAGACATCAAGGTGGTGGTAACAGACAAAAATACAGAATAATTGATTTTAAACGTAAAAAGGATGATATGCCAGCTACAGTAGTAGGAATTGAATATGATCCAAACCGTACAAGTAATATTGCACTAATTAAATATGAAGATGGAACATTAAGTTATATATTAGCACCACAAGGATTAAAAGATGGTGACACAGTAGTATCTGGACCAAAATCTGATATAAAAATTGGAAACTGTCTTCCAATAGAAAACATACCAGTTGGTACTATGATACACAATATAGAACTAAATCCAGGTCAAGGTGGAAAATTAGTTAGAACTGCAGGTGGAGAAGCACAACTTATGGCTAAAGAAGGAACCTATGCACATATAAGACTTCCTTCAGGTGAAATGAGATTAGTTTTATCAAGATGTAGAGCTACAATTGGAACAATTGGAAATGCGGATAATAGTAATATAAAACTTGGAAAAGCAGGAAGAAAAAGACATATGGGAATAAGACCAACAGTTAGAGGTTCTGTAATGAACCCAGTAGATCACCCACATGGTGGTGGTGAAGGAAGAGCACCAATAGGACACGCAGGACCACTTACTCCTTGGGGTAAACCAGCATTAGGATATAAGACAAGAAAGAAAAATAAAAAATCAGATAAATTCATAGTAAAACGTAGAAAGTAAAAAAAGGAGGAAATATAAATGTCAGAAGCTAGAAAAGATAAAAAACCTTTTGTACAAGAAAAATTGCTTAAAAGAATAGAAAAAATGAATGAGACTGGAGAAAAAAGCGTTTTAAAAACTTGGTCAAGAGCATCTACTATTTATCCACAAATGGTTGGACATACAATAGCAGTTCATGACGGAAGAAAACATGTTCCAATCTACATTTCAGAAGAAATGATAGGACATAAATTAGGAGAATTTGCACCAACAAGAACATTTAAAGGACATTCAGGAGATAAAAAGACAAACGTTAAATAAAGGAGGAAAAAATAATGCCAGAACAAGAAACAGTTCAAAATGCAACAAAAGAAGCAAGAGCAATATTAAGATATGCTAGGATTTCAAGCAGAAAAGTTAAGATAGTTGCAGACTTAATTAGAGGGAAAAAAGTGGAAGAAGCTTTAGCAATAGTAAAATTCACACCAAAAGCATCTTCAGAAATTATAGAAAAATTGTTAAAGTCAGCAATAGCAAATGCTGAAAATAATCATGGTATGAATAGAGGAAATCTAATTGTTAGCGAAATTTATGCAAACCAAGGACCAACTTTAAAAAGAATTAGACCAGCAGCAAAAGGTTCTGCAGTAAGAATTAGAAAAAGAACAAGCCATATAACAATTGTGTTAAAGGAGGAAAATTAGCATGGGACAAAAAATGCATCCACATGGATTAAGAGTAGGTGTAATAAAAGATTGGAATTCAAAATGGTATGCAGATTCAAAGCATTTTAGTGATTATTTAGTTGAAGATCATAAAATTCGTGAATATGTAAAAAAGAAACTATTTGTAAGCGGAATTTCTAAAATTGAAATAGAAAGAACACCTAAATTTGTAAAAGTAAATGTTTATACTGCAAAACCAGGACTTGTAATAGGAAAAGGCGGAAATTATGCAGAAACATTAAAAAATGAATTAATTAAAATGATAAATAAAGATGTTAACTTAAATATAGTTGAAGTAAAAAATATAGATACAGATGCACAATTAGTTGCAGAAAACATCTGTAATCAACTAGAGAGAAGAATATCTTTTAGAAGAGCAATGAAACAATGTATGCAAAAAGCTATGAAAGCAGGAGCATTAGGAATAAAAACATCAGTTTCAGGAAGATTAGGTGGAGCTGATATGGCAAGAACAGAATTTTATAAAGAAGGTACAATTCCACTTCAAACTTTAAGAGCAGATATTGATTATGGATTCTATGAAGCTGATACAACTTATGGAAAGATAGGTGTAAAGGTTTGGATTTATAAAGGAGAGGTTCTTCCATCTAAAAAAGAAAATAGCAAAGGAGGGGAAGAATAATGCCAGTAATGCCAAAAAGAACAAAATATAGAAAAATGCAAAAAGGTAGAAATAGAGGAAAAGCAACAAGAGGTAATGTTGTAAACGAAGGAGAATACGGATTACAAGCATTAGATGCAGGATTAATTACTGCAAACCAAATAGAAGCAGCCAGAATTGCTATGACACGTTATATAAAAAGAGGTGGTAAAGTTTGGATAAAGATATTTCCAAACAAACCAATAAGTAAAAAACCAGCAGAAACTCGTATGGGTAAAGGAAAAGGAGCTACAGAATATTGGGTTGCTGTTGTAAAACCAGGTAGAGTATTATTTGAGATAGCAGGTGTAACTGAAGAAGTTGCAAGGGAAGCACTAAGACTTGCATCACATAAATTACCTGTAAAAACAAAATTCTTGGCAAGAGAAGTAGAACAAGGTGGTGATAATGATGAAGATAAATAAAATAAGAGAAATGTCTTCACCAGATTTAAAGAAAGAGTTAAGCGAACTAAAATCAGAATTATTTAAATTAAGATTTAGCTTAGCAACACATGGTTTAGATAACCCAATGAAAATAAAAGAAGTAAAAAAAGATATAGCAAGAATAAATACAATATTAAGACAAAGAGAACTAGAAGGAACAAAATAGAATTTGGATTTTGGAAATTATTAACTGGTTTACAAAATTCCAAACACAAAATTCAAAACTATTTTTAGATATTAATAGTATATTAGAAATACTAAAAAGAACTGAATAAGGAGGAAATAAAATAATGGAAGAAAGAAATCTTCGTAAAGTTATGATTGGTACTGTAACATCAAATAAGATGGATAAAACAATAGTTGTATCTGTTGAAACAAGTGTAAAACATCCAATATATGGAAAGATTGTAAAAAGAACATATAAATTAAAAGCTCATGATGAAGAAAATAAGTGCCAAGTCGGTGACAAAGTTAAAGTAATGGAAACTAGACCATTATCAAAAGATAAAAGATGGAGACTAGTAGAAATTGTAGAAAAAGCAGTTATAAAATAAATTAAGAAGGAGGAAAACCATAATGATACAACAACAAACAAGATTAAAAGTAGCAGATAATACTGGTGCAAAAGAATTAATGTGTATCAGATGTTTAGGTGGTTCACATAGAAAATTTGCAGGAGTTGGAGATGTAATAATTGCTTCTGTAAAAAGTGCTATACCAAATGGAGTAGTAAAAAAAGGTGATGTTGTTAAGGCAGTTATAGTAAGAACAAAAAAACCAATAAGAAGACCAGACGGTTCATATTTAAGATTTGATGAAAACGCAGCTGTAATTATCCGTGATGACAAAAACCCAAAAGGTACTCGTATATTTGGACCAATAGCAAGGGAGTTAAGAGATAAGGATTATATGAAGATTCTTTCATTAGCCCCAGAAGTACTTTAGGGGAAACAAATGAAAATCAGTATCCTGCACATTTTCATCAATTACAAAAATGCTCAACGTACCAACGTACGCCTCCGCTTTTTGTAACTTCTGAAAATGCACATTATACTAATTTTGATTTGTTTAATCAATAATAAACTATTAATTGAATGTAAAAACCTACATAATAAATGTAGAAATCGGCGTCCTTAGGCGACTCGAGACTATTAGATAAAGAGGTGAAAAGTAATGAGAATAAAAAAAGGTGATACAGTACAAGTTTTATCTGGAAATGATAAAGGAAAAACTGGAGAAGTATTAGAAGTAATGCCAAAATTACAAAAAGTAATAGTAAAAGGTGTAAATGTTAGAAAAAAACACGTTAAACCAAGAAAACAAGGAGAAGAAGGCGGAATTATTTCAGTTGAATGTGCTATAAATAGTTCTAAGGTTAATGTTGTTTGTCCAAAATGCAACAAAGCTACAAGAGTAGGAGTTGTAAAAGAAGGCAAAGAAAAAATACGTGTTTGTAAAAAATGTGGTAATAAATTAAAATAAAAAGGAAGGAGATAAATATCCATGGAAAAATTAAGAGAACAATATGAAAAAGAAGTAATCCCTGCATTAATGAAAAAGTTCGAATATAAATCAGTTATGCAAGTTCCTAAACTAGAAAAAATAGTTATTAATATTGGATTAGGTGATATAAAAGACAATCCAAAGAGTTTAGATAATGCAATATCAGAATTAACACAAATAACAGGACAAAAACCAATTATAACAAAAGCAAGAAAATCAATTGCTGCTTTTAAATTAAGAGAAGGTGTAAATGTTGGATGTAAAGTTACATTAAGAGCAGGAAAAATGTATGATTTTGCATATAAACTATTTAATCTTGCATTGCCAAGAGTTAGAGATTTTAGAGGACTTTCAAAAAATTCATTTGATGGAAAAGGAAACTATTCTCTAGGAATAAAAGAACAATTAATATTCCCTGAAATTGAATACGATAAAATTGATAAACTAAGAGGTATGGACATTATATTCGTAACAACTGCAAAATCTGACGAAGAAGCAAGAGAACTATTAACATTGTTGGGTATGCCTTTTAGAACGTAACAAATGAAAAGCGGCATCTTGCGTTGTCAAGCTACATAAAAATTTTTTCAACATACATATGTATAGTTTCAAAAATTTTTATTTGTTTTCCTAGCAATATACCACTTTTGATTTGTTCAAACATAAATAATTGTTATCCAAATAAAAAGGAGGAAAAAAGAAATTATGGCTAAAAAAGCAATGATTGTTAAACAACAAAAACCACAAAAATATAAAACAAGAGAATATAACAGATGTAAATTATGTGGAAGACCACATGGTTATATAAGAAAATATGGAATTTGCCGTATATGCTTTAGAGAATTAGCACATAAAGGTGAAATACCTGGTGTAAAAAAAGCAAGCTGGTAAAATAGAGGTGAGAGGTGAGATGTTAGAGGTGAGAAACCTAATTCTAGCATTGAACCTAAAAATAATAAAAGAAGTTAGGTGTTAAAATCTGAGAATTTTTTAAGTTTTCACATTTCTCATTTCTCACATCTCACTTCGAAAGAAAGAAAAGGAGGAAAAATAAATATGAATACTACTGATCCAATAGCAGATATGTTAACAAGAATAAGAAATGCAAATAGTGCAAAATTTAAAACAGTAGATATCCCTGCTTCAAAAATGAAAAGAGCAATAGCAGAGATTCTATTTAATGAAGGATATATCAAAGCATATGAAGAAATAGAAAATGAAAACCAAGGCATTATTAGAGTAAGTCTAAAGTATACAGAAAAAGGGAAAAAGGTTATTTCAGGCTTAAAAAGAATAAGCAAACCTGGTTTAAGAATATATGCATCTAAAGACGAACTTCCAAAAGTATTGAATGGATTAGGAATAGCTTTAATTTCAACATCTAAAGGAATTATGACTGACAAACAAGCAAGAGCAAATGGTGTTGGTGGAGAAGTATTAGCATATATTTGGTAATAAAATAAAGAAGGCAGGAAGCATAAAAACTGACATCACTAATTCATAAGTATGGGGATGTATCTACTCCCCAGAGAAAGTGACGTAAAGGTAAGATGCGTCCCCTTACAAATAAGAAAGGAGAAAGAAAAATGTCAAGAATAGGAAATAAACCAATTACAGTACCAGAAGGCATAGATGTTAAAATAGATGGACAAAAAGTTACTGTAAAAGGACCTAAGGGAACATTAGAAAGAGTAGTAGATAACAACATAAGTGTAAAATTAGATAATGGCATAATAACAGTTACAAGATCAAATGATGAAAAAGAAAATAGAAGTTTACACGGATTAACAAGAACATTAATAAATAATATGATACAAGGTGTTTCTAAAGAATTTGAAAAACAATTAGAAATAAATGGTGTTGGATATAGAGCAGCAAAACAAGGGAAAACATTAGTTTTAACACTTGGTTATTCACATCCAGTTAAAATGGATGAACCAGATGGAATAACTTATGAAGTGCCAAATCCAAACTCAATAATAGTAAAAGGAATAGATAAAGAATTAGTTGGTCAAATGGCAGCAGAAATAAGAGAAAAAAGACCACCTGAAGTATATAGAGGAAAAGGTATTAAATATGTTGATGAACATATTAGACGTAAAGAAGGAAAAACTGGTAAATAATAGGTAGAAAGGAGAATTCTTAAATGATTACTAAAACAAATAGAAAATTTGAGAGAGAAAGAAGACATAAAAGAGTACGTACAAAAATTAGTGGAACAACAGAATGCCCAAGATTATGTATATATAGAAGTAATAGTAACATATATGCTCAAGTAATAGATGATACAAAAGGAGTTACTCTTGTGTCAGCATCAACATTAGATAAAAATGTAAAAACAAAAAAATCTAACAAAGAAGCTGCAAAAGAAGTAGGAACATTAGTTGCAAAAAGAGCATTAGAAAAGAATATAAAAACTGTTGTATACGATAGAGGCGGATATGTATACCATGGAATAGTTAAAGAACTTGCCGAAGCAGCAAGGGAAGCAGGACTAGAATTTTAATAAATGGACTGCCCTGGATTTTCAGTGCAACAAAAATTCTAGGGACTGTCCACCTAAATAAAAATATTTAATAGTGAAGAAACAATATAAAATTTACTTCACAGATTTTGAAGGAGGGAACAATACAATAAATATGGAAAACGAAGTAATGGAATTAAAAGAAAAAGTAGTAGCCATTAATAGAGTTGCAAAAGTTGTTAAAGGTGGTAGAAATTTCAGATTTAGTGCAGTTGTTGTTGTTGGAGACGAAAATGGTCATGTAGGTATTGGAAATGGAAAAGCAGCAGAAGTTCCAGATGCAATAAAAAAAGCAATAGAAGATGCTAAAAAGAATTTAATAGAAGTACCTATCGCTGGAACAACTATACCACATGAATTTATAGGAACTTTTGGAGCAGCAAGTGTTTTATTAAAACCAGCAGAAGTAGGTTCTGGATTAATAGCAGGAGGAAGTGTAAGACCAATTCTTGAACTTGCTGGATATAGAGATATAAGAACAAAAGTAATTGGCACAAACAATCCAAGAAATGTAGGATATGCTACAATTAATGCTCTTGAAAATATGTCAACAGCAGAAGAAATTGCTAAAAAAAGAGGAAAAAAAGTAAACGAAGTAGTGTAGAAAAATTTTAAAGGAGGGAAAAACAAATGGAATTAGGAAATATAAAAGCCGGACAAGAAAAAGTAGCAAGAAGAAGAGTTGGACGCGGAATCGGTTCAGGCTTAGGTAAAACATCAGGCAGAGGACATAAAGGACAAAAAGCAAGATCTGGTGGAGGAGTAAGACGTGGATTCGAAGGTGGCCAAACTCCATTATATAGAAGACTACCAAAAAGAGGATTCAAAAACATTCACGCATTAAAGTATACAGAAGTAACTTTAACAATGCTAAATAAAAGCAAATCAGAAACAGTTACTGCTGAAAGTTTAATCGCAGACGGAATAATAAGTAAAGCTAATGATGGTATTGTCGTTCTAGCAACTGGTAATTTAGATAAAAAATTAACAGTAAAGCGGAGCAAGATTTACAAAAGCTGCTAAAGAAAAAATAGAAGCGGCTGGTGGAAAAGCAGAGGTGATCTAGTTTGTTTCAAACTTTAAAAAATGCTTTTAAAACTCCAGATGTAAGAAAAAGACTTTTATATACATTGCTATTAATTGTATTATTTAGATTAGGATGTTACATCTCAGTTCCAGGAGTTGATACACTAGCATTAAGCAATTTAACTAGCGAAGCAACAGGACTATCTGGACTTATAGATTTAATATCAGGAGGGGCTTTTTCTAGATTTTCAATATTTGCAATGAGCATAAGCCCATATATTACGGCATCAATTGTTATTCAACTATTAGGAATGGTAATACCTTCTTTGGAAAAACTTATGAAAGAAGGAGGAGAAGAAGGTAAGGCAAAAATTAATAGATATACAAAAATGCTTACATTAGTGCTTGCATTAATAGAATCAATAGGAATCTATATGTCATATAGTAGCACTTATTCTGCATATGGTGTATTTATAAATCCAGGATTTGCAACTGGTGCACTAATTGTTTTATCATTAGTTGCAGGAACAGCCCTTCTTATGTGGCTTGGAGAACAAATTACCAATAGAGGTATAGGTAATGGTATTTCAATAATTATTTTTATAGGTATTATATCATCTTTACCATCTGCCGTAACAACAATATATAATTTAATATTTACAAGTGCTGGATTTAGCACAACAGGACTATTAATTTCATTAGGATTAATAATAGGAGCTATAATTTTAGTAGCAGCAGTTGTATTTGTACAACAAGCAGAAAGAAGAGTACCTGTACAATATGCAAAAAAAGTTGTAGGAAGAAAAATGTATGGAGGACAAAATACACATATTCCATTAAAGCTTGCAATGGCAGGAGTAATGCCAATTATATTTGCTTCATCATTTATGACTTTTCCTGCAATGATTATACAAATGTTTAATCCAAGCATAGCATCGCAAACAGGATTTTGGGCTACAATATATAAATTTTCATTAGCAACATCAACCTCACAAGTAGGAATTGGATATACTATAACAAACGCGATTGTATACTTATTATTAATTTTAGGATTCACTTACTTTTATACTTATGCAACATTTAATCCTGCAGAAGTATCAAGCAATATAAAGAAAAACGGAGGATTTATCCCAGGAATTAGAGCTGGAAAACCAACAACAGAATACTTATCAGGAATAATAAGTAAATTAACATTATTTGGAGGAGCGTTTTTAAGTATTATAGCAGTACTACCAATGCTTATGAGATTTACTGGACTAAATGTAGCATTTGGAGGAACATCAATACTTATCGTAGTAGGTGTTGCATTAGAAACAATTCAACAATTAGAATCTAGATTGGTAATGCGTCATTATAAAGGATTCTTAGAATAGAAGTGTGAAGTGCGAAGTGCGAAGTGTGAAAAAACATATGAAATTCACACTTCACACATCACACATCTCACTTCTAATTTGTGTTTAGTATTTTGTATTTAGAGTTTGGTAATTATGAATAAGTTAACGACTAAATTCCAAATACTAAAAGCAATTGATAAGAATAGAGAAATTAATAAAAAATACAATTTATTTAATGAAGGGAGATATAAATTATGTTTATAGTATTACTAGGAGCACCAGGAAGTGGAAAAGGAACAGCAGGAAAAATAATAGCAGAAGATTTAAAACTTGCACATATATCAACAGGAGATTTATTTAGAGAAAATTTAAAAAATGAAACAGAATTAGGAAAAGAAGCAAAAGAATATATGGATAAGGGAGAACTTGTTCCTGACAAAGTAACAATAAAAATGCTAAAAGATAGATTAAATTCAGACGATGTAGAAAATGGAGCAGTTTTAGATGGATTTCCAAGAACAGGAGTACAAGCAGTTAGCCTTGACAAAATGTTAGGAGAAATGAATGCAAAAGTAGACATGGCATTAAATATTGATGTTCCATTTGAAGAAATAGTAGAAAGAATTGCAAACAGAAGAAGTTGCAAAAATTGTGGTGAGATTTATAATGTAGTATTTAATCCTCCAAAACAAGAGGGAATATGCGACAAATGTGGTGGAGAATTATATCAAAGAGAAGATCAAAAACCAGAAGTAGTAGAAAATAGATTAAAAGTATATAGTGAAACAGCAGAAGAATTAATAAATCATTATAAAAATGCTGGAGTATTATATGATGCAAAAGCAGGAGACGCAGTAGGAAAAACATCATATGATGTAGCAAAAGAAGTAGAAGAATATATAAAAAATAAATAATTAGATAAATTCCGGTAATTTGGGGACGGTTCCATTTTTCCGGTTTTACCGGAAAAATGGAACCGTCCCCAAATTACCGGAATTTATGGGGGTAATAAATTTGGTTACTATAAAATCAAAAAGAGAAATTGAGTTAATGAGAGAAGCTTGCAGAGTAGCATCTTTAGCACAAACTGCAATAGAAAAAGCAATAAAACCAGGAATTTCTACATATGAACTTGATAAAATCGCAGAAAATACAATAAGGGCAAATGGTGGAATTCCAGCAGAAAAAGGATATCCAAGTGGAGTAAGAGGAGTTCCAGACTTTCCAGGTTCAATTTGCGCATCTATTAATGACGAAGTAATTCATGGCATTCCTTCTAAAAGGGCTATTTTGAAAGACGGAGATATAATAAGCATAGATTTAGTTGCATATAAAAACGGTTACAATGGAGATTGTGCAAGGACATATATAGTTGGAAATGTGCCAGATAGTACAAGAAGACTAGTGGAAATTACAAAACAAGCATTTTTTGAGGGAATACAATATGCCAAAAAAGGAAATAGGCTTGGAGATATATCTCATGCAATTGGTAGCTTTGTTGAAAAGAATGGTTATTCAGTAGTTAAAGAATTTCAAGGACATGGGATAGGAACTCAAATGCATGAAGATCCAGGCATTCCTAATTACGGTAAAGCAGGAAGAGGTATAAGATTAGAACCAGGTATGACACTTGCAATAGAGCCAATGGTAATTATGGGAAAATCTAATATACTTCAACTTGATGACGGCTGGACAATTATATCTGAGGATGGAAGCTTGGCTGCTCATTATGAAAATACAATTTTAATAACAGAAAAAGAACCAGAAATATTGACAATTATTTAAAATTAATGTATAATATACTAGTTATTTATGGAAAACAACCAATTAGGAGGAAATAAAATTGTCAAAGGAAGATGTTATTGAAGTAGAAGGTACAGTTATAGAAGCATTACCTAATACAAATTTTAAAGTAGAACTTGAAAATGGACATCAAGTTTTAGCACACATTTCAGGAAAGCTTAGAATGAATTATATAAAAATTCTTCCAGGCGATAAAGTAAAACTAGAACTTTCTCCATATGACTTGAATAGAGGTAGGATAACTTGGAGAGCAAAGTAAAATAAATGAAAAGCGGCATCTTGCGTTGTCAAGCTGCATAAAAATTATTTCAACATACAAACGTATAGTTTCAATAATTTTTATTTGCTTTCCTAGCAATATACCACTTTTGATTTATTTTAAACATATTAATAATTTAAAGAATAAGCTAGAACAATAAAATTTCATTAAAGACGAGGTGAAAAAGATGAAAGTAAGACCATCAGTAAAGAAAATATGCGAAAAATGCAAAATAATAAAAAGAAAAGGTGTAACAAGAGTTATTTGCGAAAACCCAAAACACAAACAAAGGCAAGGATAATAAATCTAATAAATTCTTATTAGATTTATTATCATGTAAATTTAAATTTAGTTAATACATAAAAATAGAGAAGCGGCTGTCTTAAATATTAATTTAAGAATTTTCTGTTTTTATTTATTATATATAGTTTAATTACATTTCAATTATACTAATTAAACTAAAAAAGTTAGTAATATTGTAATTAGTATAAGAAGTGAGAAGTGGGATGTGAGAAGTGGGAAATTAGGGTAAACCTAACAAAGGACTATTCCTAAAAAGCACACCTCACACTTCGCACCTCACACATCTAAAGTTCAATATTAACTATGTACAAAAAAGAAAATTTTTTAGAAGAGGTGAAAGAAAATATGGCTCGTATAGCAGGAGTAGATTTGCCTAAAGAAAAAAGAGTTGAAATAGGACTTACTTATATTTATGGAATAGGTAGAACAAGCTCTAATAAAATATTGGCAGAAGCTAAAGTTAATCCAGACATAAGAGTAAAAGATTTAACAGACGATCAAGTACAAGCAATAAGAAATGCAATGGAAAATTATAAAGTAGAAGGAGACTTAAGAAGAGAAGTTGCATTAAATATTAAAAGACTTACTGAAATAGGATGCTTTAGAGGAATTAGACATAGAAGAGGATTGCCAGTAAGAGGACAAAGAACAAAAACAAATGCTCGTACAAGAAAAGGACCAAGAAAATTAGTAAGTAAAAAGAAATAATATAGAGTTTGGATTTTAGAATTTGGTAAATAAAATTTAATATAAATTATTAACTACCAATTGTAAAACACCAAACACAAAAATTTAAATAGAGAGGAACAGAAAGACTGACATCACTAATTGATAAGGGGGACATAGCTCCTCCACATAGACGTGACGGAAGAAAAGCTGTGTCCCCATACCTTAATAGGAAGGAGTAGTTAAGAATATGGCTAAAGCAGTAAAAAAAGTTACTAGAAGAAGAGATAGAAAGAACATAGAAAAAGGTGCAGCACATATACATTCTAGTTTTAATAATACAATAGTTACAATTACTGACGAAAAGGGAAATGTTATATCTTGGGCAAGTGCAGGAGAACTTGGATTTAAAGGGTCAAGAAAAAGCACACCATTTGCTGCAGGTGAAGCAGCTCTTACAGCTGCAAAAGCAGGAATGGAACACGGATTAAAATCAGTAGAAGTTTATGTAAAAGGTCCAGGATCTGGTAGAGAAGCTGCAATTAGATCTTTACAAACTGCAGGACTAGAAATTAGTATGATAAAAGATGTAACACCAATACCTCATAATGGTTGTAGACCACCAAAAAGAAGAAGAGTATAAGAATAGAAGTTAGAAGTTAGAATTTAGAGATTAGAATTTAGAAAACTCTGGAGAAAGGCTTCGTGAGAATAGAAAAATAGAAGAAGGAGGAAGAAGCAAAATGTCAAGATATAAAGATGAACAATGTCGTATATGCCGTAGAGAAGGTCAAAAATTGTTCCTTAAAGGTTCAAGATGTTATTCAGACAAATGTAGCGTAACAAGAAGAAATTACGCACCTGGAGAACATGGACAAGGAAGAAAGAAACTTTCTGAATATGGTACACAATTAAGAGAAAAACAAAAAACTAAAGCTTTTTATGGAGTAGGAGAAAAACAATTTAGAAAATACTTTGAAATGGCTGAAAACAAAAAAGGTGTAACTGGTGAAATGTTACTACAAATATTAGAAAGCAGACTAGATAATGTAGTATATAGAGCAGGATATGGTGTATCTAGAGCTCAAGCAAGACAACTTGTTAATCATGGACACTTTAATGTAAATGGAGTAAAAACAGATATAGCATCATATTTAGTAAAACCAGGAGATGTTATTTCAGTAAGAGAAAATAAAAAAGACAGCAAAATTTTAAAAGAAAATATAGAAATGAATAGTAGCAAACCAATTCCAGAATGGCTAGAAAAAAATAACGACAACCTAGAAACAAAAGTGTTAAGATTAGCATCTAGAGAAGATGTAGATCTACCAGTTGAAGAGCACTTAATAGTTGAGTTATATTCTAAATAGTTAGAAATTAGAAATTGGATGTTGGAAATTAGAATAAAGAAGTTGGATTATAAAAATATATATTTTAGAAATCTAACCTCTAACCTCTAACCTCTAACGTCTAAATAGGAGGTTAAAAAATAAATGATTGAATTTGAAAAACCAAATATAGAATGTCTAGCAGCAAATGAGGAAGAAAATTACGCAAAATTTGTTTGTGAACCATTGGAACGTGGTTATGGTATGACAATAGGAAATTCTTTAAGAAGAATTTTATTATCATCATTACCAGGAACAGCAATTACAAGTGTTAAGATAGATGGAGTAGTTCATGAATTTTCTACCATTCCAAATGTAGTTGAAGATGTTCCAGAAATTATTGTCAATTTAAAAAGCGTAAGATTAAAGTCACATGATAACGAACAGAAAATACTTAGAATAGATGTTGATAAAGAAGGAGAAGTTACAGCAGGAGATATTATTACAGATTCTAGTATAGAAGTTCTAAATCCTGAATTACATATTGCAACAGTAGCAGAAGGTGGACACCTAGTAATGGAAATGACTGCTGATAGAGGAAGAGGATACAATGTTGCAGAAAAAAATAAAGAAGCAAATCAAGCAATTGATGTTCTTCCAATAGATTCAATATTTACTCCTGTAAAAAAAGTAAACTATTCAGTTGAAAATACTAGAGTTGGTCAAACAGTTGACTATGATAAATTAACAATAGAAGTTTGGACAGATGGAAGCTTAAAAGCATACGAAGCATTAAGCTTAGCTGCAAAAGTAATGACTGGACATTTAGAGTTATTTGTTGATTTATCAGAAACTGCTAAGAATACTCAAGTAATGGTAGAAAAAGAAGAATCTAAAAAAGAAAAAGTATTAGAAATGCCTATAGAAGAATTAGAATTATCAGTGAGAAGTTATAACTGCTTAAAAAGAGCAGGAATCGCTACAGTTGAAGATTTAGCAAACAAATCAGAGGCTGATATGATGAAAGTAAGAAATTTAGGTAAAAAATCTTTGGATGAAGTAACCAATAAATTACATTCATTAGGACTAGATTTTTTAAGAGAAGATGATTAAAGGAAGGTGAAAAAAATTGGCTATAAACAGAAAACTTGGAAAACCAACTGATCAAAGGTTAGCAATGCTTAAAAATCAAGCTACAGATTTAATTATGCATGGAAAAATAGAAACAACTGAAAGTAGAGCAAAGGAAGTTAAATCAATAGTTGATAGCATTATAGCATTAGCAATTAAAGAAAAAGACAATTATGAAGAAGT
This sequence comes from uncultured Clostridia bacterium, assembly GCA_944391865.1. GTDB lineage: Bacteria > Bacillota > Clostridia > TANB77 > CAG-508 > CAG-452. Next base: position 42,674 of record CALXVD010000008.1, read on the forward strand.
AGAAGTAAAAGTAGTAAAAGCAAAACTTGATAGCAAAGGTAATAAAGAAACAGAAAAAGTAACTAGCAAAAACGGTAAAGAATATTTAAGAGTTGTTAAAGTTGAAACAACTGAAAAAAGACAAAAAGATATGCCATCAAGACTAAATGCTAGAAGAAAAATTATGGCTAAATTAAACAAAGTAAAAGATTCTGAAGGTAAAAATATAGACTTACCTGCAAAATTATTTGGAGAAATTGCAGAAAACTACAAAGATAGAGTAGGAGGATATACTCAAATAATAAAAATGGGACCTAGAAAAGGTGACAATGCAGAAAAAGTTATATTAAAATTAGTTTAATATTAGTTGATAAAAAATATGCGAACAATTATATGTTCGCTATTTTTTTGTTTTAATTAGATATATTGTAATTAACTCGTTGAATATTAGAAACTAGAGACCAGAAATTCACATTTGATACCTCCAACAGTATCTATTTCAACAACATTAATATTATGGTTAATGGCTAAGAAACTTTGAAAATCTTCATAAGTTGGACCAATTCTATAACTGTATCTTTTTTAGTTTTATTTTGTTTTTGATTATGAACTTTATACAAAAATTTTCCGTGTACTTTGGTAAACAAATAAAAATCGAAAAAAATGTTGATAAAATAAATATTTTAATATATTATATATAAATGAGGCAAAGAAGCTGTTTTTCTTTTGCCTAAATAATTTGTAAAGGTGGAAAAAATGTACTTAAAAAGACTAGAATTACAAGGATTTAAATCATTTGCAGACAAAACAGTTTTAGAATTTATGCCAGGAATCACAGCAGTAATTGGACCTAATGGATCTGGTAAAAGTAATATATCTGATAGCATAAGATGGGTACTTGGAGAGCAAAGTATGAAATCTTTAAGAGGATCAAAATCAGAAGATATTATATTTGCGGGAACTCAAAACAGAAAATCTTTAGGTTTTGCAGAAAGCTCAATAGTAATAGATAATACTGATGGGAAACTTCCAATAGAATATTCAGAAGTTACAGTAACAAGAAGAATATATAGAAATGGAGAATCAGGATATTATATAAATAAAACTCCATGTAGATTAAAAGATGTATTAGAATTGTTTATGGATACAGGTATAGGAAAAGACCGGTTATTCAATAATAGGGCAAGGAAAAATAGATGAAATATTAAGTAATAAATCAGAAGATAGACGTGCAATTTTTGAAGAAGCGGCTGGAATTGTAAAATATAGAGTAAGAAAAGCAGATTCAGAAAAAAAGCTTGAACAAACAAAATTAAATCTTCTAAGAATAAATGATATCTTATCTGAAATAGAGGTAAACATAGAACCATTAAAGAAACAGTCAGAAAAAGCTAAAAAGTTTTTAGATTTAAGAGAAGAACTTAAAAAAATTGAAATAGGTTTATTTTTACATAATATTGATAATTTCAAAGAAAAAATAGGTGAAATTTCAAAAGATATAGAAATATTTACAAGCCAAGATACTGCAGAAGAAGGAGAATTAAAAAACAAGCAAGAGTTAAAGGAAGACCTAAAAGCAAAAATAGATGAAGTAATTTTAAAAATAGAAGAAACTCAAAACTTGGGTTTTGAAATGAGCAAAAAACAAGAAAAGATTAATTCGGATATAAATATTGCGAACGAAAGAATTGCAAACAACAAAGAAAACTATGATAGATATTTAAAAGAAATAGAAGAAATAAATATAAGGGTTTCAGAATTAGAACAAGAAAAAAAACAAAGGTTAGAAAAAAAGACTAATCTGTTTTCTAACAGGGAAAAATTTGCTAAAGAATTAGAAGAAAAGGAAAAAGAATTAGAAGAAATCTCTGCAAAGCTATCGTCAGAAGAGATGAAAATAGAAGAAAAGAAGAAAAAGGTAGAAGAAAATACAGATTTAAAATACGAAAAGGCAACTCTAATAAATACTCAAGAAGTAAATTATGAAAATTTAGAAAGAAGAGAAAAAACAGTTAAAAATGAAATATCAGATACAATTTCAGAATTAGATCAAAAAAGATTAGAAAAAGAAGAAATATCTAAAAAGTTCTATGAGATAGAAGCAAAAAGAAACGAAGGGGCTAAAAGGCTAGAAGAAATTAACGAAAAGAAAGAAGAAAGCCTTAAAAAATTAAAAGATTATCAAGATAATATAAATAAATTATCTGACGAAATGAGAGTAAAAAATTCAAAATTAAAATTTTTAAATGATATGGAAAAAGAAAAAGAAGGATATATAAGAAGTGTAAAATCCTTGCTTTTAGAATGCGATAAAAACTCTACTTTAAAGAAAGGTATGCATGGAGTTTTAGCAAACATTATATCTGTGCCTAAAGAATATGAAACAGCAATAGAAATTGTACTCGGACAAGCTCTTCAAAATATAGTTACAGACACAGAAGAAGATGCTAAAAAATTAATAGAACATTTAAGAAAAAATAATTTAGGTAGAGCCTCTTTCTTGCCAATTGCATCTGTAAAGGGTAAAAAAGTAGATAGATTAATAAAAAACAATCTAGGCGGAGTAATAGGAATTGCATCAGATTTAGTAAAAGTAGATAAAAAATACGAAGGTATAATTTTAAGCCTGCTAGGTAGAACAGTAGTTGTAGATAATATGGATACAGCAATAATACTTGCAAAGCAAAACAGCTATTCATTTAGAATTGTTACATTAAAAGGTGATGTTATAAATCCAAGTGGTGCAATCACAGGAGGATCAGTTTCTGTAAAATCTAATAATATAATTGGAAGAACCTTTCAAATAAAAGAACTAGAAAGAGATATTAATAATTTAAATAATAAAATTGAAAAACTTCAAAATGAAATGCAAGAATATGAAAAAGCTGAAGAAGATGTTTTAGAAGAAGTAATGGGATTAGAACATATTATGCAAGATACAGAAATTATATATGCAACAGAAAAGCAAAAAGTTGTAGCAATAGAAGAAAATATTACAAGATTAGAAACAAAGCTTACTTCATTAAGAAATGAACTAAAAAGCATAGAAGAGAAAAAAGAAGAAAGCATTCAGGAGAAATCTAATTTAGAAAAACAAATAGAAGAATTAGGGAAAGAAATAGAAGTACTTACTTCTGAAATAAAAGCATTTACAGATAAAAATAAAGATAATCAAAAATATATTGACGACTTAAATTTTGATATTACTAATTTAAAAATATCTGTTAATTCATTTGACGAAAGTACTACATCTATCGAAGAAATGCTTGAAAGAATTAATCAAGATATAGAAAACAATAAATCTAGCATAGAAAACAAAAAAGCTTTAAGGGAAAAAATAATAGAAGATAATAAAACTTTGCAAGAACAGATAATAGAACTAAATAATCAAATAGAACAAATGAAACAAGAAGTACAAACAAGTGGTAGTAGAGTAGAAGAACTAAAAAAAGAAAGAGTATCAAAAAATGAAGAACTTGCAAAAGTAGAGCAAGAAATAACAGATAAATTTAAGTTGATAGAAGATTTAAAAGGGCAAATAACAAAACAAGAACTTAAAAAATCAAAAATAGAATATGAGCTAGAACAAATAATAAACAAAATGTGGGAAGACTATGAACTTACACCAAATAATGTAGGAGAAGAATACAAAAAACCAGAAAACGTAGCAGAAACTACAAAACAAGTTAAGAGTTTAAGAGAAGAAATAAAATCTCTTGGAAGCATTAATATAGACTCAATAGAAGAATACAAACAAACAAAAGAAAGATATGACTTTATGTGTGAGCAAAGGCTAGACTTAGAAAATTCTAGTAGCAAACTAAAAAAAGTAATACAAGACATGACAAAAATAATGAAAGAACAATTTGCAAATCAATTTAAAGTAATAAATAAAAACTTTGGAGAAGTATTTAGCGAACTATTCGGTGGAGGAAAAGCTGAATTAAAACTTACAGACGAAGAAAATATATTAGAATGCGGAATTGATATAGAAGCACAACCACCAGGAAAAAAACTTCAAAATATGACACTTTTATCTGGAGGAGAAAAGGCATTTACTGCAATAGCACTATTATTTGCAATATTAAAAATAAATCCAGCGCCATTTTGTGTATTAGACGAAATAGAAGCAGCACTAGACGATGTAAATGTATATAGATTTGCAGACTACTTAAAGAAATATACTAAAAACACACAATTTTTAGTAATAACACACAGAAAAGGAACAATGGAAGCAGCAGATACCGTATACGGAATAACAATGGAAGAAAACGGAATATCAAAACTTCTTTCAATGAAATTGAAATAGGGACAGTCCCCATGCGACATTTTGTCGCAAAAGGGACAGACTTTCTTAAAAAAATGTTTGACACCGATTACTCAGCAAATCAATTTTTTTAAAACCTTGTAATATAAAATATGTTATGGTAAAATGTATTCGTAAAATTCTAAATAAAGGAAGATATACTTGAAAAAGAATATAAAAGATTACAATTTAGATGAATTAAAGCAAATAATACAAGACTTAGGAGAAAAAGCATATAGAGCAGAACAAATATTTAAATGGATTATGCAAGATAATGTTAATAGCTTTGATGAAATGACAAATTTATCTTTAGAACTTAGAAATAAATTAAAAGATAATTTTGATTTACATGTTTTTAATATAATTAAAAAGCAAGAATCAAAAGATGGAACTAAAAAGTATTTATTTGATGTATTAGATGGAAATGCAATAGAATCTGTTCTCATGGAATATAAACATGGATTTACAGTATGCGTATCATCACAAATTGGTTGTAAGATGGGATGTAAATTTTGTGCTTCTACTGGAGTAAAGTTTGCAAGAAATTTGACATCTGGAGAAATTGTTGAACAACTTCTTGCTATACAAAGAGACGAAAATATAAGAATATCAAATTTAGTTTTTATGGGAATAGGGGAACCATTAGATAATTACGACAATGTTATGAATGCAATTAAAATATTAAATAATCCTAAAGGAATAAATATGGGAGCAAGGCATATTAGTATTTCAACAAGTGGGTTAGTTCCTAAAATATATAAATTAGCTGATGAGAATATACAATGTACACTATCTATATCTTTGCATAGTGCTAATGATAAAAAAAGAAGCCAAATGATGCCAATAAATAACACATATAATATAGCAGAATTAATGAAAGCATGTAGATATTATATAGAAAAAACAAATAAAAGAATATCATTTGAATACGCATTAGCAAAAGACAATAACGATAACTTAAATGATGCCAAGGAGCTTATTAAATTGCTAAAAGGAATGCTATGCCATGTAAATTTAATACCTATAAATAAAATAGAAAATGGCACTTATGCAAAGAGTACAAATGAAAATATAATAAAATTTAGAGATTACTTAAACGAAAAGGGAATAGTTGCAACAATTAGAAGAGAATTAGGATCAGATATAGATGCAGCATGTGGGCAACTTAGGAAAAAAGAGGTGGAAAAATGCAAATTTATGCAAAAACAGATATAGGAAAAGCAAGAGAAATGAACCAAGATGCATATTATGTCTCAGAAAATATCGAAAACATGAAGTTATGTATCTTAGCCGATGGGATGGGAGGATATAATCGGAGGAGAAGTAGCTAGTTATTTAGCTACTGTTGCAGCCGGTAGATACATTGAAGAAAAATTTAATAGTATAGAATTAAATAACGAAAACATAGAGAATCTTATAAAAGAAGCAATGGACTACGCAAATAAAACAGTATACGAAAAAGCTAAAGAAAATGCAGAATTAGAACAAATGGGAACAACCCTTGAAATCTGTATATTTTATGAAAATAAAGTATATATAGGACATATTGGAGATAGTAGAATATATAGAATAAGAAAGAATATAATTAGAAGAATAACAACAGACCACAGCTATGTAGAAACATTGGTTAAAGATAAAACTATAACAAGAGAAGAAGCTTTTTATCATCCTAAAAAGAATATGCTTATTAAAGCTCTTCGGATGTACAGAAACAATAGAACCAGATATAACAGTAAAAGGTTTTATAGATGATGATATAATACTTATGTGTTCTGACCGGACTTACCAATATGCTTCAAGAAGAAGAAATATACTCTATAGTAAAAGAAGATATAAGTAATGCTTGTGATAACCTAATAAGAAAAGCAAATGAACTCGGAGGTTATGATAATATTAGTGTTATAATTATAAACAAAAATTGAAAACAATAAATAAATTGATTATATTATTAAAATGGGTAGCGTATTGTACGTCCATAAAAAAGGAGAGAGACCATAAATGGATATAGAAGGTAAAATAATTGCAAACAGATATCAAATAATAAAGAAAATAGGTAATGGAGGAATGGCTACAGTATACAAATCTAAAGATTTAGTTCTAAATAGATATGTAGCTGTAAAGATTTTAAGAGATGAATTTACAACAGATGAAGAATTTGTAAAAAGATTTAACATCGAAGCTCAAGCAGCAGCAAGTATTACACACCCTAACATAGTATCTGTATACGATGTAGGAAAGGAAGACAATTTATACTATATAGTAATGGAACTTATAAAGGGAAAGACTTTAAAAGAAATAATTGTTGAAGATGGTGCATTAGGCTGGAAATGGTCTGTAAAAGTAGCTATACAAATTGCATCAGCATTAGAAACTGCGCATAAAAATAACATAATACATAGAGACATTAAACCACATAACATTATAATAACAGAAGACGGAGTTGCAAAAGTAACTGATTTTGGAATTGCAAAGGCAGTTTCAAATTCGACAATAACCGCATTTGGAACAACAATAGGATCGGTGCATTATTTCTCTCCTGAACATGCAAGGGGAGGATACACAGATGCAAAATCTGATTTATATTCTCTAGGAGTTGTAATGTATGAAATGGTAACTGGCAAAGTTCCATTTGATAGCGATACTCCTGTTTCTGTTGCTTTAAAACATATGCAAGAAGAACCAGTTGAGCCAATAGTATTAAAACCAGATTTACCAAAAAGCATAAACGATATAATAATGAAAGCTATGCAAAAAGACGCAGATAAAAGATATGCAAATGCAACAGAAATGCTTAAAGATTTAGAGTTAGCATTAAAAAATCCAAATGGAGATTTTGTTACAGAAGAAGAAAGTGATTTTAGAACACAAAGAATATCTTTAAATTATGATGATAACAAAAAAGAGGAAAATAAAGGCAAATTTGCGAAAATAAAAGATTTCTTTGAAAAGCACAAAGCATTAAAAGTATTTGCAATAATACTTGCTTGCATATTAGTATTTTCTATTGCAATGGGAGGAACATATCTTGCACTTACACTAGGAAGAGCAAAAGAAGTGCAAATACCAGATTTAACAAACCTTACACTAGAACAAGCACAGGCAAAAGTAGATGAACTAAATCTTAAATTAGAAGTTCAAGAAGAGAAATACCATTTAGAAGTTCCAGAAGGTCAAATAATTGAACAAGATCCTAAATATCAAGAGAATTTTAACATAAAAGAAGGAACTACAATTAAAGTAATTGTAAGCAAAGGACAAGAAATTGTAACAATGCCTAAAGTAGTTGGAGAAACTAGAGATAATGCTACAAAAATGTTAAAAGATGCAGGACTAGAAGTAGAAGTAAAAGAAGAATATGATGACAGTGTAGAACAAGGATATGTAACAAAACAAGACACTGAAGAAGGAGAAGAAATTCCAGCAGGAACAACAGTTACTATATATGTAAGTATGGGAATAGAACAAGTAGAAGTACCAGACTTATCTGGAAAAACTGAAAGCGAGGCAAAATCAGCAATTTCAAGTGCAGGACTAAAATGGAAAAGTACAGAAAAGACATCAGACTCAAGTAAGCCAAATGGTGTAGTAGTTGACCAATCAATATCATCAGGAAGTATGGTAGACAAAAACACAGAAATAACAATAACTATAAATGAATTTGAAGAATTAAAAACAGGAACAATTAATGTAAATGTAAAATCATTACTTGGCGGAAAAGTAGAATATGAAGATGAAGACAAAACAGTTATTAAAAATGTAAGAGTAAAAATAATGGTAGGAGCTGACACTATATATGATGAAGAAGTATTACCTACTTCGACAAAAATAACTGTAACAAAGAAAGATAAAGGAAGTAAGGAAGTAACAGTTTACATAGATGATATTTGGCAAGCAACGGAAACATTTAATTTCAATAATCAAACATCTATAACAATAGAATAATACAAATTGTAATTTATGTGATTAAATTAATTGTAAAACATCCATAAAATCTAGTTAAAAACATAAATTTATTGCGCTCCTCGGTTCAATACGTGTTTTAGCAATTCTAGCGTAAAAT
>CALXVD010000009.1 GCA_944391865.1 uncultured Clostridia bacterium
GTTCCATTTTTTTTTTTTTTTACCGGCAAAAATGGAACCGTCCCCAAATTTCCGGAATTCACAATTTATTTATATTTTTCTAATATTGTTCCCAATTCTTTTGAAAATTCTTTTAACATAACAATTTTTATTCCTATATCTTTTCCTTTAATATAATCATCAATAATTTGTTTTAATTGTCTTATGTTTTTCATTTCTGGTTCTATTTCTTTTGTGTACTTTTCTGCTCTGTCTAATAATTTTTCTTTAATGGAAACTATATCTTCATTGCTAGCACACGAAATTCTTTGGAACATTTGATATGGGTCATAATATTTAAAAATTGGAATATTCATACATTCTTTATCAAATCTTTCATAAAACATTTCCATTTTCATTGGTATGCATTTAAATATGTTTTCTGCTTTTTCCATATACATTTTATCTTTTAAGGCTCTATTTATCATATGAAAATGCTGCAAAACATCATTTATTTCTGGAGTTTTTTCTCCTACTATTATTTGGTCTATTTCTTCGTCCGCATTTTCTGAATATTCTGAATTTAATGCTGCTATATTCATTCCGTTAAAGAATATACCTCTAATAGTTTTTAAATCATAATCAATTAATCCTTTTTTTACAAAATAGGTAAAATATATAAATATTTTTACTGTATCTAATAATTTTAGTTTTCCATTTTTTACATCATCTATTACTTCTTCTATTATACCAGGAAATTGATCATCAGATATCTTCCAGTATTCTTCTGTAAGTAATCTTTTATAGCCAGGAAGTTTCTCTGTATCTACTGTATTTATTATTACTTCCATATTACTTTTAAATGCTTTCATATCAAATATTCTTGTTCTTACATATATTTCTATAAATTTAAAAAATCTGTATTCTGATTTAAAGTTGTAGTAATAATTATTATCAAATTCTTTTATATAGAACTGCCTATTATCCATAAGTACTCTAGATGATACCAAAATTGATTTATATTCTTCGTTGTCTGCAATGTTTACAAATTTATCTTTTGTTATTTTTCCTGCTTTTATTTCAAATGATATTGCAATAGTAAATATTAACATTGTTTGTAAGATTCTATAATTTGTATTTGGATAATATTTGTTTACCATTTCATATATCTTTTTAAAGTCATTTAAAGCATGTTTTAGTATTCTTAAATTTCTTGTACCACTTTTATTAAATGTAGATGTAATATAGTTTGTATTTTCTCTTAAAAATCTTATTAAATCTGGATTACTTTCGTATCTCATTAATATACCATTTATAATATAGTTAAATTCTGGTTGGTATTCAAATGTTTCACCTATTAATTTTTCTTTTATTCTTTCATAATCGTTTGCTTTGTCAAACACATATTCTATTTTATCTTGAATCTTCTCAACCATTGGTTTGTCTGTTTTAGATAAATCACCTTCTTTATCTAATATATATGTTGCTATAAATGTTTTCATTTCTAGATTTGAACTTTTTAATTTTGTAGATAACTCCTTTTCGTTACAAATAATAATTGTTTTTATGTGGTCATGTTCAACAAAATTATTTATATATCCTAGTATATCTATAACATCTACATTTGCTCTTTCTAGGTCATCAAAACATAATACTTTATCATCAGTTGAGAAAAACTTGCTGTAATCTACTTTGTCACCATTTTGAGTAACTCCAAAAAGGTTTGCCATATCAAGTCCAGTTTTTGCATATTCTGGTATAGATTGTTGCCCTGTTGCACTCATATATTTTTTCATGTTTTTATCCATAAGCTGAGTAGTTTCTATAAATATTTTTTTACTAATATCTTCTAAGTTTGAAATACCATATAAAGACATATATATAGTTGTATATGTCTTTCCGTTTAATTGAAGTGAATCTATTTTGTTTCTTATTTTATTATTCCAAAAATAAGTTTTTCCGCTTCCCCATTCTCCATTTATCATTATTGCATAATCTGTATAATCTGCTCTTACATAATCTAATATACTTTCTACTAAATCTTCCATAGCCAAACCTCCTGTTTTATCTTGTGTTTTAATCTTTTGCTAAAGTTATTACGCCTATTTTTTGCGCTCCTGCTTCTTTTATTACTCTAGCACACTCATTTACTGTACTTCCTGTTGTATAAATATCATCAAATATTATTATCTTTTTACTTTTTATTTCTTCCCATTTTTTTACTTCAAATACATTCTTTATGTTTTGTTTTCTATCTTTTTTCCCCAATTCAGATTGTGGTTTTATATTTTTTGTTTTTACTAAATTACCTTTCATTAGCTCTATATTAAGTTTTTTTGCAATCTCTTTTGCAATTAGTTCTGTTTGATTATACCCTCTTGTTCTTTTTCTTTTTGCATGAATTGGAACTGGGATTATTATATCATATTTTTTGATAATACCACATAATTTTTTGTTTTTTAATATTATTTCTGAAAAAGTTTTATATAAATATGACTTGTCCCTAAATTTGTATTCTATTATTTTTTTCCTAACTAAACTTTTATATTTTAATAAATAAAAAATTTCATCGTAATATTTTTCTTTATTTCTATTTTTCTCTAGTTTATTTAATTGGTATTCTTTTAAATTGATTTTGCATTTATTGCATAAACTATCTTTTGATATTTCTCCACAAAATCCACAAACAGGTGGATATATCAGATTTAAAATTTTATCTATGATTTTTTTCATTTGAATTCCTTTCATTGCTTTTGTGAGGTAAGAGGTGTGAAGTGTGAGGTGTGCTATTTAGAATTAAAATATTAATAATAAAAAATTGGGAACAGTTTAGTTTTTTATTTTTTTAATCCCGTCCCCAAAAACTATATTATATATTGATATTTTCTTGACCCACTATTTCTCTAAATGCATTTAATATCTCTTGTGTTAAATAGATTGCGCCACATGGAAGTATCTTTTCTCCATCTTGTACACTTACTGCTATGTTGTTTCTATCTCCAGAGAAAAATCTTATTGCACCTCTTAATTTATCTTTTTGTTCTTCTGATATGTTTGTTATATTTATTGTTAATAATTTTGGTTTTTCTTTTTGCTTTTCTATGTGTGTAGCTCTTTTGCTCTCTTTAAAATTCTGGTTTACAACATTTTCGTTAAATTCGGTTATGTTATTTGCAACAATTTTTACTGGCTCATCTTCTCTTATACTTAATCTTCCGTCTATTAAAACTATATTTTCTTCTAATAATATATGCTGTGCTTTACTAAAGCAACTATCAAATACTATTATCTCTGTACTTCCATATAAATCTTCTACACTCATAAATGCCATTAATGTATTTCTTTTTGTGTATTTCTTTTTTATTGAATTTATTATTCCTACATATTTTACTTGTTTTCCATCTAGCCCCAAATCTTCTCGCTCACTTATTTGTAACATTTGTAGTGTGTTTATTGTAGATACCGCTTCTATCTTGCTTCTTAATTTATCTAGTGGGTGTCCTGAAATATAAATTCCTAGCATTTCTTTTTCCATTGATAGAAGCTCTTTTTCGTCAAATTCCTTAAGTGTTGTAAATTTATACTTCATGTTTTCTATTTTTTCGTCTTCTGTTTTTCCTAAGTCAAACATTGTTACTTGACCTTGCATAGTTTTTCTTGATGTATCATTTATAGTATCTAATATCGTTTCGAATGATGCTAGAAGTGTACTTCTTGTTTGTTCAAATTCATCAAAAGCTCCTGCTTTAATTAAACTTTCTATACATTTTTTATTTACAGCTTCTCCTTGCATTCTTTCGCAAAAGTCTGTAAAACTTTTAAATTCTCCGTTTTCTTTTCTTTCTTTTACAATACTATCTACTGCTGCTACTCCAACATTTTTTACGCTTCCGAAGTCCAAACCTTATTTTATCTCCATATACTGCAAATTTTGTATAGCTTTTGTTTATATCTGGTTTTAATATTTCAATATTTAGTCTTTTACATTCATCTATATATTCTGGAACTTTATCTAGATTTCCTAAAAAGCTGTTTAATGTAGCTGCCATAAATTCTGGTGGATAATATGTTTTTAAATATGCTGTTTGATATGCTACAACTGCATATGCTGCTGCGTGTGATTTATTGAATGCATATTTTGCAAACTCTGCCATTTCATCAAATATTTTATTTGCAGATTTTTCGTCTATTCCGTTTCTTACACAACCTGGAATTATTATATTTCCATTTTCATCAACTTGCCCATGTATAAAATTTTCTCTTTCTTTTGCCATTACATCTAGTTTTTTCTTTCCCATTGCACGTCTTACTAAATCTGCTCTTCCGAAGTGAGTATCCTGCTAAGTCTCTTACTATTTGCATAACTTGTTCTTGGTACACCATACAACCATATGTAACATTTAATATTGGCTCTAGGCTAGGATGTGTATATTCGCTATGTTCTGGATTTAATTTATTTTTTATATATCTTGGTATTTGATCCATTGGTCCAGGTCTATAAAGAGAAACACCTGCAATTATATCTTCTAAGCAGTCTGGTTTTAATTCCTTCATAAAGTTTGTCATACCTTGGCTTTCGAATTGGAATACACCTGATGTGTTCCCGCTTTGCCATGTATTTTCAAATACTTTTGGATCGTTCATTTCTTTATCTATTTTTACATCTATTCCTCTACATTTTTTTACTAATTTTATTGTATCGGAAATTACTGTAAGTGTTCTAAGTCCTAAAAAGTCCATTTTAAGTAATCCTAGTTCTTCTAATGTTGTCATTATAAACTGGGTTGAAATTGTTCCTTCATTCACATATAAAGGTACATAGTCTATTACCGGATCTTTTGTAATAACTATTCCGCAAGCGTGTGTTGATGCCTGTCTTGGAAGTCCTTCTAAGCCCATTGCTATGTCTAATAATTTTCTTGTTTCCTCATCTTGTTCATAGAGCATACCAAATTCTCTATTTTGCTCTAATGCTTTTTTTATTGTAATATGTAGTTCATTTGGTACCATTTTTGCAAGTTTATCTGCTTCTGCATATGGTACATCTAATGCCCTTGCAACATCTCTAATTACCATTCTTGCAGACATTGTACCAAATGTTATTATTTGTGATACATGGTCTTTTCCATATTTTCTGCCAACGTAGTCTATTACTTCCCCTCTTCTTTCATAGTCAAAGTCTATATCAAAGTCTGGCATACTTATTCTTTCTGGATTTAAAAATCTTTCGAAAAGTAGATTATATTTTATTGGATCTATATCTGTAATACCAAGTGCATAAGCAACCATTGAACCTGCACCAGATCCACGCCCAGGTCCTACTGCTATACCTTGATTTCTTGCATAATTTATAAAATCCCATACTATTAAAAAGTAATCTACATATCCCATTTTTTCTATTACAGATATTTCATAATCAAAACGATTTTTTATTTCTTCACTTGGATTTTCTCCATACCTATTTATTAATCCATCTTTTGCAAGTTTTTTAAAATAGTCAGCATGGGTTTTAAATTCTTTTGGAACCTCATAGTTTGGAAGTTTTGTGTTTCCAAATTCAAAATCTACATTGCATTTTTCTGCAATTTTTACTGTGTTTTCTATTGCTTCTGGTACATTTTTAAAATACTCTATCATTTCTTCTGGAGATTTTAAATAGAATTCGTCTGTTCCCATACGCATTCTATCTTCATCAGTCATTTTTTTACCAGTTTGTATACATAGTAATATTTCGTGGTTATATGCGTCTTCTTTTTTTAAATAATGTGCGTCATTTGTTGCAACTAAAGGAATATTTAATTTTTTAGACATTTCTATTAATTTTTGGTTTGCTAAAATTTGTTCTGGTAATCCGTTTGGTTGAATTTCTAAATAATAGTCTTCTCCAAATACTCTTTTATACCACAATGCAACTTCTTCTGCTTTTTCTAAATTATTGTTTAATATTTCTCTATTTACATGGCCAGCAAGGCAAGCACTTAAACAAATAAGTCCCTCGTGATATTTTTCTAATATTTCGTAGTCTATACGAGGTTTATAATAAAAGCCTTCTGTAAATCCCATTGATACTAAATAACTCAAATTTTTATATCCTGTTTGATTTTTTGCAAGTAATATTAAATGGTAATAATGGTTGTCTATATTTGGTTCTTTATCAAATCTTGTTCTTGGAGCAACATATACTTCGCACCCTATAATAGGCTTTATACCTTCTTTTTCACATGCTTTATAAAAGTCTACTGCTCCAAACATTACTCCATGGTCAGTAAGAGCAATAGAATCCATTCCTAGTTCTTTTGCTCTTACAGGTAAATCTTTTATTCTGTTTGCTCCATCTAATAAGCTAAATTCACTATGGACGTGTAAGTGTACAAAATTTGACATTTTAACCTCTCTTTCTCATGCCTGTATTATATTATAAATTGTTTATTTTAGCAATATAAATTGGAATTTGAATAATTGTATTTTATTTTTGGAATTTGGTATTTGGCTGTATAAAGATATGTCTACGAAGACTTTCCCTATATCACCAAATACAAAACACTAAAAACCAAACACCAATTAATTACAATTCATCCTATTTTACATAAAATTGCAGATTCCCTATTTACTATTTTGCCAAAATATGGTATACTAAAATAGTTGGAGGGAAACAAAAATGATTAAATTAGTTGCAAGTGATTTAGATGGAACTATAATCGGCAGAGATAATAACATTTTTGAAAATAACCTTAAAGCTATAAATGATATTAATAATAAAAATATAAATTTTGTAATTTGTACGGGAAAAACATACCCAATTATAAAAGGTATGTGTTCTAAATTTAATGCATCTTATGGCATTTTTGGTAATCGGGAATCAAATTATAAATTTAAAAACTGGTGAAGAAATATATAAAAAGTTATTAACTAATTCAGAAATTAATTCATGTATTGATATTGCAAAATCTCATAACTTGCATGTTCATATATATACAGATAAACAAATTGTTACAGAAGAATTAAAATATATGGATTTAAGAAATTATAAATTGCAACAAGAAAAATATTATGATACTTCTCTTGAGGTTATACTTGTAGACGATTTAAAACAATATTTAAAATTTAATAATGTAGAAGTTTGCAAATTAATTATATCTTCTGAAAGTGATTTATCTAATATAAAAAAAGAAATTTTAGAAAAAGAAGATGTTTCTATTACAACAATAAAAAAATATGGTGAATATAAAGATAAAGTTATAGATAAAGAATATGAATATTTGGATATTAGCCCAAAAAATATAAATAAAAGTACAGCTTTAAATATTTTGAAAGATTATTTAAAAGTTGATAATAGCGAAATAATGGCAATTGGAGATAATTTAAATGATTTAGATATGGTTAAAAATTCTGGAGTTGGTGTTGCCGTTGCAAATGCTTATGATGAATTAAAACAAGTAGCAAAATATACTACTCAAAATTCAGTTGAAAGAGGTGGCTTTGCTGAAGCTGTTTATAAATTTATAGAGTTTTAATCTATATTGGAAGTAAGAAGTGGGATGTGAGAAGTGTGAAATTATGGTAAGTCTACGTAGCTGTGCTCTAAAATCACATCTCACACATCAAACATCTTACCTCTAACTTACAATATTTCATACATATAAATTATTTTCTTTAATATATTCCAAAACATCTTTATTTAAAAATTTATCTACATTTTCTCCTTTTTTTAGTTTGTTTCTAACTTGAGTAGAACTAAAATCTATTTTACTATTATTAAAAACTATTATTGATGATTTATATTTTTTTAGTAAATCATCTTTTTTTATTATATCTTCTATTCTTTCTTCTCCTCTTTCTAATGCTATTATTTTAAAATTTTTAAGCAAGTCTTCTGGTCTTTTCCAATTGCTTATTTCTTTTAAATTATCTGCACCTGTTACAAAACATATATCATAATCTGTGAATTTATTTTTAAATATATTTAATGTTTCAATTGTATAAAATTGTCTTTCTTGAATTAGCTCTATATTTGATACTTCTATATTTTTTTCATTTTGACACATTAGTTTAAGCATATTATATCTATGCTCATCTTTTTCTAAACTATTTTTGTTGTATTTTGTACTTACTGGAACAAAGTATAGTTTTCTTATGTTTTTATCCGTTTCCAATATTTGTTTTGCAAGCATTAAGTGAGAATTAAGTGGCGGATTAAACGAGCCACCAAAAATAGCAATAATCTTTTTTTCCATTTTTTTACCTTCTTTATTTTTATAGCATATTTATTTAATATTTATATCATACTTTTTCACTTTATTACAATTATTATTTAATAAATTATAATTTGAAACTGAGCAGTAGCACAATTTAATTTTAAGTTATTTAATCATTTAAAAATGAATTAAATTGCAAATATTTGCATTATTAATATACAAAAATATAGGACAGTATTACTTTTTTCGCTATAATAAACAAAATAAATACTGTCCGTAAACTAATTTTATAAATGTGTTTTAATAAATACCAGATACCTTTATTACTGGACGAACACCTCTTGAAATAGTAATTGTGCTTATTCTACCATTTGAATTAACATTCCATAGATATCCACCTAAATCTCTATCGGAATTAATACATCTTATATAGAAGTTTACACTATTAATTTCTTCTGTAATTATACGTGAAGCAAGCCAATAGCTATTGGTATTTTTTTCTTGAACTACTCCATGATAGCTCATCCTTATTAAATCTTGTTCATAATTATTATCTTCTCCTTTTCCTGCTTCACTGTATTTTGAATTCCAGTTTGCTAAGTTATCTGATATATAAGGTGTAGTGTTTTCACTATATGGATTCTCTCGGCTACTTCCTACACTTCTTATATTTTCTTTTGGTATATCAGGATTTGTTACTTGCTCTTTTGCATAATCATTTATTATTTTTATTGCATTGTTATATGAATATATTGATTTTTCTATGTCTTCCAATGTTCCGTTCTTATCCATATCTACTTCTGCAATTACTGTTTCATCTTCCCAATTTATTGTTGTATCATCATATCCTAATGTTAACTCTTCTCCTACTACCGTTGGTGCTACTGCTTCTACTGTTCCATCTAAATCATCATATATTATTTTCCATCCATTATATTCATCATTTTCTGTTAAAACTCCTAAGTCTTCTCCCTCTTTCCCTTGTGGTGTGTATATTTTTTCTACACTTTCTGTTATTGCACCTCCTTGACTTAGCATATCTACATACGCTTTTACTCTATATGCAGGTGCATTTTTCTCATCTTTTGGATATTTTATATAAAAGTCATATAGTCCATAACATTTATCTTGTTCTATTTTCATGTCTCCATAATTCATATCTATAAATTCTAAATTTTCTTCCGGATGTTCCTCAATTTGGTCATAGGATTTAAATGTAAAATTATTTATATCCATAATATCATTCATAAAATCTCTTCCAGTTCCATCTACTCCTAAAAAGTATTTCTCTAATAATGACAATGTTGCATCTTCTTCTCCTGTATATGGTGCTATTCCTATTTCTTCTAGCCAGCCACGTTCTTCTTCGTCTGTTACTACAGCTGGGTCATAATAAAGTGTTCCATTTTTTGATACTACTAATTTACTTCCATATTTGCTTTTTAATTCGTCTGATATAGGTAAATCATTTATTGTTATTCCATAGTCCGAAGGTTCTTCTCCTCCATTTTCTGCAACCTTTACTGCTTTTGCTATTTCTAATTGTTCTTGTATTTCTGCTATTTCTGTTTGATATGCTGCTTTTCTTGCTGTTCCAAATAACCCACTATTTAATGCTACTGTTATGGTTACTGCTACTAGTATTAGCATTACTATTATTGTTATTATTAGGGCTATTAGGGTTATTCCTCTGTGGTCTATGGGCGCAGTTTGGCTATCCTCTTTGGTATTCCTTACCGACAACGCCCCTACAGGTTTTGCATTTATTATTGTGTGAGGTGCGAGGTGTGATGTGTGATTTTGGTTTGTTTTTTTGTTATTCATTTGTGCATCTTCCTTTCTTTTGTTTTTAGTCGCATTTTTGGTGACCCGTACGGGAATCGAACCCATGATTCAGCCTTGAGAGGGCTGCGTCTTAACCGCTTGACCAACGGGCCAAATATAAATATATTTATAACATTATTTATATAAGTTGTCAATATACGTATTAGATAAATTAGATTTTTTAGTAATAGATGTATAAACCTCTTGATTAATTTTTTCCAATAATATATATTATATTAGTAATTAGGAGGTAAATTATGGAAAGGAAAGAAGATATTTTAAAGACAAAATATTTTAAGGTACATACTGTTACAGATTTAAAAGATTTACTTTATAAATCTTCAGAAATGTATAAAAATAGAACCGCATTTAAATTAAAAGATAAATCAGGAAAAATTTATGATGTTAAATATGCAGAATTTAAAGATTATGTGGAAGCTCTTGGAACTTCATTAATAGAGTTAGGCTTAAATAACGAAAAAATTTCATTAATAGGTAAAAACAGTTACAATTGGATTTCGTCATACTTTGCTTCTTCTATTATTGGTACAGTTGTTCCAATTGATAAGGAATTGCATGTAGATGATATTATTAATTTTATAAATATTTCAGAGAGTAAAGCTTTAATTGGAGATTCAAAATATATTAAATCCGTTTTAGAAAATAAAGAAAAACTAAAAAAAGATATAATTTTTATAAATATGGATAATACCAAAATGGAAAATGCAATTACTCTTGATTCATTAATAACTGATGGTTCTAAAAAATTGCAAGAAGGAAATACTAAATTTATGGATATAACAATTAATCCAGATGATATGCATATTCTATTATTTACTTCTGGAACAACTGGTAATGCAAAAGGAATTTGCTTATCTCACAAAAATATTTGTTCGAATATAATGTCTGTTGCTCAAATAGTAAAAGTAGATAAAACAACGGTTGTTTTATCTATACTTCCAATTCATCACACATATGAGTGTACGCTTGGACAAATATTACCTATATATGGTGGTGGTATAATTACTTACTGCGATGGATTAAGGTATATAACTAAAAACATAAATGAATATAAACCTTCTTTTGTAATATGTGTTCCTCTTTTATTAGAAAACATACACAAAAAAATTATTAAAACTTTACAAGATTCATTGCCAGAAAAATATTTTAATAAAGATAAACATTTTATGGATTGTATACCTGCTCCTTTAAGATTTGTAGTCAAGAAAAAAATTAAAAAATCTTTAGGTGGAAATATAAAAACATTTATTGTTGGTGCTGCCGCAATCAATCCAACAATTATAGAAGATTTCTTTAAGTTTGGATTTAAAGCTCTTCAAGGATATGGTTTAACTGAATGTTCACCTTTAGTTGCTGGAAATAACGATTTCTTTTATAAAGCTGATTCTGTAGGTTTACCTATACCTGATGTTGAATACAAAATTAATAATCCAGACAGTCAAGGTACTGGGGAAATAATAGTAAAAGGTCCTAATGTAATGCTTGGTTATTATAATGACCCAGAAGCAACAGACAATGTATTTAAAAAAGGTTGGTTTTACACTGGAGATGTTGGATATATTGATGAAAATGGTTTCTTATATATCACAGGTAGATGTAAAAGTGTAATTGTTACACAAAATGGTAAAAATATTTATCCTGAGGAAATAGAATATTATCTAAATGAAAGTCCTCTAATTAGTGAATGTATTGTTCTAGGAGACAAACACGATGGCGACCTCGAAACCTATGTAAGTGCAAAAATTCTTCCAAACAAGGAATATTTTAAAGAATTCTTAAATAAAGAAAATGTAACAGAAAAAGAAATGGATGTTGAAATAAAAAAACTTATAGCTGATGTTAATAAAAAGTTGCCTAATTTTAAACATATAAAGAATTACAAGTTACTTTCAGAACCATTAGAAAAAACCACTACTCAAAAAATAAAAAGATTTGGTAATAATTTAAGTATGTAAGATAATAAAAGGGACAGTCCCTAGAATTCCCATTTTAAAATGGGAATTCAGGACAGTCCCTATTCTTCGTCTATAAAATTAAATTCATCTTTAAATTTTTCTTTAAATATATCAAATACTTTGTTTAGTATATCTTGGTCATCTACACTTACATAAGATTCCTCATCTTCTGAATCTGTATCCTCTAATTTCAATATTACTACCTCTCCTGTTTCCTCTTCGTTTTCTTCTATTGGCAATAATATAACATATTCTTCTCCTTCATATTCTATTAAATCTAAAAATTCAAATTGAACTTCTTTTCCTTCCTCATCATTTAATACTATTATATTGTCTAAGTCTTCATCCATTTCTTTCATATCATTATTTTCAAAATCCATTGTTCTTTTGTCTCCTTTCAATTTTATTATAATTATTTTACAATATTAAAATCTTATAATTTATACCATATTAAAGTATTTTTTTCAACATTTTTTCATCTTATTTATATATGTTTCTAATATATATACAGCAGATATTGTGTCTACTATTCCGTCTTTTTTTCTTTTTATTAATTTCCAAATTATTCATAGTTCTATGAGCCTGTACAGTAGTTAGTCTTTCATCTTCATATGTTATTTTTATTTTATTATATTTACATTTAAGTTTGTGTATAAAATTTTCTGTAATTTTTGCTCTTTCTCCTTTTTCTCCGTTCATATGAAGTGGCATTCCAACTACTATTGTTTCTATATCATACTTTTCTATAATTTCGTCTAGTTTTTTTAATAATAATTTGTCATTTCCATTATAATTTATGGTTTCAAGCCCTTGAGCAGTTATTTTTAATTCATCTGTTATTGCTATTCCTACTCTAGCGTCTCCATAATCAATCCCTAATATTCGCATTTTACTCTTCTATTCCTATATAATTTTTTACCATTTTCTCCAACAACTCATCTCTTTCTACTGTTCTTATAAGATTTCTAGCATCTTTGTAACTTGTTATATAAGTTGGATCTCCTGATAATATATATCCAACTATTTGATTTATTGGATTATATCCTTTTTCTGCTAAAGCTTCATAAACATTTTTTAATATCTCTTTTGTCTTTACATTTTTGTCTCTTTCCACCTTAAAATTCATCGTTTTATCACTTATCATATATTACCTCCTAAATACAATTAATATTACTTTCATTCTGATCGCAATCATCTAGATATTCTTCTAGTTTTTTTGTAACTTCTTCTAGTCCTGTTCCTTTATAATATGTAGCAAGAACAAAGTTCACTTTAGGAACAGCAGACTTTTGCTTTTTCTTTGAGTTTCCTTTTTCTTCGTTTTTTATGATTTTCATATTTTCTATTTCTTCTTTCATAGCTTTTACAAAAGTTTCCACTCCATCTATATCCACTCCAGAAAAAGCGATAGCAAATTTAGGTCCCATATATCTTACAAATATATACTGCGAAGATATACTTCTTTTTATAATATTACTTACTTCTATTATTAATTCAGTACCTTTATCTCTTCCTAATTCTCGGTTTATCTCTTCAATGTTTATTATTTTAAACATACATATACAACTTTGAGGATATTTATCAATTATTCTTTTTCCTTTTCCATATAAATATTCTGCTGAATTTAAACCTGTACTTTTATCTACTCTATAAATATTTTCTATCGTATTTTGATAAGATACACTTTTATATACCGAAACTATATTTTCCCTTACTATTCCTAAAACACTTGTATCCATATTATCAAAAGCATGTGGTTCACTACTTTCTATTATCCAATATCCTATATAAATATTGTCTATATATAGTGGAAAAAACATTGCGGATTTTGCTCTTCCCATTTCAGTTTTTTGATAACTTAATTTTTCATCTGGTCTATTTATAGTTACATATTTTGGAGTTGCAGTTAAGATACTATCTTTAAATATTTCCTCTTTATGCAGATTTTTCATTGTTTCCCAGTGCTTTTCGTCTACATTAGTAGCTTTAATAAGATATTCTGCTCCGTCAAATATAACTATTGTAGAATATTTTATAGAAAATTTTTCAATTAATATGTTGTTAATAACTTCAAATTTATCGTCAACAGAAGAATCTTTTCCTATTGCATCTAAAAAATCTCTTAATACATTTAAGCTAGTTACTTTGTCATTTATATTGCTAAATCCTTTTATTTTTTTATAAATTGTAAAGTTATATACAATTAATCCTATTATAATGAGTACTAAAACAAGTATTACAATTAAAAATGGATCCAAGTTATCACCTCATATTCTTCTTCTTTTACTGATATTTTCTTTTCATCATATTTAAAGTATCATTCATTTGGCTTGAAAAATTGTCTTTATATTTTTCCCCTCTAGGTGTATATACTTGCCTATTAATTAAAGGGTAAATCATATTGCACAACTGTCTTAAAGCTGCCATTAACGGCTTTGTGTATCCATTTAATGATATTGAACATGTTATTAAAGAATCTAAATATTTTATATAATTTTGCAATTCAAATGGAATAACACAATAACTTATTTTATCTCTATCAAATAAATCTTTCATGTACGTCATAGAAGGATCATTATATTTTGATATTCCTCCTATTATTGTTTTAATAGAAACGCTCTTTATATTTACACCTTTATTTATTACAATCTTAAGTTTTTCTTGTTTTAAAAATCCCTTTGATTGTAAATTTCTTAAAAATGCAGTAAGCGGTTGAATTGTAAGTACATCCATGCTTTGTACTAAATATATTTCTTGTGAAGCTCCAAAATATTCCATTGGAGTATCAAAATCACAATCAATTAAAACTACAGAATATTTTTTGATAAGCGTACTTAAAATGTTGTCCACATCTTCGTAATCACTATTATCATCTGGAAGTGATGTGTATACACATAGATTCTTATTTATCTGTACACCTTCTGCTACTCCACTTCTTAGTTTACTTATACTCTGTTTTGCTATTTGCATTAAACGTTCTTCACTATTTGTATAAATGTAGTAGGCATTTCTTGTTTTGGTCATATCTAATATGGCAGTAGAAATCCCCATTGAAGCAAGTAAATGTGCTACGTTATTTACAACAAATGATGTCCCGTTTTTAGTAGTTCCAACAAAACTTACAACTTTTTTGTCCTTTGTAAGTATTCTACTAAAGTCGGATGTAATAGGCTTATACTGTGTTTCTTCTATTTGGTTGTTTGGTTTTGGTATTTGATTATTTAAGTCTACTGTTTTGTAATCATCGTCTTCCTCGTCTGAACCTAGCCCGAATAAATCTATATCTTGCTCATCTTCTTGATCTTTTTCTTTAGATGTGTTTTCTTCTTCAGCCCCTATATCGAATAAGTTAATTTCGTCTTCAGGTTGTGTATCGTTCTGTGCTACTTCGTTTGTGTTTTCTTCACTATCATCAATGTTAAATAAATCTATTAATTCTTCATCTTCTTGATTGCTATCTTGTACTAAATTTTCTTCTGGAACAACCTTTCTTGGTCTTCCTCTTCCTCTTTTTGGTTCTTCTGATACTTCTACTTGCTCTGGAACAACTTTCTTAGGTCTTCCTCTTCCCCTTTTTGGTTCATTTGATACTTCAACTTGTTCCGGAACAGCCTTTCTTGGTCTTCCTCTTCCTCTTTTTGGCTCTTCTACTGGTTCATCCAAAATTTTATCTATATTAAATTCAACATCATTTAAAGGTTCAGTTTGAGGTTCTATATCCCCATTAGATATTTCTGAAACAATACTATCCTTCTTATTAATTAGTCTCTTTACTCCTGAGCTATTTACAGCTGAAGGAATTACTATTGGCTTTCCTATCTTTGATTTTACCGATTCCTGTTCTAACATTTTTACTTTAAACTTTTCTTGTCCACGTGATTTTATTGAATTATTTAATTTATCTTTACTATATTGATTATATTTAGGAGTGTTTGATTTTGAATTAGAAGCAACTAATTGTTGATACTTAGGTGATCTTTGTTCTAATACCGCCTTTACAGAAATAGGTAAATACCTTATAATAATTTTCAATTGTGTATCAGTATATTGAGATACAATATTATTAAAACTATCTACATATTTATCTTCATTCTTTCCTAATCTTTTATAATGTGCTAAAATATTTTGTACTTCTGTTTCGCTAACACTATCTTCATTTTCTGCTTGGTAGTTTACACTATCTACATCTATTTTATAGTATAATTTCGCTTCTTTTTTTGTTCTTGGTTTATTTATTAACCTACAAACTTCATCTATACTTCTATCTTGTCCAACTATTGCACTATAAATTCCTATTCCAAATAATTTAACAAGCATATCATCTGACTTGCTTCTTCTATCTGTACATATAAGTATAATATCTGTATCATTACCTTCTTCATCTGTTGCTTCATCACTTATGTTATCCAACTTATCAAACAAAAATTTATCTATTGTATCATAATTATTGTTAGCAAATGGCTCTAAGTCTTCACTTATTACCACCCTATCATAAGTTTTATCCTTTTGTAACTCTTTTAAAATTGCATTAAAGTAATATACATTCTTATATGACAAAATTTCTTTATATTCTTTTTGATATCTTTTAATAATTGCATCAGAAATTTCATCATTATTTACTGCAAATAAAACTTTCATGCTTTTTAACCCCTCCAACCTCTTACAACTATAGCAAATATAAGTGGTAACACTTGACATATTACTAATATAGTTATAAACGCTACTATTAATCCAAATCCTTTTTGTTTCATATCTAATCTTCTAGTACCTAGTACATATTGGTATAAGGCACCTACAGCTATACCTATAAAGCAAAGAGGTATACTATATATACTGACTTTATTTAAAATAAATGCTGCCATACCATAGCTTTCAGAGCCGTATTTTCTAACATATTCATCCATTTCTGTATTTACTTCTTCCTTCATGTCCATAAGTTCACTACCAGTTTCTGTATTTAAGGCATTTATTTCTTCTGCTGCAAATGAAACTCCAGATAATAGTATAACTATTGTTGCAATTATTATTGTAAATATTGTTTTCATTCTCATTACAATTTTAGCCCTCCTTATTTATTTGCTTTCCATTATCTATAATATCATACAATATTATTAAAAAAATATCAAGAAAATTATTTAAAAGAATTATTTTTTTAGAACTAAAATGTTAATGTTCAGACCAAAATTTAAGATTGTATGAAAAATGTAGGGGCGCTGCTTATAAAGACCCATTCTTCGAAGGCTTACCAAAACATATGTCACGAGCTATGGTATCCCAGCCTTGTTGTATAAGGAAAAATCCAATAAGGTCAAGATAAAATCGGTTTTTCCTGTACACTAAAAAAAAAGAAAAACCTTAAATTCTTGGGTTTTTCTCTTTTTTAATAAAATTATATCAATATTATTCCTCTACTCTTGCTAAAATAATTGTTCTTGCACTGCTGTCATCTGTACAAGTAGAGAGTGTAACTTCAACTGCACCATTTGTATCTCTGTTATAAAAGCTAGTATCTTCAGGTGTTGTTTCAAATTTTTTATATATTGTATACTCCAATTGTACTCCACTTATGTCTTTTATATAAATCTTGTCCCCTACTGATAATTTATAATTATTTGAAAAAAATTTACCATTTCTATAATTATGCCCTATTATAACCACGTTACCAGGTTGATTTAGTTGATCTTGTGGGTTACTTGGGTACAAAGCAACAACCGACTTATTCAATGCTTCAGGTGAAATTTCATCTAGTATAGGCAATTCAATTCCTGTTTCTGGTATTTTTATGTATCCTATCATAACAAATTCGCCAAAATAAGTTTTCTTTTTTTGTTTATTCGTTGTTCCTGATGATTCAGAAGGTCCTTCTATACTATTCAATATAGGCTGTTCTTCGCTCTCAACATCAGCATTTTCTGTGTTTCTATCAAATTCACTAATAGCTTCTATTGCTCTTTCATCATCTATATTAGATTTTATCAAACCATATATTAAAACTCCTACTCCAATTAATATTACTATTATCAAGATTATTAAGGCTACGGTTAATGAAGTTCCATATTTATTAGCTTTCATAACTAACACCTCCACTTATTTATATTATAGCACAAATTTCAAAAATTTCATACATTTACTCGCAAATTTTTGTACCTAATTTTTTTCCACCTATTATATGAAAATGTAAATGTTTCACTTCTTGCCCTCCATCTTCTCCGCAGTTGACAACTACTCTAAATCCAGTTTTATCTATATTTTCTTCTTTAGCAATTTTATTTATAATTGTATAAATTTTTCCTACTAATATTTCATCTTCTTTATTTAAATCGAGTACTGAATTTAAGTGTTTTTTAGGTATTACTAATATATGAACTGGTGCAACAGGATTTATGTCTCTAAATGCTAAAATCTCCTCATCCTCATAAACTTTATTAGATGGTATTTCACCTTTTATTATTTTACAAAAAATACAATCTTCCATTTTTCATTTCTCCTTTATATAAAGCAGTGAGATGTGTGAGGTGTGAGGTGAGATTTTAGGAACACGCTTCGCAGGCTCTGCCCTAATTTCACACTTCTCACATCCCACTTCTCACCTCTCAGATAAACTACATTTTTTTATTCTAATATTGCTTTAATACGCCTTACCCCTGCAGATGATGATTCTTCTTTTTTTATTTTAAAGTGTCCTAATTCACTTGTGTTTTTTACATGAGGTCCTCCACATAATTCTAAAGAAACATCTCCTATTTTATATACGGTTACTTCTTCTCCATATTTGTCAATAAACATTGCCTCAGCACCCATTTTTAGAGCATCCTCTTTTTTCATTTCTAGCCTTTCTACAGGTATGGCTTGTTTTATATATTCGTTTACCAATTCTTCTGTTTTTTGTTTCTCTTCATCTGTCATTTTTGTAGGGTGTGAAAAATCAAATCTCATTCTTTCTGCAGTTATGTTGCTACCTTTTTGATGGACATGAGGTCCCAAAACTTTTTTTAATGCTGCATTTAAAAGATGTGTAGCTGTATGATATTTTGTTTCCATTTCGCCGTGTAGATGCAAGTCCACCTTTAAATTTTCCGGTTGCTCCCTGTCTTGATTTTTCTTGGTGTTCTTTAAATTTTTGTTTAAAGCCTTCGACATCTACTTTTAGATTTAGCTCTTTTGCAAGCTCCTCAGTAAGTTCTATTGGGAAACCAAAAGTATCGTATAATCTAAAAGCTATATCTTTATTTACCAAATTTCCTTCTAAGTTTTTAACAACTTTTTCAAATTCTTTTAATCCATGTTCTAATGTTCTATTAAATTTTATCTTTTCATCTTTTAGTGTTTGTAAAATAACTTCTTTGTTTCTTTCTAGTTCTTTATAATATTTTGAGTATTTTTCTATAACCATCAAAGCTAATTCTTGTTCCCAATTACTATTAACATCGATATTTAATTTTTTAGCATATCTTATCATTCTTCTAATAAGTCTTCTTAAAATATACCCCTGGTCTGTGTTAGAAGGCTTTATTCCTGCATCATCACCAGTTATCATTACTATTGCTCTTATATGATCTGCAATTATTCTCATACTTTTTGAGTATTTTTCATCTTCGTATGGTAATCTAGAAATTTCTTCTATTTTTTCTATTATATCCTTCCAAATAGAAGATTTATAATTATCTGAATATCCTTCTAAAATTGCTGTTACTCTTTCTACTCCAAGACCTGTGTCAACATTTTTATTTTTTAATGGAGTAAATGTTCCATCTTCTTCGTGATTATATTGCATAAAAACATTATTCCAAATTTCTACCCAGTTTTCATCTTCTGGATCAAATGTTTCTGGTGCTACACTTTTACCTCTCCAATAAAAAATCTCTGTGTCAGGTCCACATGGTCCAAGTAATTCCATATTTGGCCACCAATTGTGTTCTTCACTTAAAAAAGCTATTCTTCCTTCTTTTATTCCTTGGCTCTTCCATATATTTGCTGATTCATTATCTGCTGGTACTATATCATTGCCTTTAAACACTGAAACTGCCAATTTTTCAACAGGTATTTCTAAATATTTTGTTAAGAACTCAAAGCTCCATGAAATAGACTCTTTTTTAAAATAATCCCCTAAAGACCAATTACCTAGCATTTCAAAAAATGTATGGTGCGTAGTATCACCTATTGAATCTAAATCGTTTGTTCTAAAACACTTTTGTACGTCTGCAAGCCTTGTTCCTTCTGGGTGTGGCTCTCCTTTTAAATATGGTACTAATGGTTGCATACCTGCTGTGTTAAAAAGACATGTTGGATCATTTTCTGGAATTATTGGAGCACTTGGTATAATTTTATGTCCTTTACTTTCAAAAAATTTTAAATAAGTATCTTTTAAATCTATTTGTTTCATGTAATCCTCCTATAATGTTTTACTGTATTATTATACAAATTTTTTATAAAATTTACAAGTAATTTTAATAAATTGTAATTTAGCAGTGAGATGTGTGAGGTGAGAGGTGAGATTTTAGGGACACACTTCGCAGGCTTTGCCCTAATTTCGCACTTCTCACATCCCACTTCTCACCTCTCAGATAAATTCCAATTTATTTTTCAATTTTTTTGTAAAATTATGAATAATTTTAAATTCAAAACAAATACTAATTTTAAATCTAAAAAAAGTTAAAGGAGGGAAAATTTTGAAAGCAACAGGTGTAGTAAGAAGAATAGATGATTTAGGTAGAATTGTTATTCCTAAAGAAATTAGAAGAACTTTGCGTATAAAAGAAGGAGATCCTTTAGAAATATTTACTGATAAAGAAGGAGAAGTTATCTTAAAAAAATATTCTCCTATTGGTGAGCTTTCTGAATTTGCAACTGGATATGCGGAAACACTTGCTAAAACGACCGGACATATAGCATGTATAACTGACAAGGATTCTGTAATAGCTGTTTCTGGAGGTCCTAAAAAAGAATTTTTAGAGCAATCTTTAAGTCCAGAGTTAGAAAAAGTAATAGAAAATAAAGAAATATATACAAGTAAAGAAAATAATGAAATAGCACTTCCTATTACTCAAAATGAAAATAAAGAAAGAAAATATAATTCTCAAGTAATATATCCAATAATATCAGATGGAGATGTAATCGGAAGTGTAATATTACTTTCGAAAGAACAAAATGCTAAAATGGGAGATGTAGAACTAAAAGTAGTTCAATCAGCTGCTGGATTTTTAAGTAGTCAAATGGATATTTAAAAAAATATAGAATTTAAGATAACTGTTAAGTAAATTTTTTGTACTTAATTAACTTAAATTCTATTTTTTTACATTTTATTTTGTACCTCTATTGACCAATTTTAATATTAGCTATAAAATAATTATATAAATATTATTTAAGGAGATACAAATGAAAAAAGAAGAATTAGATTTTTATAGTAAAACGAACCTAAAATCATATAATCTAAATGAAACAATGAGATATCAATTAAGTATGTTGGATAGCTTAGATGCTTTTACAAGGCAACATTCAGAAAACGTTGCAAATATCACTTGCCGTCTTTGTGAATATTTGGGTTTTAACGAGGGATTTGTAATTTACTGTACAACTTGTGCATATCTCCATGATATTGGAAAAATGTTTATACCTCCCGCTATTCTTCAAAAAAATGGTCCTTTAACCGATAAAGAATATGAAATTATAAAAAAACATACTACAATTGGCTATAATATGTGTATGGATGATCCAAAACTTCGCCCATATGCGGCAGGTACACTTTATCATCATGAAGCATTAAATGGTACAGGTTATCCTAATGGTGTAACAAAAAAAGATATTCCTATTGAAGGTCAAATTATAAGAGTTGCAGATGAATTTGATGCAATTGTTAGTAAAAGGCAATATAAAACACATATTGGAATTACAGATACTTTAAAACTTTTAATTGAAGAAACATATCCCGTAATCCCAAAATCTGTTGCTTTAAAAAGTATAGAAGAAAATACAAAATTAGGTAAACTTAATCCAAGGATTGTAAAAGCTTTATTCAAGGTTGTAATTGATGATATTAATTATGAAATTAGTTGTATTTTAGACTATACTAAATATTTAAATACGCAAGTAAAAAGGTTAGAAGCAATTAATAAATACAATTTTAAAAGAGAAAATGCAAAACGCGAAAAGAAAAAAGAATATTGGGCAGCAAATATGCAAGCAATGTTTGAGAAAGGTGAAGATTTTAGAAATTACAAATATGTACTAGAAGAATACAGAGCAGCTTATGTAAAAAGAAAAGAAATTGTAGATAATTTATTTGACGAAATAAAAACAATAAAAAAATTAAGAGTTTAGCTCTTAATGTAATGAAATTTCGTACAAAATATTGATTTTATAGATAAAATAAATTATAATGAATATAATAATATTGATAAATTAATTTATCAAATAAACTAGGTTGTACAAACCTTTGATTAGTTTCATAAATAAGTACGAATTTAAACATTAGGTTAGATATTAACCTTTAGATTTTAATTCTATAAATAATATCCTATTTAACATTAGGTTAGAAACGAGCCTTTAGAATTCAAATTCTATAAACGGGTTTCCAGAAAAAGTAAAGGGGGGTACTGACAGTATCCCCTTTATTTATATGCGGAGGTATTAAGTGAAAGATTCTAAAAAGCTTAAATTAGGAAAATTGAATTTCTACATTATAGATAATGATTATATTACATATTTAAGCCAATTTGATAAACATATTGCTTATAATAAAAATCAAAAAAGACCATATATAGGAGTTTTAATTATTGTAGAAGGACATTATTATTTCGCACCATTATTTTCTCCCAAACCAAAACATAAAACTTATAAAGACAACTTAACATTTTTTAAAATTATAAATTTAAAAACAAAAAATGATCTAGGTATAATTAGATTCTCAGATATGATACCGGTTCCACAAGAGTGTCTATATTTATTAGACATAAAAAATAAAAGTTATGGATATAAAAGATTACTTTCAGAACAATACTCTTATATAAATAAACCTGAAAATAAAAAGAAAATTTTAGATAAATCAGAGAAGCTTTATCAAATTGTAACCAAACCAAATAAAAGTAAGATGACTAAATTTTATAAAGATTTAAGCTGTAATTTTAAATTATTAGAACAAAAAAGCTTAGAATATAATATTTAACTTAATTTGTGTAGCAAATCTCTTTTTCTCAGAGCAAAATTCCCACTCTGAGATGTGCTAAGTGTGAGGTATACTTTCTAGAGCTAGGCTTTGTTAGGCTTACCCTAATTTCACACTTCCCACATCCCACTTCTCACTTCTTATTCAATTTTCAATTCATTTTTTATAAATTTCAAATATTTAGGTGATTTATTTCTTACTTCTTCAACTATTTGCACTAATGATTCAATTAAATAATCTACGTCTTCCTTTGTGTTTTCTTCTCCAAAAGTTATTCTTAAAGAACCTTGTGCAAATTCTTCTTGAAGCCCTATTGCAAGTAAAACATGGGATGGACTGCTTGACCCAGAACTGCAAGCAGAACCTGCTGATGCACATATTCCTCTTTCATCTAATTTTAATAAAAGCTCCTCCCCTTCAACAAATCTAAACGATATATTAACATTTCCCGCTAATCTTTTAGTTCTATGACCATTTATTTTAGTATATGGTACTCTTTTCTCTATTTGTGTAATGAAATACTCTCTTAATTCATTTAATTTTTTGTTATAATTTTCTAAGTTTTTATATGCTAAATCAATTGCTTTTCCAAGCCCTACTATTTCCGCAACATTCTCTGTTCCTGCTCTTTTGTCCTTTTCTTGATGTCCACCATCTTGCAACTTTCTGCATTGTATTCCCTCTTTTATATATAATGCTCCAACTCCTTTAGGTCCATAAAATTTGTGTGCAGACATTGATAACAAATCTATATTCATTTCTTTAACATCAATTTTTACATTACCTACTGCTTGAACAGCATCTGTATGAAATATAACATTGTGTTTTTTAGCAATTATTCCTATTTCTTTTATAGGTTCTATTGTTCCAATTTCATTATTTGCAAACATTATACTTATTAAAATAGTTTTATTATTTATTGCTGATTCTAAATCTTGCAAGCTTATTAATCCATCTTCATCTACATCTAAATATGTTACTTTAAACCCTTCTTTTTCTAAAGCTTTACAAGTGTTTAAAACAGCTGGATGTTCTATTTTTGTTGTTATTATATGATTTCCTTTATTACAATTTGCATAAGCCACACCCTTTATTGCAAGATTATCACTTTCACTACCACACCCAGTAAAATAAATTTCTTTTGACATAGCACCAATTGCTGTTGCAGTTCTTATTCTTGCTTCTTCTAATGCTCTTTTTGCACTTCTTCCAATAGTATATAATGATGAAGGGTTTCCAAACTCTAGGTTAAAAAACGAAATCATTTCTTTTAATACATCTTCTTTTACTGCTGTTGTTGCTGCATGGTCGAAATATCTAATTTTATTCATACAAGCCTCCATTTCTTCTCTTTATATATTATGTGCAAAACAGCAAAATATTTTCAAATTAATTAATTAAATCTTCTTTTATAAAATAAAACTTTCCATCCTCAATAATCATTTTTGACCCCTTTCAAAAAAAATGTGGAACCATAAAAATTTTAGGCCCCACATTTTTACTATAACTAACATTTTTTCTCCTGCTTATTTATATCTCGCAAGCAGGTGTGCGATTCACATTTTTTCACCTATATATTTATTAAACACAAATAGGGTTGTGTCTCACATTTTAGTTATAGTGGATAAGAATTATCCACTATTATTATATTTATTTTACTTTATTTTATTTACAAAATCAATAGTTTTATAAAAATTATTACCTGAAAATTGTCAATATTAGTTAATGTTCAGACCAAATTTTAAATAGTAGAGAAAATGTAGGGGTCGCCGTCCTCGGCGACCCGCTCTTCGAAGGATTACTAAATCATCCAAATTGTTTATATTTCAACTGGGATGTTTTCATATATATTACATATTTCTTTGTAAAAGTTTCTTCCTTGTTTTTTTAATGTTCCTATTATACTTTTTATATCTAAATATATTTTTATTCCTTCCATACTATTAAAATGTCCTGATACTTTTTGCTTTATTTTTACATGCCTTAAATCTCTTTCTGATAAATTATTATCAAATGGCATGTTAAAATCATAAAGAAACATTAAATGGTTTTCTTTATATTTCTTCAATCGATTTAATAATCTTTTTTCTTCTTTTCTTAAATATTTAGATTTTACTTTTTTGTTTTCTAAATATCCTTGTTCTAATAGTTCATCATATCTATTAGAATATCTTTCTAGCTGTCTTTTTCCTAATTTGAATATTTCTTTTGATTTTAATTTTTTTCGGTATTCATTTAAACTGCATAGAAATGAACGCATTTTTAATGCCCATCTGTTTTGCGTATTTTCATAACACCCTTTTAAATATCTTGAAACATGGACATTGCATTCTATATGTTTGTTTCCATAGTTATACATTACTGTTTCATGGTCATGTACTAGATTTCCTGTATATCTATTCAAAATATTGGTTTCCTCTATATACTTTTTGCCTTTGCCATACGTTGGTACTAGTAGTGTCAATTTTTTAGTGGAATATGTCCTTACACATATATTTCTATTTTCACATCTTGCTGTTGTTGCATCTGTATTAAGTAATTCTGAATTTAATATATTTCCCTTTATATTGTCTATTATATATTGACTCTTATTATCTAATTCTTTCATAAAATTAACTATACTACCTTTTGATATATTTATTTTCTCATAACTAATACAACTAACAAAGTCTGATAGTCTATCTAATGCTACTATTCCTTCTGTATTTAATACAGCACATACTGTTTTTAAATTAGTCCCATACTGTACGTCTGTTTTATATTCTTTTGGTATTATTATTTTCCCTTCTTCATTAGGATAAAATCTATATTCTTTTGCTACAATAGAAATTCTTGTATCTAAAATATATTTAGATGTATATTTTTCAGATACTTTTCCCATATGTATTATTTCATGTTCAAATTCTTTATTATTTATTTTTTCTTCGACAACTTTCTTGCTTAAAAAGTGTGCTTTATGTCCTTTTTGACCACCTGCTTTTTTAGTTGTTTTTTCTCTGTTATTAGGTATATTTTTCTTTATATCACTAGATGGAGGCTTTGAAGAATTATTGCTATTATTGTTTATTTGCTTTTTTAATCTATCATTGTCATCTCGTAATTTCTGATTTTCAATTTTTAAACCAGCATTTTCTTCTTCAAGTAAGTCTATTTTATTATTTAAATTATCAATTTCTTTAATATGTTTAGCTTCTAATTCTAGAAATTCTTTTTTGTGCTCTTTTTTAATATCTTTTATTTCTTGTGATAAATCATCGCATTTTTCCATCACCGCTTGTAATTGTTTAAAAACTTGGTTGTTGTAATCTCCACCTTTCATGATTTATCACCTTCCTTTCATTTGATAGTATTATATATTATTAAAGAAAAAAAGTCTGTAACAAGTATATATTTATGTTATTACAGATATATTACTATTCACTTTTAGGCTGTGGATATGGTTAATCTAAATTTTTATTTCTTAACTTTATTGTGTTTATTTAAGGAATTCCTTCGAAGAGCGGGTCGCCGAGGACGGCGACCCCTACATTTTCTCTACTATTTAAAATTTGGTCTGAACATTAACCAATATTAGACTTCTGTAACTATTTATGCTAGAAATATAGCTCATTAGTGTTATATTTCCATTTCTATATAAATAATCTTTCTTTTTTAATTTTCTTTTTATTTCTCTGTATCTTATATATTTTCCTTTTTTGTTTCTTCCTAAAAAAATAAAATTGTTAGTATTTTTATAAATTCTTGTTTTATCATTTAGCATTAGGTCTTCTTTATTTAAAAAAACTTTTATTTCTTTCAAGCATTTTTTTAAGTAGTCTTTTGATTCATGAATCAACACAAAATCATCTTGGTATCTAACATAATATTTAATTTTTAGTTTTTCTTTTATAAAATGGTCCAAATCATTAAGGTAGAAAATTGCTAATACTTGGCTCGTCATATTTCCTATTCCAATACCATTTTCCTCACTATCTATTATGTCAAAAACAATTTTTAATGCATCATTATCTTTTATTTTCTTCTTCAATTTTTTGCTTTAAAATATCATGATTAATACTACTAAAAAAGCCTTTCACATCACATTTTAATATATAATATTCTTTATATTTATAATTACATATATTAATATATTTATTAAAATATTCTAATCCCTTGCTTGTTCCTTTATCTTTTCTACTTGCAACATTTTGATCTATCAAACATGGAATTAACGCTGGCATTAATATATATCTTGCATTTAAGGCTAATTGTGTCGAAAATTGTTCGTAAGGGGGAAAAAGGGGTCTGACCCCATTTTCCCCACAAATCTTAGATTTTAGACTCCAGATACTCTTATTACCGGACGCACACCGCGCGAAGGACTACTCGTGCCCGCACTGCCGCCTGAGTACACGTGCCACAAGTCGCTGCCGCCCAAAAGCGCCGCCCGAGTCCACGCTTCTCACATCGAAGTCTACGCGGCCTGGCCCCGCAATGACGAAGCGCGAAGCGAGCCAGTAACTGTTATCCGCACCAGCTACTCCATGATAACTCATTCTTATTAAGTCTTGTTCATAATTCCCATCTGGGCTATATCCTACTTCATTATATTTTCCATATGCCCAACTTGCTAAATTAGTTGATGTATAAGGAGTTGTATTTTCGCTATATGGATTATCCGGATTACTTCCTACACTTCTTATATTTTCTTTTGGTATATTACTATTTGTTACTTGCTCTTTTGTATAATCATTTATTGTTTTTACTGCATTATTATATGAATATATTGATTTTTCTAGATTACTTAATGTGCTGTCGCCGTCTCTATCTGCTGCTGCAATTACTGCTTCATCTTCCCAATTTATTGTTGTATCTCCATATCCTAATTCTAAATCTGCTCCTACTACCGTTGGTGCTACTGCCTCTACTGTTCCATTTCCATAATCATAAATAATAGTCCAGCCTGTTTCATTTTCTGAATATTCTCCATCTCCGTTAATATCAATATTGATTTTATCCCCTTCTCTACTTTCTTCTTTTTCTTCGTATGTTTTTGTTACACTTTTTGTTATAA
Source organism: uncultured Clostridia bacterium (assembly GCA_944391865.1). GTDB lineage: Bacteria > Bacillota > Clostridia > TANB77 > CAG-508 > CAG-452. The sequence continues at coordinate 28,168 of CALXVD010000009.1, forward strand.
AAATTGGCTCTGACATACTTATATCTGCATATGACCTTACACTATATCCAGCATTTCCATATTTTACATAAAAATCGTATATTGCATAATCTTTGTCACCTTCTTTTATCGCATCAACTGCTCCCATATTTAAAAATTCCAAACCTTCTTCTGGGTGCTCTTCAATTTGGTCATAAGTTTTAAATGTCATATTACTTGTATCCATTATATCACCCATAAAGTTTCTTCCTGCTCCATCTACTCCTAGAAAGTATTTCTCTAATAGTGACAATGTTGTATCTTCTTCTTCTCCCGTATATGCACTTATTCCTATTTCTTCTAGCCAGCCACGTTCTTCTTCGTCTGTTACAATAGCTGGGTCATAATAAAGTGTTCCGTCTTTTGATATTACTAATTTACTTCCATATTTTGTTTTTAGTTCGTCTGATATAGGTAAATCATTTATTGTTATTCCATAGTCTGAAGGCTCTTCTCCTCCATTTTCTGCTACTTTTACTGCTTTTGCTATTTCTAATTGTTCTTGTATTTCTGCTATTTCTGTTTGATATGCTGCTTTTCTTGCTGTTCCAAATAGCCCACTATTTAATGCTACTGTTATGGTTACACCCACCAATATTAGCATTACTATTATTGTGATTATTAATGCTATTAAAGTAATACCTTCGTGGTCAGATGTGAGATGTGAGAAGTGAGAGGTGTGATTTTTGTTTGTTTTTTTGTTATTCATTTGTTTTTCATCCTTTCTTTTGTTTTTGTTTTCTCGGACGGCTTTCTTGCCGTCCCTACATTTTTTTGCAGGCGATTAAAACCCTACAATTATATTTACGTTAATTATAAGTTATATCTTTTTCTTTTGCAATATTTTTCTTTGTTTTTATTTTATTATTTCCATTCAAGATTAAACTTATTATTACAATAGCATACTATCATATTTAATTTTCTTTTTTAACAACTTTTATGTATATTTAAACTTACTTGTTTTTGCTTTCGTTGAAAATTGTAGCTTTTACCTTTTCAGACACTTTCTATCTTGTCTTGCTCTTTTAATAATTTTTTCTTATTTTTTATTATATAATTTATAGTTTACATATTTGTAGAAAATTTGCTATGCAAAACAATTTCATGAATATTTATACTGTATTTATATAAAATAATATATTATGAATCAAATTCTTTTAACTAGTAATATTAGAAATAAAAATATAAAAAAATTTAAATTTATATTTACTGTATCTATTCTTTTAATTTTTGGACTTAGTTCATATTTTATATGCTATTCTTATTTCTCAAAAAAGGCAGAAGAAATTTCTAGCAGTTTAATAACTAGTTTTAATATTGAACGTTTATATTCCAGCTCACAAAATTATACAGTTGTAGAATTAAATAATAAAGGAAATTTTTTTGTTATTGGAATAATTGAAATTCCCAAATTAAATATTAAGTATCCTATTTTATCTAATACTAATGATGATTTTTTAAAAATAGCCCCTTGTAGATTTTATGGACCTTACCCAAACGAGAAGGGTAATCTTTGTATCGCAGCACACAACTATGATGATGATCGTTTTTTTAGTAATTTATTTGAGATTGAAGTTAATGATGAAATAAAAATATATGATTATAATAATCATGCAGTTTCTTATTATGTATATCAAAAATATGAAACTCCCCAAACTGACACTTCTTGTACTAGCCAAAATACAAATGGTACTAAAGAGATAACTTTAGTTACATGTAATAATATAACCAAAAACAGATTAATAGTTAAAGCAAGAGAATAAGCAGTTATAAATATAGTTTATAACTGCTTTATATTTATTTTAAATATCAAATTAAGTATTATACGTTTTTATAATCTTTTATTTTTTTATAAGCATATACTGCAGATACTCCGAATACTGCTATTATAATTAAAACAGAATAATCAACACCTGTATTTGGTATTATAGTACTTGTATTGTTGTTTACATTTCTATTTGTGTTTATATTTGCTCTATTCATGTTAGTATTATTAGTGTTGTTAGTATTATTAGTATTGTTAGTAGTTCCTGCAATGTTTGTAAAGTTATTAGAGTTACTGCTATTTCCTATTAAATCTTCTAAGTCGGTAGCAAAAATATTTGTAGCTACTGTTAAGATTAACACAATAAGTGTGATTATGCATATTATTAATTCTTTTGTTCTTAATTTTGACATTTTTCATTCTCCTCTTTACATTATATATTATTATTATTATTTATTCTTTTATATTTATACACCAATTTTTAAAATATTGCAATAGTTTTTTTAAAATTTTATACATTAAATTTAAATAGTACAATATCTCCGCTCTTGCATTATATAATCTTTTCCTTCTGATCTTACTAGACCTTTTTCTCTAGCCGAGTTCATTGAGCCTTCTTTTACCAAGTCATCATAAGATACTATTTCTGCTTTAATAAATCCTCTTTGTATATCTGAGTGTATTTTTCCGGCTGCAACAGGTGCTTTCGTTCCTTTTTTTATAGTCCATGCTCTTACTTCTGGCTCACCTGCTGTTAAAAATGACATCAAACCTAATAATGAATAGCTTTCTTTTATAACTCTATCTAAGCCAGATTCTTTTAATCCTAATGCTTCTAGCATTTCTTTTTTATCATTTTCATCTAATCCTGTTAATTCTTCTTCTATTTTTGCACATAAAGGAATTGCTATACTATTTTCTGTTTTTGCATATTCTTTTACTTTTTTTACATTTTCATCATTTTCTGCATCTGCTAATTGTTCTTCTGAAACGTTGCATATATATAAAATTGGTTTTGCAGTAAGTAGCATTACCTCTTTTAAAATTTCCTTTTCGTCTTCATTAAATTCTAATGTTCTAACTGGCTTTTCTTCTTCTAAATGTTTTTTTATTTTTTCTAAGCAGTTAATTTCTTCTTGATATTTTTTATCTGCTTTTAGCATTTTTTTTGCTTTTTCTAATCGCTTATCGACTGTTTCTATATCAGCAAAAATCAATTCTAAGTTTATTGTTTCTATATCTCTAATTGGATTAATACTTCCATCTACATGTACGATATTTGGATTTTCAAAACATCTTACAACTTCGGCAATTGCATCTACTTCTCTAATGTGTGATAAGAATTTATTACCTAATCCTTCTCCTTTGCTTGCACCTTTTACAAGCCCTGCTATATCAACAAATTCTACAATTGCATGCGTTGTTTTTTTTGCATTATACATTTTTGTAAGTACATCTAGTCTATTGTCTGGCACTGGAACGACACCTATATTAGGTTCTATGGTGCAAAAAGGATAATTTGCACATTCTGCTCCTGCATTTGTTATACTATTAAACATTGTACTTTTGCCAACATTTGGCAAACCGACTATTCCTATTTTCATTTTTATCCCTCTTTTATTTTCCACATTTTGGATATTTTTTTAGCTTTTCTATTGATTTTTTCCAGGTTTTATGCTATAATTATTTCATTCTACTATAGAAGGGAGGCGCTACTATGCCACCGGTTTTTTTTGATCAGCAATATCGTTTAACTCCGGTAACTTATGATTATAATGCTTTTTGGAAAAGTAGTTCCCGCAGTAATGATATTGCAAAGCAAAGTAATTTGCCAAATTACCTTATAGCCCAAAGCAAGTAGTACCCCTACCAAAGAGGCATATATGGATTTCGATATTTTGAAAGCCATATATGCTTCTTTCTTTTTCTGGAGCTTCCAGCCGGAATCGAACCGGCGACCCCAGCCTTACCATGGCTGTGCTCTACCTACTGAGCTATAGAAGCATTTTGTGCAAGGTTTTAGGGACAGTCCCTTTTAAAAATATTTAGAACAGTCCCTTATTCTTCATTTATTATATCTTTACTTGCTTTTTTTCTTATTCTTTGAATTGCATTATCGATGGATTTAACAGGAGCATCTAATTTCTCTGCAATTTTAACATAGCTATCTCCTGCTGCAAATCTACTTAATACTTTTTTTTCAAAGGCACTTAAGTGCTTATCAATTTTATTTCCCACAAATTTATAATATTCTTTTTTAGTAATAGTATCTAATGGATCTTCAGCAGTATTTGAATTAAAAAGTTCAATTAAAGATACATCGTCATCATTGTCATAAGCTGATGTATTTAAAGAAACTGAAGAGTTTAGTGGAATATGCTTTTGTCTATTAGATGTTTTTATTGCTGTAATTAATTGCCTTTCCACACATAAATTTGCAAAAGATTTAAACGAATTTTGTTTATCTGGCTCAAAGTTTTTTATTGCTTTGTATAACCCTATCATCCCTTCTTGAATTATATCTTCCTTTTCTGCACCTATAATAAAATATTTGCTTACTTTCATATTAACAAGTTCTTTATATTTATTAAGCAAATATTCTAATGCCTCTTCATTTCCACTTCTTGCAGAAACTACTAATTCGTTGTCTGTTTTATTACATAAGTCATTATTAATTGAATAAGCTAACTCACCTTTTGCCATATGTTCTTTTTGCCTCCGCTTTAAACTTAGATTTGGTCTTATTATATTAACTAAAACCTCTAAAGTCAATAGTTTCAAAGTATTTTTCATGTTTTTATTTTTCGAGTATTATTGTAACGGGGCCATCATTTGCTAAACTTACTTTCATATGTGCACCAAATTTTCCTTTTTCTACTTTATTAATCATTTTTCTACACTTTTCTATAAAATACTCATATATTTCATTTGCTTCCTCTGGCAGCATGGCATTTACAAAACTTGGTCTATTACCTTTTCTGCAATCTGCATATAAAGTAAATTGCGATACAATTAAAAGTTCTCCATTTATATCTTTAATTGATAAGTTCATTTTATCATTCTCATCTTCAAACACTCTTAAATTACATAGTTTTTCAGATAAAAAGTCAGCCTGTTCTTTAGTATCCCCTTTTCCTGCTCCAAATAAAACTAAAAATCCTTTTCCAATTTTACCTACTATTTCATTATTTACTTCTACTTGTGCATTTGTTACTCTTTGAATTACCAGTTTCATTTTACCTCCAAAATTTATATACTAATTTTATACTCTATATCTTCCATAAAAGGGTGTATTTCTTTTACACTTTTTAGTGTAATAATTTGAGTTTTTGGATGAGGGCCTTTTCCGTTCAAATTTAACAATTTCTTTAGAATAACAATTTTTATCAAGTTTAGTTAATAAATATCTTGTTCCTAAATAGGTATAGTATATTTGATATCCATCATTTAAGTCCTTCCATAATTGTTCGAAGCTATAATTTTTATTATCCATCTTTTCTCCCTCTTTTATAAATTATAATTTGAATAATTGTATTTGGTTTTTGGAATTTGGTATTTGGATATGTAGGGGCGAACTTGCTTACCCGGGCTTCGAAGAGCGGGTCGCTTAAGGACACGGCGACCCCTACAACGTTTGCAATTCATTTGGTTCCAAATTCAAAAATCCAAACACCAAAATTTAGATATTTTCGGACGGCAAATTGCCGCCCCTACATCACAAAATTCTAACCTCTAATTTCTAACATCTAACCTCTAATTTACTATTTAATCATTTCTTCAAATTCTTGTTCAGATATTATTTTTATTCCCAAACTTTCTGCTTTAGTAAGCTTGCTCCCCGCTTCTTCACCTGCAAGAACAAAATCTGTTTTTTTAGATACTGAACTAGAAGTTTTGCCCCCAAAATCTTCTATTATTTTGCTTGCTTCATCTCTTGTATATTTTTCAAGGCTTCCTGTAAGCACAAAAGTTTTACCTTCAAATCTGTTATCCGTTTTCTCATTTTGTAATAATTTCATATTAACATTTGCTTTTTTTAATTTATTAATTAAATCTTTTGTTTGGTCTTGTTTAAAAAATTCATATATACTTTTTGCGGTTATTTCTCCAATATCTTCTACTAACGCTAAGTCTTCTAAAGACGCATTCATTAGGTTATCTATCGTTCTAAATTCTCTTGCCAATGTTTTTGCCGATTTTGTTCCGATATGTCTTATTCCCAAAGCACATATTAGTCTGTCTAAATCATTATTTTTACTCTGCTCTATTGCATCAATTAAATTTTTAGCAAATTTTTTTCCATCTTTTTTTAATGTTTCAATATCTTCTTGTTTTAAGTAATATATATCTGCTATTGTTTCTATTAATTTATTTTCTAATAATTGTTCAACTATTTTTTCTCCTAATCCTTCAATATTCATTCCTTCTTTTGAAGCAAAATGAATAATATTTCTTAAATTTCTTGCTTTACATTCAATTCCTATACAATAAACAGCCGCTTCCCCTTCTTCTCTTACTGCTTCTGCTCCGCACACAGGACATTTTTTTGGCATTTCAAATTCTTTTTCTGTTCCATTTCTTTTTTCTTTTAGTACCTTAACAACCTCTGGTATTACATCTCCAGCTTTTTGTATTAGAACATGGTCTCCTATCTTTAAATCTTTTTCTTTTATGAAGTCCTCATTATGGAGGGTTGTTTTAGATATTGTAGAGCCAGCAACTACCACAGGCTCTAAAATTGCCATTGGTGTAATAACCCCGTGTTCTACCAACATTACATACAATATCTTTCAATATAGTTTCTTTTTGTTCTGGCGGATATTTATATGCAATTGCCCATTTAGGAGTTTTAAATGTAGTTCCTATTTCTTCCCTTAATTTTAAATCATCTACTTTTATTACAGCTCCATCTATTCCAAATGGTATATCTTCTCTATTGTTTCCAATTTCTTCAATTGCATTTATTGCCTCATTTATATCCTTACATAATATTTTTACAGGATTTACATTGAAACCTATTTTTTCTAGGTACAATAAAGATTCGTAATGCGAAGTAAATTTTATGTCGTCGCTCTTTTGAACATTAAAAATATATATATCTAAAGGTCTTTTAGCAGTAATAGAACTGTCTAATTGACGAAGTGAACCAGCAGCTAAATTTCTTGCGTTGGCAAATTTATTTCCTTCTTCTTGCTTTTCATTTAGTTCGTCAAAGTCTTTTTTAGAAATAAAAACTTCTCCTCTTACAATTATATCTATATCTTGTTTTAACCTTTGAGGTATGTTTTTTATAGTTTTTAAATTATCTGTAATATCTTCTCCTACTTGCCCATTTCCTCTTGTTGCCCCCCTTACAAATTCTCCTTTTTTATATTCTAAGGAAACAGATAATCCATCTATTTTTGTTTCAACTACATACCTAATTTTAGGATCAAATTTTTTCATTTTCTCATCAAAGGTATATAACTCATCAAAAGAAAAAACATCTTGCAAACTTTGAAGTGGCACAATATGTGTTACTTTTTCAAAACCTTCTTTTACTGTTCCTCCCACTTTTTGTGTTAGTGAATCTTTACTTATAAATTCTGGATATTCTTTTTCTAAATTTTTAAGTTCATTCATAAGCATATCATATTCAAAATCTGAAATTTCTGGATTATCATCATCATAATATTTTTTTGCATAATATGCAGTAAGTTTATTTAATTCGTCTATTCTCTTTTTTGCTTTGTTCTTATCCATTGTATCCTCCTAAATGCACTTATATTTTTTAGTCTTTTAATAAATCTTTTCCGTTTTTTATATAATCCCAGCCTGAAAAAATTGTTGCTATTACTGATATAAGCATTAAAACTGTTGATAAAATATTTATAATTAATTCAACTCCATTTAAATTTCCATATATAAATGCACCAAATACATTTGTGTTATTTATATTAATAAACATAAGGGTAATTGCTATCATTTGAGTAAACGTTTTTAGTTTACCCCAAAAACTTGCTGCTATTACTTTTCCACCTTTTTCTACTGCAATTAGTCTATAACCAGATACAACAAATTCTCTAAATAATACTATTATTGGTATCCATGCTGGAAGCAATCCTGCTTCTACTAGTATAAGCATAGCTGCAAGAACAAGTATTTTATCTGCTAATGGATCTGCAAATTTACCAAAAGATGTTATTTGATTATTTTTTCTTGCTAGTTTTCCATCCAAATGGTCTGTATATGATGCTATAATAAATATTAAATCTATTATTATAAAACTAAGTGGTATTCCCAAAACTTTCGTATCTAAACCTAATAATGGTATTATTACCATTATTGGAACCAATAGTATTCTAAATATTGTAAGTTTATTTGGTAAATTCATAATTAAAATTACACCTCGTATTTTTTGTTTTATTATATAAGATATGGCTTAATAAAACAATATATAATTAAAATTTTAGTCTGATCATTAACCCAATTTTAAAGTAGGCTAAATTAGCCTACTTTAATTTGATTATTATTTACTTAATCAGGAATTGGAACATCTATGTTATCGTATCTGGTAGAAGCTTCTGTAATGTATAATGCAAGTCTTGTTGTAAATTTGTAAACTGATGCATAAGTATCATTTGGCTTATAAAAAGACCAATTTCTGTTAGTAACTGCATTTGATGTTACATCAACTGCACTTCCTCCCCTTCTTACTCTGTACTCATCATCATACGCTTCCATTGTTTGTTCTGAATAATTTCCTGCCATATCATATATATTTTTCACTTTGTAATTTTCATTTGTTCCTGTATTTATAAGAGATGAATTAAAGTTTCCTTTGCCTGGTGTTTTTGAATCTGTAACATAATTGTCGTCTTTTAGCTCTGGAAAAGTATTAAACCACCTGCAAGCAGCATCCCATTGACATCCCCATACCATTTGGCTAACAGCGCCTTTTGTATTTGTTTCGTCATTAGGATATGTTTTCTTAGCTGCACTATATAAATGATACCAATGTGTGTCTTCACCAAGATTTGGATCTCCAACTTTAGAAGCAAGCTTATCTCCTTCCATTTCTGATTCATATCTTCCCAAATAAAATCCCTTATATTGCTTTACACTTTCTACCATAGCTTTAAATTCTGCTTCTTGACCTGACTCACTAAAATTATATACTAATCCATTCCATGTATCCATACCACCGATACCACCAAAGAATGCTGGTTCTCTATAATTTTTTACTCCGAATATTTCGAATTCTTCTATTACCTCAGGCTCTTTTCCCGCAGTAAAATTATATAATTTTCCAGAATAACTTCCGTCAGAATTTGTTGTAAACATTTCGTCTGGATTGTCAACTGGAATCCAAACATACTGATTTCCCTCAAGTTCTTGTGCGGTTTCGTGGTCATCGCCTTTAAATTCATCATTTATATCGTCCGAAATTACTACTCCTGTATCTTTTTCTCCTCCTACATAATAGAAGCCATCTGGAATTGGAACATCATCTGGTACCTCTCCCGATGGAGTATCAGGGTCTGGATCTGGGTCTGGCTCTGGATTTTCTTCAGATGCTTTTTCATAAAATTCAATTGGTTTATCTGCAATATAAATTGTTTGCTTTTCTTTTAGACTGTCCCTTTCTTCTTCTGTTATAAGTCCCTGTTCAAACAGCCTATCAATAACTGTATCTCTTGCTTCTGTGCTACTGGTTCCTCCTCTTTCGTCAGTAAGTTTTCCTGATGTCCATTTTGTCTCTTCGTCTTTTACAATAGCATAACGTTGTTCTTCATTACTAGCTTTTGCTTTGTCGACTACGCCTTTATCTAAAACAACTTTTAAAACAACTCCTAGCAAAATTAGTAAAATAACTATTGTAATTACTAGGGCAATTAAGGTGATACCTCTATTGCCATATGTGTGAAGTGTGCTTTTCTTTGCTTTTTTGTTTTGCATTTGTACTTCCTCCTTCTTTTGTATCATCTATTAGTATTAATTATTGTTAATATTTTATTTTAATTATAGATTATATATTTCTGTTTTGCAAGATATTTCAAATTAAAAAAACACAATACAACTATTAATTGTATTGTGCTTATTTTTTATAATTTATATTATAGTATTATACAAATTAGTCCTCCGCTTCCTTCGTTTATAATTCTTTCTAATGTTTCTTGTAATTTTTCTTGTGCGTCTTCTGGCATTCTATATAATTTATTTTGCAATCCTTCATTTACTAATTCGTGAAGATTTTTTCCAAATATGTTTGATTCCCAAATTTTTATAGGATCATTTTCAAATTCTGATAGCAAATAATTTACTAATTCTTCTGATTGTTTTTCACTTCCTACTATTGGTGATACTTCTGTTTCAATATCTGCCCTAATCATATGTATAGATGGTGCTTTTGCCTTTAGCCTTACACCAAATCGAGATCCTTGTTTTACCATTTCAGGTTCTTCTAGTATTAACTCTTCCATTGTAGGTGTTACAATACCATAGCCTTTTTGTTTTACTTCTTCTAAAGCAACTGCTACTTTGTCGTACTCCTTTTTAACTTTTGCAAGGTTTGAAATAGTTGAGAATAAATCGGCTTCATTTTGTACTTCGACACCAGTTATTTCTGTTAACACTTTGTAGAACAGTTCTTCTTTTAAATTAATTTCTAAAGTTACAGAACCATTTCCCAAATTTATTTCTTTTATTGTTGTTTGTTTTACTATTTCTACTGTGTTTATTCTTTCTATTCCTGTATTTATATTCTTAACAACATTTGTATCTTTAAACGCTTCTTTTATATCTCTATACAATTCTTGTTTTAAAGCGTGTTCGTCAGACAAACCGTCTACCCATCCTGGAAAGTTTAAATTAATTCTTTCTACCGGAAATTCATATAAGATTTTACCAAAAATGTCATTAACATCTTCCATATTTAAGTTAGTACAATCTGTTGGTAAAACTGCAACTTGATACTTTTCTTCTAATGTTCTTGCAAGTTCTTTGCAATAATCAGAATATGGATTATTTGTATTTAGTACTATTACAAATGGTTTATTTAATTCTTTTAATTCTCTTACTACTCTCTCTTCTGCTTCTATATAGTCTTCTCTTGGAATTTCTGTTATACTACCATCTGTTGTAACAAGTATTCCAATTGTTGAATGTTCTGTAATTACTTTTTTTGTTCCCATTTCAGCTGCAACTTCAAATGGTATTTCTTCATCTGACCAAGGTGTTTTTACCATTCTAGGAACGTCGTTTTCCATATAACCGAAGTGCGTTATTTACTAAATATCCCACACAGTCTACTAAACGTGTTTTTAATTTTAGATTTTCTCCTATTGTTATTTCTACCGCTTCATTTGGTACAAATTTTGGCTCTGTTGTCATTATTGTTCTTCCAGCTGCGCTTTGTGGTAATTCGTCCCTTGCTCGTTCTTTTTTATATGCGTTTTGTATGTTTGGTATTACCAATAAATCCATAAAGTTTTTAATAAATGTAGATTTTCCAGTTCTTACTGGTCCGAACTACTCCAACATATATATCTCCATCTGTACGGCTTGCAATATCCTCATATATTTCGAAATTCTCCATACTAATATTCCCTCCTAAACAAAAATGTTTGTACACTTAAACTTTAATAAATGTATATTAGGAAGGAAGTATTATTATTACACTTTTTTAATCTTTTTTCTTTTTTGTTATATTTGCCATTTTCTCTGCTTGCTCTTTTTGCTTATCTAGAGGAAGCCATTGGAACGCTGAGCAAACAAATTCTCCATATTTTGTAGTATTTTCCTCTTCATGTTCCTTATCATTTTTTTGCATAAAATCACCTCGCAAAATAGTATTTGCGTATTTAAAATTAATTATGCAAAATAGAATTTAAATGGGAAGTGAGAAGTGGAATGTGGGAAGTGTGAAATTAGGGTAAGCCTAACAATGTCTATCCCTAAAAAGCACACCTCACATTTCGCACCTCACACCTCACAAAAACAAATTACATTTTACATAACAAAAAATTGCACCCAAATTAGATGCAATTTTAAAATAATATTTCTATAATTTTCTAAATACTCCGCCTACTACCCCAAGAATTTTGCAGTCTGGGACTATTATTGGATCCATTGTACTATTTTCTGGTTGTAATCTTATATGATCTTTTTCTTTATAAAATGTTTTAACTGTTGCTTCGTCTTCTATTAATGCAACAACTATTTCTCCGTTTCTTGCTGTATTTTGTCTTTTTACTAATATATAATCTCCATCTAAAATTCCGGCTTCTATCATACTTTCCCCACGTACTGTTAGCATAAAGCTTTCGCTGTTTCCAACAAAATCAAGTGGAATTGGAAATGTATCTGTTACATTTTCTACTGCAAGTATTGGTGCTCCTGCTGTAATTTTTCCTATTACTGGTACATCTACTAATTCTTTACCATTATATAGTGGCTTAGGTGTAGATTTTTCGTCATCTGCAAGTCCGCCTTTTAATACTTTTAAAGTTCTTCCTTTTTGATCTTCTTTTTTGATATATCCTTTTTTTGAAAGTTTTGCTAAATAGCCATGTACTGTTGCAGTAGAGCTTAAACCAACTGCTTTTCCTATTTCTCTAACTGATGGTGGGTACCCTTTATCCTTTATTTGTTTTTCTATAAATTTTAGTATCGCTCTTTCTCTTTTATTTAAGTCGGTCATTTCTTCATTTTTCAATATAATCACTCCCGAAAATATATTTGCATATATATTATCATACAAACAAATGAATGTCAAACAAAAGTTTTATTTTTTTAATCAAACCATTCCATTTCCCAATCAATAAATTTTACTGTATCTCCTTCTTTTACACCCATTTCTCTTAGTTTGTCTTCTACTCCTAAGAATCTTATACTTTTTTGGAAGTAATAAAGCGATTCATTGTCTTCTAGATTTGCTCTACTCATTATTTTTTCTATTGCAGGTCCTTCTACTATAAACATTCCATCTTCTTTTCTTACAGTAAATGGTTTCTCCTCTTCTTTTAACGTATACACTTTCTTTTCTTCCACTTCTTCTAAGTCTTCTTTTGGAAGGGTTTTTAAAACTTTAGATACGTGTGTAAATAATTCTTTTAAGCCCTCTCCTGTTGCTGCTGATATTTTAAAAATTTCTAAATTCTTTTCTTTTGCTAATTTTTCTAATTCCAAATATAATTTTTCATCTTGCATAACATCTATTTTGTTTGCAACAATAATTTGTTTTCTTGTACTTAATTTTTCACTATACTTTTTAAGTTCTTTATTTATTATTTTAAAATCTTCTACCGGATTTCTTCCCTCCGAACCAGATACATCTATTACGTGCAATAGTAATCTTGTTCTTTCTATATGCCTTAAAAATCTTAAACCAAGGCCTACTCCTTCACTTGCTCCTTCGATTATTCCTGGAATATCTGCAAGCACAAAGCTATCTCCGTATTCTGTTTTTACTACTCCTAAATTTGGCTCCAATGTTGTAAAATGGTATTCTGCAATTTTAGGTCTTGCTGATGTTACCATGGAAAGAATTGTAGATTTTCCGAACACTTGGGAATCCAATTAATCCTACATCTGCAAGTAATTTTAATTCTAGTATTACTTCTTTTTCTATTCCTTTTTCCCCATCTTGTGCAAATCTTGGAGCTTGTCTTGTAGAGGTTGCAAAATGAGCATTTCCCTTTCCTCCTCTTCCTCCTGGAAGTATTAGATCGCATTGTCCTTCCTTTGATAAATCCGCAATTAATTTTCCTGTTTCTGCATCTCTTACAACTGTACCTCTAGGAACTTTAATATATAGATCCTCACCAGATTTTCCGATAACATCTATTTCCGCTACCATTTTGTCCATTTTCTGCTTTATATTTTTTATTGTACCTAAAATTTATTAAAGTGTTAGAGTCAGGATCTACTATAAAGTAAATATCTCCACCTTTTCCTCCGTCTCCTCCGTCAGGTCCGCCTGCTGCTACATATTTTTCTCTTCTAAATGTAACTGCTCCGGTTTCCTCCGTTTCCTGATTTAATTATAATTTTTGTATAATCTACAAACATATATATCTCCTTGTTAATCTTCTTTATATCTTTATTTTATACATTATATACTATTTTATTTATTATTACAATATAAATTCTTACAGAAATAATTGTAAAATATTTACATTTTGTCTTTTAGTATGTTATAATATTTTCGCCTTTCTATAAAGGTAGAAAGGAGGTAGTTCACTAATGATGAAAATAACTAAGTTAGTCGCTTTAGTATTAATTCTTTTAATATTAAAAGAATTTGATACATAAGGCAAACGGCAGTAGTTGCACCTACTGCCGTTTTTTTATTCACTAATGCAAAAATAATTAAATTAGTTTTTCTAATAATTATTATAATCTACTATAATATAATTGTCAATATTTTCCTTGCACTTTTTAACAAAAGTAGTCTAGTTTCATTGCTTTTCTAACTTTACTCATTGTTTCTTTTGCTTTTTTTCTTGCTCTTTCTGTTCCTTCTATTAAAACTTTATCTACGATTTCTGGATGATTTTCATAATATTCTCTTTTTTCTCTAATTGGTCTTAAATATTCTATAATATTTTTTGCAAGTTCTCTTTTACAAGCCACACAGCCACGCTTTCCTCCTCTACATTCCTCGCAAATTTTTTTTATATCTTCTTTTGGAGTAAATAAATTATGATAATATGCTACCATACAAATATCAGGGTTTCCTAAATCATCTTTTTTTATTCTATTTGGGTCTGTTACTGCACTCATTACTTTTTTTGTAATCTCTTCTTCCGTATCTGATAAATAAATTGCATTACCCAATGATTTTCCCATTTTGTCATTTCCGTCTAACCCTTTTATTCTTTTTGCACTGGATAAAACTGCTTCTGGCTCAGTTAAAACATCTCCGTAAATTTTGTTAAACTTTCTAACTATCTCTCTGCATTGTTCTATTAAAGGTAACTGATCTTCTCCAACTGGTACCAACTCTCCTTCAAAGGCTGTTATATCTGCTGCTTGGCTTACAGGGTATCCTAAAAATCCATATGTAACACTCTCTCCAAAAACATCTCTTTTTTGTGCAATTTCTGTTTTTACTGTAGGATTTCTTTGAAGTCTTGAAATTGTAACTAAATTTGAATAGTAAACTGTAAGTTCAGCTACTTCTGGTATCATTGATTGAATATATATAGTTGTTTTACTTGGATCTATTCCTACAGATAAATAGTCTATTGCAACTTCTCTAACATTTTTTCTTACTTTTTCTGGGTTACTAAAATTATCTGTTAAAGCTTGAACATCTGCTATTAATATATATTGTTCATAATCATCATTTTCTTGCAATTCTAATCTTGTTTTTAGTGAACCAAAATAATGACCTATATGTAACTTTCCTGTTGGTCTATCTCCTGTAAGGACTATTTTTTTACTCATAATGATTTTCCCCTTTCGAAATTAGTTTATATAATTTCTATATATTATATATTATTAATCTAAATTTTACAATATAAATAAAATACAATAAGGACGACCAAAGGTCGCCCTTACAATTTTATAAATTAATTGTTCTCTACTGGGTATACACTTACTTGTTTTTTGTCTCTACCCTTTCTTTCGAACTTAACTTTTCCATCTACTACTGCATATAAAGTGTCATCACTACCTTTATTTACATTTGTACCTGGATGCATTTTTGTTCCTCTTTGTCTTACTAATATATTTCCTGCTAAAACGAATTCTCCATCAGCTCTTTTTACACCTAAACGTTTTGACTCGCTATCTCTTCCGTTTTTAACACTACCTTGCCCTTTTTTATGTGCCATTTATATTTCACTCCCTTCAGCTTACTATTATTTATAACTTTTTATCTAATTTCTATTTTGCTTTACACTTTTTCTTCTTTTTTAGCTGTTGTTGTCTTTTTTGTTGTTGTTGATTTTGCAGTTGTTGTTTTCTTTGTTGTAGTTTCTTTTTTTGTTTCTTCTTTTTCTGCAGTAGCTTTTGTGCTAGCTGTTTTTATTGATGTAATTTCTACTTTAGTATATGGTTGTCTATGTCCTTGTTTCTTTCTTTCATTCTTTTTAGGTTTCATTTTGAAAACTATTATTTTCTTTCCTTTACCATGAGAAACTACTTTTCCTTCAACTTTTACTTCTTTTACATAAGGATTACCAACTTGTACTTTTCCGTCATCAGATACTAATATTACTTTATCAAAAGTAACTTTTTTTCCTTCTTCTGCATCTAATTTTTCGAAAAATACTACGTCTTTTTCTTCTACTTTGTATTGCTTTCCACAAGCTTCAATTACTGCGTACATATTAAATACGACCTCCATTTTCTAATACTCGCTAAGATTAAATTTAGGTAACTATATATTTTATAGTTTTTAAAACCTAACTTATGCGGCTTACAGATGAATATTTTACCATAGCTTATGCTTTTTGTCAAACATTTTTTTAAGAAAGTCTGTCCACTTTTTTTATTCAGCATTTTCTGCTCGGAGCAAAATTTTCACAAAATTGTAATTTGTTTTTGAGAGGTGAGAGGTGTGAAGTGTGAGGTGTGCTTTTTAGGGCTTGACTACGTAGGGCTTACCCTAATTTCACACTTCCCACATCCCACTTCTCACTTCTCAGATAAATTCCAATTTATTTGATTATTTTACATTCTTTTTGTATAATGTTTCTATGAAAAAAATAATTGTTGATAAAAAATATGATGGAAAAAAATTAAATACTTTTTTAATGGATAATTTTAATGGTCTAACATTAAATACAATATATAAAACTCTTAGAAAAAAAGATATCAGAATTAATAATATTAAAATCAATGAAAATTGTGTTGTAAATGAAGGAGACGAAATCACAATATTCTTAAATGATAACTTTTTATATAAAACTTATGACTTAGATATTGTATTTGAGGATGATAATATTCTAATTGTTAATAAACCTACTGGAATTGAGGTTGTTTCTAATAATAAAGAAGAAATTACTTTAACAAAACTAGTTTTAGATTGTTTTTCTTCTTCAAATTTCCCAGCTCCATGTCATAGATTAGACAGAAACACTTGTGGTTTAATAGTTTTTGCAAAAAATAAGGAAGCTTTAGATATTTTGCTTGATAAATTTAAAAATTTTGAAATTGAAAAGCATTATAAGTGTACTGTATATGGGATACCTAAAAAATCTGAAGATACTATAATTGCATATTTATTTAAGGATAGTAAAAAATCAACCGTATACATTTTAGATGAGCCAAAAAAAGGATATAGAAAAATCATTACATCCTATAAAGTTATAAGTATTAATAAAGCGGATAATACTTCTGTTTTAGATGTTACTCTTCATACAGGAAGAACACATCAGATTCGTGCTCACCTTGCACACTTAGGCTATCCAATAATAGGTGACCGGAAAATATGGAAAAAATGAAATAAATAAAAAATTTAATAAAAAAACTCAGGAATTATGTAGTTATAAGATAAAATTTAATTTTAAGACAGATGCTGGAATTTTAAATTATTTAAATGGTAAAGAAATAAGTTTGTAGATTTAAAGGTACGTCCCTTTTGCGACAAAATGTCGCATGGGGACTGTCCCTAATTAAAAAATGTCTCAAATTCTTCTGCTGATATTATTTCTTTTTCTAATAGTCTTTCTGCTACTGCTTGTAATTTGTCCATGTGTGCTAGTATTATTTCTTGTGCTCTTTTGTATGCTGTGTCTATCATTGTTTTTACTTCTAACCCTATTGCGTCATCTATGTTTTCTCCAAATACTTGTGGTTCATATGGGTCTTTTTGTTTTAAGTATATTGGTCCTATGTTATCACTCATTCCATAAACTGTAACCATATCTTGTGCAATTTTTGTTGCTACTTCTATGTCGTTACTTGCTCCTGTTGATATATCGTTTAAGGCTATTTTTTCTGCTGCTCTTCCTCCAAGTAAAGCAATTAGTTTTTCTTCCATTTCTGTTTTTGATATATAGTATTTATCTTCGTTTGTTTTATACATTGTGTATCCGCCAGCAAGCCCTCTTGGAATAATAGATACTTCTTTTACGTCTTGTTGTGTTTCTAAAAATTTGCTTACTATTGCATGTCCAGCTTCATGATATGCAGTTAGCTTCTTATCTTTGTCTGATATAACTCTGCTATGTTTTTCTAATCCTACAGTTACTTTTTTTACTGCATCTTCTAAATCTTCTTCTTCTATTTTTTTATGTTTTTTTATTGTTGCAATTATTGCTGCTTCATTAAGTACATTTGCAAGTTCTGCTCCAGTAAATCCAGCAGTATCGTTTGCAATTTCTTTTAAGTCTATATTACTTGCAAATTTTTTGTCTTTACCATGTATTTTTAATATTTCTTCTCTTCCTTTTGCATCTGGTGCTGCTATTGTTATTTGTCTATCAAATCTACCTGGTCTTAAAAGTGCTTTATCAAGCATTTCTGGTCTATTTGTTGCTGCAAGTACTATTACTGTTTCGTTTGTTTCAAATCCATCCATTTCAACTAATAGTTGGTTTAATGTTTGATTGTTTTCACTTTCTGCTCCACTTGCATTTGTTCTTCTTGCTCCTATTGCATCTATTTCGTCTATGAAAATTATACATGGTGCAATTTTTTTTGCTTTTTCAAATAATTTTCTAACTCTTGATGCTCCAAGTCCTGCAAACATTTCTATAAATTCTGAACCACTCATTGATATGAATGGTACGTTTGCTTCTCCCGCGATTGCTTTTGCAATTAATGTTTTTCCTGTTCCTGGTTTTCCACAAAGAAGTATCCCTCTTGGTATTTTTGCACCCATTTCGTGGAACTTTTTAGGTTCTTTTAAAAAGTCTACTATTTCTATTAGCTCATTTTTTTCTTCATCTAGACCTGCAACGTCTTTAAAAGTTGTATGTGTATCTTCACTTTTTTCTGAATCATATACTTTCCCTTTATCTCCTAGCCCTTGCATCTTGAATATTAATACAAATAATATTACTATTAAAATTGTAGGCAATAGTGAGAATAGTGTGTCTGATATTTTTAAAAGTATGCTTGTTGGTTTTTGTATTAATTCAAATTCATTTCCTTTTTGTGTTTGTTCTTGTATAAGTTCCATAAATGCTTGTGTACTTGGAACTATAACTTGTTTTTCTTCTTCTTCGTTTTTTAATTTAACTTTTGCAGAGGTACTGCCAACTGTCATTTCTATTTTTTCTACTTCTTTATTTTCTAATTTTTTAATTAGTTCTGTATACGCTAGTTCTTTACTTTCACTATTTGTGTCATTGTTATTCATTAAAGTTATTGTAAGAATTGCTGCAATACATAATACTATTATAATTCCTGTTATTATATAATAAAGTTTATCGTTATTTTTAGGTTTGTCCTTCATTGTATTCTCCTTCCACTTTAAGCATTACTTCCTTCTGGTGCTTCTCCTTCTTTTTTACTTTCTTTTTCTTCCTTTTTTTCTTTTTTCTCTTTTTCTTTTTTGTCCTTTTCTTTTTCCTTATCTTCTGGTTCTTCTTGTTTTTCTTCTTTTATCTTTTTTTGTTCTTCTACAATTTTTGTAAGTTCAATTTGTTGTTTTATCAAATCAGATTTTATCATTAGTATTGCTGTAACAACATAAATATATGCGATTGCATTGTATGCTATTGTAAAGTATTTTATTTCAAATCCAGTAAATAGGTTTACTACTATATAAGTGCAATATAGAAGTATTGATAATGTAAGTGCATATATACCTATATTGAATATAGATTTATATTTAAATTTTACTCCAATAATTTGGCTTAATAAATATCCAACTACTGATAATAGTAATGTATCTAACAGTATTTGTACCATATAAATTATAAACAAATATATAAATGCTATTACTGCAAATGCTGCATATATTTTTATCATGTTGTCTCCACTAAAAAATTCTGTTAAAGTACTTTTGTTTATATTATTAATGTTGTAATTGTTACTCAAATTTTCGTATGTTGCACTACTTTCTATTCCGTCATATCCTTTTACTATTACTTTGTCTTTAAGCACTGCCAATACTCTTTGATAGTTTCCTGCTTCTTTTATGTCTTTTAGCGAATCTTTTTCACTATTTACAATTAGACCAAAATATCCGTGCCTCGTCTCCTCTTATATATTGCTTATTCTCTCCTTCAATTGTAAGGATATTGTTTTCAATTTTAAATTGTGGAAAATTGTCATTAAAATATTTTATTTCACTTTCAGCTACATCGATAAATTTGTATACTAATGAAACTGAAACTATAAGGGTAAATAAGAGCATAAGTTTTATAATGTATTTAAATGCCATTGAAAGCTTTTCTTCAGAAAAATTTTTGTATTCTTCAAAATTCATTACTGCTCTTTTTAGTTTTACAAAAAATGGTGTGCTCTTTTGTTTCATCTAAATATACTCCCTTCTTATTTTGCTGTCTACATGCAAAGGATTTATGTCTAAATAAACTAAGTCATTTATTTTAACATCACTTCCCGTTATATCAATTGCTATGTGGTACATTCCGACTTTACCTATTATATTATAATTTTTGTTGTTTATATTAACCTTAAAACTTTCTTTTTTTAAAAATCTTTTTAAACTATGTGATAAATCTCTTAATTTATCTACGAACCTAAACATATCATTTTTTATTGAAATGTTATATCCATCCATATATCCTACTTGTATAATTGCAAGTTTTGTTTCTCTCTTTGTTTTATAACTATTTAAATATCCTATATTATACCCTTTTGGAACTGTTTTTATTTCTGTTATATTAGTTTTAAGTTTTCCTATTTTTTTAAGCCCAACAGAATTTTCTAACGCAACTCTTCCTAAAAATGCAGAACCTATTCTTGCTCCATTTAAATGCATTGTTGGATAATTTATAAATGCTGGAGAATTACATATATGCATTGTTTGTATATTTATATCGTTAAGTTTTAATGTTTCTATAAGGTTAATAAACCTCTCAAATTGTTTTATTGTCCATTTATCATTTTTATAATATGCCAAAGAAAAATGTGAATAAATTCCTTCTATTGAAACATTTGAAATGTTCAAAAGTTCTTTTATAGATTCTACAATTGTTTTTACATCACTGTATAAAAATCCATATCTTCCAAAGCCTGTATCTATTTTTATATGCACTCTTATTTTCTTATCTGTTTTTTTAGCTATTTTGCATACTTTTTCTGCTGATTCTTTAGACCCAACAGTTAAAATTATTTCACTTTCTATTAGTTCTTTTAATTCTTTTTCTATGCTAGTTGATGAAAGCATGAGTATATCTTCTTTTATATCTGCTTTTTTAAGCATTTGTGCTTCTTCTAATGTTGCCACAGCTAAAGTTTCTATGCCATTATCTATTAGGAATTTAGAATATTCAATTAATCCAAGTCCGTATCCGTTTCCTTTAACAACACCAATTAATTTATACTTGTTTCCACTATCATCAGGAGTATCCATTTTTGCTAATTCTTTTATTATATTTATATTATGTCTTAAATCATCTTTACTAATAACTAATGATTTCATTTATTTTACTTCTCCCTTTAATTTTCTTATAAGTCCTCTTGCTTTTTTAAATAATTTCTCTGAAATTTTATACAACTTATATGTTATTGGCTTAAAATTAAAATAGATTTCTCCTATAAACTCTGTAAACTCTGCATTAAATCCTTTTTTAAATCTGTATAATCCGTATTGTGGGTGTGATTCATCTACAACACCTGAAACTCCCCTAAAATCATACATATCTTTTCCTTTGCTTATTGCATATTTTATTCCTTCCCATTGTAATAAATAGTTAGGCATTAAATTTCTGTGCTCATTACTACTTGCTCCATATAAATACCATACTTTATTTCCATAATCTATATCAAAAATCCCTGATATTGGTTTTCCATCGTAGTACGCCATAAATAGTTTTGCATGCTCTTTTCCTAATTCATCATACATTTTTTGAAAATATTCTAAAGGTCTAATTATAAAGTTGTCTCTTTTTCCTGTTATTTTCATTATTTCATGAAAATCTTTTAAGTCTTCTCTTGTTCCTTCTTTTATAGTTACACCTTTTTTACCTGAAAGTCTTACATTGTATCTTGTTTTTTGATGAAATGCCTTAAATATTTCATCTTCTGTTTTATTTCTTAAGTCTAGTCTAAATACATATCTTGGTTGTATTTCTTCATTAAAGTTCTTAGCATCATCTTTTATTTTATATCCTAGTTTTGTTACTATTTTTCTAAACTCTTCATCACTGCTTTTAATATCTGGTTCTATTTTTAATACAAAAGCATTATATTTTTTTGCAAGTTCTTTTAACCCTTTAGTTAATTCTTCTAATACCTTTTCGTCATGTATGTCACAAACTGGTCCTCTTGAGGAATACATCAAATTACCAAAAATAGGTATTTTTCTAATTAGTACACTAATTGAACCTATTATATTACCATTTTCATCTTCTGCTAAAATTATTTCATTTTTCCAACTTTGCTCTTTTACTTTTCCCCATTCTATTGATTGTTGGAAATTACATCTATCATGATTTTTTAAAAACTCATTATATTTTTCTACATTATCTTTATTTACTAATTTCATTCTATTCCTCCGCACTTTACATTTAGTTTATTATTTATAATCCACGATATATTTTATACTAGTTTGTCCATTTTTACAATAGATATATAGGAATTAATATCTCAAATAAATTGTGATTTGTAATACAAATTTTTTGGAACGATTGTAGGGGTCGCCGCCCTCGGCGACCCGCATACTGAACTATACCCCAAAAGGTAGACTTTTTAAAGATAAAAAGTTATACTAAAAAAGGAGGTATAGTTTATGGGAAAAA